>NZ_JAJKFQ010000005.1:1231226-1585599 GCF_020966635.1 Stieleria sp. JC731 | reverse complement strand
CAGGCATTTCGCAGACTTCCACGCCCACACTCTTAACGCCAAGGCATCCCCCATGTGCCCTTGGTAGATTGGCCAACGATATCCCGAACTCAAACTCGATATGCCACCTGCGAAACGAGCCGCAGAGAACACACCGGTCAAAGCACCGAAGAAACCGCTGGTAGTTCAACTACCGCAACGATATCACATGGCTTGATTAGCTTTGCTCGCCTCACTGCCGAAGCAGATCAACTCGCATCACTATTCAGCTTTTTCGCACAGAATCCTGTCAGATTTGCTTCTATTCTAATAGCCAGTTTTTGCTCGCACTTACGTGCTTCGCTCGCACTGGCAACGCTATTCCGAAGAACTTTGTTCTGTAGTCGCCAAACGATCCTTTCGAATCACTTGGCAGATTACTGATGCCAATTACCAAACAACCAAATTGTCAAATATCAATGTTCCGGCGTTCACCTTTTCAGGTACGTCTCGGAAGACGCTGCTAATCCGCAGCCGAGTGAAGCACCGCAGTGCGTCAGTCGGTTGCCGATCAGTGAGGCGGGGAAGATAGGGCCGGCGAGTGTCGCCGTCAACCTGTCTTCGCGAGAATTTCAAAATTGTTTTTTTTGAAGCTCTCGAAGGTGTCCATTTCGGATCCTTCCTCCCCTCGTTTCCTCGGGCCCAGCTCGCGTTGCCTTGGGCTGGGGCGGGGAAGATATGCGTGTTCACCTACAAAGTCAACAGGCTTCGAGAAGTTTTACCAGAAATGTTTTTGACGATCATCATTCGTTCGTGAAACACTGATCACCAATGCACGCCAGTGCCCTACTCAGACGCCCGGTTTTGCTTGCGATACGCCAATCTTTAATAGCGGGCCCCGATTGGCACTGGCAGTTTCCCGACCGGACATCAGGTCGACGTATTTTCTGCTCGCTCTAGCCATCCATCCTGCAAATGATGACGACCGGGCTACTCACTAACGTCTAGCTTGCAGCAACCGAAGTCAAAAACGGCGTCTGGTTTGCGTTTCTTCGCACGCAAAATTTCTTCGTTCAACGAATAGTAGATGAACTTTCCTTCCCGCCGAGTCTGAACAATGTCGGCGTGATAGAGCACACGCAAGTGATGGGAAACCGTACCGATCTCTTGCTGTACCAGCTCCGCGATATCAGAAACACTGAGCGGCCCCATCTGTAAAGCGCGCACGACCTTCAGCCGCAACGGATCAGCAATCGCCTTTAGATAGGTTGCGCAAGTTTCGTCGTTGCTAGGAGTGTTTTCGTTAGATTCCGACACCGGTCAGCCGCCGAACGCGTGTTTGAGAATGCCCCTTCAATAACTTCAGAGGAGGTCGACTCCAATCCAATCGCTGAAGTCGACCTCGATTATACGCAGCATTCAAAATCCGACGAGCACACGGCCATGACACTGGCCATTGCTATCGCGATTTGCCTGACGATCAGCGACTTGCCACCAAAGTTGCATAGACCCAATCCCCAAACAAAATCACTAGCAACGTTGCACCGAACAGCGGCAGCAACAGCGAAAGCCCCAGACAACACCCAATGAAGACAGCTTTGCGTGCTGGCGAAACCTCTTGAAAAGTTTCGACCCCGCGTTTTGGCGGTGGTGGCATCCAACGAGATCCCCCCAACGCCTCCGTGCTGGGACGCCTACGCAGCCAAAGCACAATGCCAGTCAAACTGATGCAGACCAGCGAACCGGTCGCAAGCAGGGCAGCGGCTTGGTTGACCCATCCCCATCGAGAATCGACAAAGCGTTGTCCTTCATGCAGAGCGATGCCATTGCCGACGAGTTGATCGACCCAATGCTTTTCCGTGAACAGCTCACGATGGACAACTTTCGCTCGTTCAGCATCGTAGCGGAAGGTTTGCCGATGCGGCCGATTGGCAGTCATCGACCGGATCGTCCAAACCGAGGTACCGTCCGATGGCGGAGCAATCTCGACCGGCGGCAGCCAATCGAGCGACTTCGCGAAAACCGCGACGTGATCGATCTGGTTGATGTCGTAGGTTGACGGATCGACTCCAGCGGAGCGCCACGGTGATTTGCCTTTGGCCTCCTTGGAATGCTGCTTGTGACCTCCGTCCCAGTCTTGCTTAGCAACTGAGGTGCCAGTCCAGCGACGCGCCGATTTGAAATAGTCGCCCCAGAAAGTCGACCACGGCAGGCCGGTGAAGACGAGAAACAGGATCAAGCTCGACGCCCAAAATCCCGTCACGCTATGCAAATCCTTCCACAGAGTTTTGCCACGACGGTTTAGCCGAGGGAACATCACGCCTGCCCATCGCCATCGTGGCGGAACCCATAACAACAAACCGGTCACGACCAGAACGACAGTCCAACTGGCGACGATTTCGACCAAGTAAGATCCTCGAGGTCCCAAAAGCAAACTGCCATGGATCTTGCGGACGAATCTGGTCAAGCGATCATCGTCGTGGATCTTCTGCAGAACACGAGCATTTGCCGGATCAACATAGCATCGCAACCGCTTGCCATTCGCTTCGATAATCACGCGGGTAGCCGAACTGAAGCCGACTTTCGTTTGCGGCTCGCTTTCGACTTCCAAACATGCCAACCATCCTCCCGTCGCAGCTTCTGCCGCTCGAACCTGCTCTGCATATCGCATGCTGTCGGGGCTCGTTTCCAGCCGATCGAATGCCCGTTCTTGCCAAGCATCAATCTGCGGACGAAAGAGATAGATCGTTCCAGTGATCGAAAGCACCAGAACGATTGGGATACTCAACACGCCCGCATAGAAATGCCAACGCCAAAGCGTCGCATAGTCTGGCCATCGCACAGGCTTCGTCCGTTTTGCCGGGACGCTCGTCGCTTCGTCCTTGAGAATCATGGGTCGAACCCCTGAATGATCTCACGACCGTTTGCGCTGTGGAGGTCACGATGCAGTTCGGTATCGGTGCTGTCAGATAGGAAGTGAACCGAACCGTCGGCAAACAATAGATGAGCGCCACCGGAGTGATAGCTTCGTGGAGCGAAGTAACCCGTCCAGTGAGTCACGATGTCTGGCGTGTGGCTATTGGGAGAGAGGTAACCATTGGTCATTGAATTGATCGCCCCCGTGAACGCCCAGCTCATTCCGCGCCCGCGTATCGCAGGACTGTTGCCACCTCGCCAATTCGTAAACGAATTCCAAAAGTTCGCGACGTCAGGGTTTTCGATATTCCCGTTGGCATCCACGAAGCCACTCCAAGGGCTTCCGGAAGCCTGCATGCCCGGAACGGTCCCCATCGAAGCACTGACGCCTGAAGAGCCGTTAAGCGTCAACGGATAGGGGCGAATGGGAAGCTCACCGGCAGGCAACGCCTGATCGGCTCCTTGGCTTCGAACGGTTTCGCTGAACATGACGGTATTAGAAAGCCCATCAAGCACGTGATTGAACTTCACGCCATAAGGTTCGAAGAACATTCCATCGGTTTTCCAGCGGAAGTCGTAGTTCTGATCACGGTTACTGCCAAAGCTAGCCATGTAGTTGTTGCCGCCATACGTCACCGTCGTGTTATTCACGGTGACCGTCGTTGTCGAATCCGCAGGGTCGCTGGGACACAGATAAGTTGGAATCGATTTCTCGAAAGCGGCAGCGTTTTTCGGGTGAGGCAGCTTCCCAGCCCAACTTCCAGAAAACGCGGGAACGTTGAAGTGCAGTTGATCATTCAGCCCCGATTGCTCGATGTAGGGCAAGATACGAGCTTGAACTGAAAAGTCCGCATCCCGCGTGCCCGCAGGGGGCAATTGCTTGAATGTCGATTCATAGTTGTGAAGCGCAAGCCCAACTTGGCGAAGATTGTTGCTGCAGCTCATTCGCCGAGCAGCTTCGCGGGCGGCTTGAACTGCTGGCAAAAGCAGTCCGACGAGAATTCCGATGATCGCTATCACGACCAGTAGTTCGACGAGCGTGAAGGCATGTCGCCTTGGATTTAGATGTGTTGATTGATGCATAACGAAAGGGTTTGAATTGATCGGGGTCGGCGCGCAGTAATCCGCGACGTTCGCCTCATTGAAGAAGCGCCGTTAACAAACAAAGAAGTGGATGGCTGCTGAGTGCACGCCGTTCGAGGTCGCCTCCTCGCTGAGTTGACGATCGTCACGTTGTTGTGAGGAACGAGCGTCGCCAGACTTCAGCGAAGGAAGCGGTATCGAAATCGCAGCGGCAGTCACGCAGTAGTAAGCGCGCAGCGGTGAGCACGCAGCATCTAAAGCGTGGGCGATCCACCTGTCGAAGGAAGCTGTCAG
Organism: Stieleria sp. JC731; assembly: GCF_020966635.1. Classification (NCBI taxonomy): domain Bacteria; kingdom Pseudomonadati; phylum Planctomycetota; class Planctomycetia; order Pirellulales; family Pirellulaceae; genus Stieleria; species Stieleria sp. JC731. The sequence goes on along the minus strand of NZ_JAJKFQ010000005.1, from coordinate 1,581,348 downwards.
GTTTGGTCTCTCACCAAGCCGATTTCGACTCCGTAAAAGATGCAGCGAAGTACGTTCGTTCTAGGGAGTGAAAACAGACAATAGGAAACCAACGCCCTGCCTAAGGGACTGGCGGATCAGGACAATCGCGTCTAGACGTCCCGGAATCATCGATCAGGTCAACCCGATCGGTTGCCGGACGAGACACATTGATCACAAGAGGATCCGCGAGAAAGACTGCGGAAAAGATTGACCAGATAGACTTTAGACCACGACACTGCGCTGCCTTCCATAGCAGCACCACGCGAGTCGTTTTCACGATCGCATCAGAGTCTGCCGCAACCTTGGAAGACGCTTGCGGAGTCGGCTTCGCCTGACAATGCCGACATCGTGCTCGGGGCGTTGACGTTGCCTCCGAACCGGCAGCTCGCTTCACCAAGAAATCAGGTGGCTGGACATCATTGGCCGCAGCCCAACGCAGTTTTTCAGCATCGTTATGACAGCAGCAGCGATCCCAACACTGCTCTGCAGATTGGCATCCGCAGCCGCAATTCTCACAAGGGAAACGCTCGAGAGTGACAAATTCGCCGTGTGAGGACGAATGCCGAGGCGAATCTGGAACGGCTACGAAACCTGTTAGCGCAAAGCTGATCGTCAGGAGCAGCAACAGTCCTAGCTGTTGCTGCCGCTTGCCTTTGCGTATCGAATTGTAAAACAGACTATTCAAAGCGGATGTTTGTCAGATGTAAAATCCGCTCGTTCCTCACGCTCAGCAGTATCGTGAGAATTCATCAACGACGCAATGCCTTGTCGCCGATTGTGCCGCTTTGCCGCATCGCTTGTCGATCACTTCTTGGACTTTTGAATCACTTCGTACAAATCGGTACGGCGGTCGTTCCAGTTGCGAACCGAGCCGCTGATACGGTGACGACGCAGGAGTTCCAAGTCGACGTCATGGATTACCACGGTTTCAATATTCTCATTCGCCTGGGCACCGATTCCGTCACGCGCGAACGTGACATCGCACGGCGTCAGGATGGCCGATTGGGCATAGTGAATGTCGGCGTTTTCGACGAAGGGTAGGTTTCCCGTACACCCCGCGATGGTGACGTAGACTTCGTTTTCGATACAGCGAGCTGCCGCACAGTGACGGACACGAAGGTAGCCATTGCGAGTGTCCGTGTTGAATGGCACGAAGATCAGGTTGGCACCTTGTTCGACGGCAAGTCGACTGAGCTCGGGAAATTCTGAGTCATAGCAGATCTGAATCGAGATCTTGCCGCAGTCGGTATCAAAGACGTCCAACTTGTCACCGGGCTCCACACCCCACCAACGCTGTTCCGCCGGAGTGATGTGCAGCTTGTATTGTTTATCGATTCGGCCGTCGCGATGACAGAGATAGGCGACGTTAAATAAACGCTCGTTTTCGACAACGAGGTGCGAACCACCAATCAAATTAACGTCATAGGCCACAGCAAGTTCGGCCAATAGCTCCAGCAACTGCGGTGTGAATTCTGCAAGCTTGCGTGCCGCGATTCCCGGACGCATCCCCGGCAGTGTGGAAAGCAACTGCACCGAGAACAGTTCGGGAAACAGCACGAAGTCACATTTGTAGTCACCCGCGACGTCAACAAAGTAACGTACCTGTTTCGCGAATTCATCAAAGTCAGCGATCGCGCGCATTTCATATTGGACGGCTCCGATGCGCACGGTATCAACGATCCGCCGCAACGTCCGCTTGGAAGGTGGGATGTAGGCCAAGTTTCGCCATTCCAAGTACGTCGCGTAGCCGCAACTTTCGGAATCCGATGGCAAGTAGTTGGGGATCAACCCTTGAAGCGAAAAACCGTTGGAGATCTGCGCCGTAAGCACCGGGTCATAGATCGCCTTTTTCATCACCCGGTCAACATACTCGCTCGCCTTCAACGTTCCAGAATACTTGTGGTACCCCGGCAAGCGTCCGCCGACGATCATCCGCTGGATGTTTTGCGCAACGCAGTACTCCTTTCTCGCATCGTAAAGCCGTCTCGAAAGTCGCATTCCCCGATAATCAGGATCGACCATGATTTCGATGCCGTACAGAACGTCACCGCGCGGTTGGTGATTGCGGATATACCCCGCGTCGGCGGATTTCTTCCAATCGTGCCATTCCTGGTGATCATCGTATGCAAGTCTCAAGCTCGAGGATGAAGCCACAACGACCCCATCGATTTCGACAACGATCTGCCCTTCAGGAAAACGCTGGATCTGACTTTCGATCTGGTCTTTTCCCCAAGGCTGCATCGTCGGAAAGCACTTCATCTGCATTTCCACCAGCCGATCGTAGTCCTCGATTTCCATCTTCCGGACGACAAGCTGTGTTTCGTATTCGTTAAGGTCAATCGTTTCGGTCATCGAACTGGATTGTGCTGTTGGGTGAGATTGAAAATCGGTTGAAGGGCGTCGACAAGTGAATCCGCAATCAAATCGATCTTTGGTGTTTTTTGTTTTGCATAACGATTGGAGATTTCGACTTCGATACCACAATAGCGATCATCGGTGAATAGGTTTCGAATTGTGGTTGTCAATCCGTCATCGGTGCCAAAATAGGGCCGGTTCATTTCCACCCGCCATTGGCGCAGACCAGCAGACGTCCGCTGCTGTTGGACTTGCTGACGCCAGGCACGGCATAACGCCGACTCATTTTCACGCTCAGGATCAAAAAGCAACCCGATATCGATCGGTCGCCACTGTCCTCGAAAGCGCGCTGTAAAGGTATGAATCGAAAGATGGATCACATACCCTGAACGTTCAATTCCATCGCTAACACTTTGTATGACTTGGTCTCGGTAGGGATGGTAGTGCCCTGCCAAGAGTTTTGCCTTCCGCATCGCCGGAAGTGAGTTGGTGTACTTCGATAGCGAAGTCGGATTTTCGATCGAGCGGTTGAGATCGACCAGCAATCGCGTGATGGTCGAAAAATGAAACTGACAATCAAGCCGATCCGCGATCCGCTTTGCAGCTTGCAAAGCCCCGGGGTCATAGCCACGATGGCTTTTCAAGTCTTTCTGTGCGCCGGCAGAAGAGAACAAGTCCCTGTATTGATCCGGAAGATCATTCCCCCCGTGTTCACACGTCACCAATAGTATCGGCGGATTCTGTAGTCGTCCTATCACGGCTGAAATGACTTGCCGCTGGCCAGGCAGTTCGCGAGCTGAGCATACGTTTGCAAGATCGCATCTTCGGAAATGTCACCCTGCAGGCTTGTCATAATTCGGTTGGAAAGGTTTCCTTGTCGCGTGATGACTTCAAGCGGTTGATAAAGCTGATCAACAGTTGCGTCCATTTGCCTGGCGTGATGCAAAAGGTGCCGCCATAGATCGCTCGCCTTCATGGATGTTTCCTCGATACCGAAGCAGGCGAGAACGGCTTCCGAATCGATGATCGCTTCGCCGCCACAGACCACGACCTGATCAAAAATCTGTCGCAGCGTAGCGGTCGAAATATTGAACTGGTCCTCGTACGAACGCCACTGCTCGGCAACTAGCGACTTTAAAATTGCAATCACAGCAGCACATATCGCGACGTCGGATGCCGGTTGCTCTTGGACATCCATTACACGAATCTCGATCGAACCGCGATCGAATCTCGCAATCGCACCACGCGCATTCATGAACTCCGCACGCATGGTGCCCGTCCAACCTTGTCGCTCGATCGCATCCCGGATCGGTTGGTAGATGACTCGGTCGTATTCGGATTCGCAATCGACCGAATCAGGAATGACCTGCCCGACCAGACAGTCCATGTCACGACAATGACGAACGTAGTGGTGCAGCCTGGAATCAGCCGAGCCCGTCGCCTTGCCTTCGACGATCGGAGAGCTAGCGGCTAGCGCTGGCAGAATCGGCAGCAACAACCGAATCGCCGCATGAAGCTTTGCGAATTCAGCGTCACCTGAAAATGGCAGGTTCAAATGAACGCTTTGGACATTCCCCCAGCCATGGGTGTGGCAGTCGAAGCGTTGGTCAAACGTGTTGTAAATTTCATAGCACTCATGCGGCCACAAGACGACGCTGCGTTTGGGGCACATCAATGGGTGCATCGCGGTCGGCAGAAACTGAAGCTGACACCTGGAAAGGTGTGACTGCACATCGGCAATCGCTCGCTGAAAATTAGCCGCCAAACCAATCAAATCGGATGTCGGCTCGGTCGCTTTAAGCTCCAAGACATGCAACGCGAGTTCGTTGGACCAGCTGGTCACTCCACTGTCGACATCACTGGTTGCCGCCCCACCGTTGATTAACGTCAGCAGCGAATCGGCCATCGGACGAACATCGAGGGAACCGGGGGCAACGAGCATGTATTCAAGCTCGATGCCGAATGCTTCAAATAGCTTTAGGGTCATAGGATTCAAACGCGCGATTTGCTTCGATAGCAAGAAATTTGTTTCGGACTTGTGATCCGCTGGCGACCTGTTGACCAGCAGGGATATCAGCGGGAAAACGCTGCCTTCACGGAGTGTAGGGCGACAATGAAAACCAACCGGCTGCTAGTGCTTCGTTCCATATGAAAATACGGTTTCGGGTCATCAGCTGACGGGCGTTAGCCCCGGTCAGTGCACTGAAACCGTGGCTAACGCCACACGGCTAATCCTAAAATCGAATTGGAACGAAGCACTAGGTGCTGTTCGTTAGGTATTGCGTGGCTTTTCGATTCGCCGGACGAGCGACCGAATGATGCGGCGGTAAACTTCTTGGCCGAGGACTTTGTCTTCGATTCCCGCGTCCAAGTTGGGATTGTCGTTGACTTCGATAATGAAAAAGTCGTTGCCACTTTGCTTGATGTCGACGCCATAAAATCCGTCTCCAATCAGCGAAGCGGCTTTCTTTGCAAGCGCGACACATTTCTTCGGTGCGGTTTCAACCGGCAAAGTCTCACACTTGCCGAACTTCGGCTTTTCACCCTCGGGAAGGTGTTTGGCGATCTGCCAGTGTCCACGTGCCATGTGATACTTGCAGGCAAACAACGGCTGCCCATCGATTAGACCAATTCGCCAATCGAAGTCCGTTCGCATGAACGGTTGCGCGATGACAAGATCTGAATCGGCAAAGTATTCATGCAGTAGCCGATCGAGTTCATCTTTGGTTTCGGCTTTGGCGACACCTTGCGAGAAAGCACTGTCGGGGCGTTTGATTACGCAGGGAAGTTCCAAGCTGCAGTTTCCGGCCAGCCAGTCGTTGCGATGCAAGATCGTCGTCTGAGGCGCGGCGACTTTTGCACGCGACAACAACTCCGCCAAGTAGACTTTGTTGGTACATCGCAGAATCGACATCGGATCGTCGATCACAACCATCCCCGATGCTTCGGCCCGACGTGCCAAGCGGTAGGTGTGGTGATTGACCGAAGTGGTCTCGCGGATCAACAACGCATCGAATTCAAACAATCGCCCAGCGTCGCTGGCTGTAATCAATTCGGCTCGTATGTCTTCGGCCGCGGCAGCTTTGACAAAGCGTTTGAGTGCTTTTGGGCACGACGGTGCTAGCTCGCCTTCGGCTGGGTTCTGCAAAATTGCTAGATCGTATCGCGGCGGTCGATAGCTGCTACGGTTGACCGTACTGCGAACGAAATGCTGCCGAGCAACCTCGGCGACAAATTCGCGGTGTGTCTCAGGAACGTCGACAATCGAGATCGCCGACACGCTTTGGATACGCCATTTTTTTCTGCGTTTAAAATGACAGCGAATCAGCGGCGCATTGAATTGCGACTGAATCGCTTTTGCCAAGCGTTGGTAACGCTTCGCAAGGTTTTCGCCAAAATAAACGCTCAGGACAAATTCGTCCGAGGTCAGATGCGACAACGAACTTTCGATAATCGATTCAAGAGACGGCGGCACTAGGCGGACGCTTCGCGATAGCGAAATGTCGCCGATGGTCAGCACGTCGGGATAGGGTCGATGCCCGCGAGCTTCGGCCAATAGCGAGACGTAGTATCCCGTCGATTGGTACTGGTACGAACGGCAAAGGTTGCAGACACGAATGGATCGAGCCAAGCCCTCGGTGTTTTCGGTCAGATATTCCGAAGGCGAGATGATTTGGATATCGGAGTGGTCCTGGGACCAAGGATCAGTAATCCATTGATCGTCCGATTCCAAAACGAGCAGAGTCTTCACAATGAGTATCCTGCCGGTGCGATGACCAGCAAATTGGCATCGTAAGTCACAATCCCCAACAAGATTGCTGTGGATAGTTGTGTAAACGGTGCGCGGTATTGGTGAGAATTTGAAAACGGGTTGTCGTGCATCGGATCGGCAATCTCAACTTCACCTGACGAAGCATCGTAACCATGCAGGACAACGAAATGACCGACCGGGTATCCTCCCGTGTCGTCGGTTACAAAACGGGTTGGGTCGGTTGCGGATTCTCGCTCACGTGCCTCCTGGTAAAGGTAGGTCGCGCTAAGTCCACAAAGGATCGGCAAGCCGTGTGATAGGGGACGCGAAATCAGGTTTTGTTCCAGTGGTTGCATCCGGACATGTCCGCCCAAATGCAAATACTCGATATAGGCTTCGGTGGACAATGCCAAGCGAACCGCATCGACGCTTGAGCTGCTCTGTTTTTTCGCCAGTTGCTGTTCCAATTTGGTCGCGAGGTGGTCACCGAAGGCGGATTCGGATTGATGGCGAAACCAAGACGGATCAAACAGCTGCAGATTGAAGGTCGTGATCGTCGCTTCCATGCCTCGTCGCAATGCGTCGATCGCCAAATGCACCGCCAAAGTTCCACCGCCGGGCAGTTGTTCGATCGTGTCGAGCGGATGTGATTGGTCAACCGGGACTCCCCAGTATCGGTACACCGCGTCCAGGCAACTTGGCCCACAAGTGCTTTCGTTCGGCTGGGCTTTGATTTCAATCGGAATCGATAGCGACACTTGGCGTGCTTTCCGGGATGGTCTCGGGGGGATGGAAATGGAAATGTTTTCAGGAGCGTGTTGCTAGTAAGCGAATCTTGGCACGCGGTGTGCCAATTGACGTGACAGGACGAAGTTCGGTGAAAATCGAAGTCCAGACGTGTACGGAGAGCTACGAGTTGGAAAAAACGTTTCCGTGACTTGGCAAATATTTTTCCATTCATCGCATCCCATTCACGCCAAACGAAAATTCTGTCACCGGGAATCGTTCATCACAGGGTTCGTCTTTTGATTTTGACTGCCAACGCGGTCGCATTCCCAAGTAGGAAACAAATGTCACGCGAGAACAAACGCAACCAAATGCGAAAGTTCAATCAACACAATGGTGATTTTTTCGACAAGAAGAAGGAGCACCAGATCGATCGGTATCGCGACCGCGATTACCCTCGCCAGAAAAACTGGGCTTCCTTTTCGCAAATGGAAGATGACGATGATGTCGTGACATCTTGGGATTCACGCGAGCCCAACGATGAAAGTGATGAACAGGCGGCGTAAGCTGCCTTACCGAGAATGGCATTCGCCAAATCTTTGAATGCCACGGTGAATTTGGTCCCGGCGGTTTGCCTCGCCAACAAGGCACCAACGCTTTGGGCTAGCACCCCAATGATCAAACGAAAACAACCGTAGGAACCGATGACCTGCTTGGTCTCGGTTCCTTTTTTCGTTCGGCTATGAATCAATCAGCAGCTTTTCGAGCAGTTCGAGCATCAAATCGACAGCTCGTCTATTCGCCGTTTCAGATTGTGTGTGATAGGCCGTTGTAGGGAGCTGGATCGTAGTCCCTTGCACTGAGTCGCCCAAGGCACTGATCAATCGCCCAAGTTCGGTCCGCCCCAGCGACAATGGCTTCTCGCGTGACTGGTTGACTGATTCGATGTATTCGTCTTTGAAACAGTACCGAATCCCCATCTGGTCGCACTGCTTCGCGATCCGCTTGGTCTGTTCCCGATTGAACTCGCCGTTCGCATCTTTCCATCGCAGAACGACATCCTGCTTGCCAACTTCGGTCATGTCCGGGAATGGGCTCGTGTCCAAAACGATTAGTTGGTCGGTGGTTTTATCGTGCCGCTGAAACCACTCGGCCAAGTACCGCCAACTTCGACCGCCTTCTTCGCCGGCGGTAAAAAATGCGGTGCCTTGATAACCGCGTCGAAACATGTCGATCGCCATCGCCACACCGACCACGTTATCGAGTTGGGCCGAAACGGTCTTGTTAGTGACTTCCAAACGGTCGACAAACGAGATTGGCGTACCGGGCTGTAAAAACTCTAGCCCATCGAGCGTAAAGATCAGGTTGCGGCGTCGCGTGCAAATCGAAGCGTCCAAAATCTCTGCTTGCCCCAGGTAGGCGCCCGAGCGAGGGGAGTGTGCCTGGACGCGGGCGCCACGAAATCGGCCCGCGATCGTATCCATAAACTGCTCCGAAATCGAATCGCCGTTCAGTTCACCACGGTTTCCCGCAATGAACGCGGCATACTGAAACTCATTCGGTCCCGTGCATAGCAGGCCATTGCGATCGACATGGGCAGAGATATAGCCACGACTGGGCGAGTCACCTGTCGCGACCAACAGTCCCAGGTATTGCGTCACACGAATGGAAAGGTCTTCCAATTCGCGACGGATGATTTGAAAGAACAGGTCTTCCAAGCCGACCACGGCAGGCTCGCGAACGAGCTGACGCAGCAATGAATAGAAATCGTGCAAGGTGGGTGATCCGGCTGATTTGACGACATGCAAGCAACCTTCGTATTGCTTCGATGCTTCGTTTCTATCGCGCCGCAACTGACAGTTGCAAGCGAAAACGCCGGCTTGGCTTGATCAAGTCCACTGAAGTTCGCCAAGGGCAAAAGCGTCGCTACAGAATCAGACCAGCTTCGAAAGCAACATCGTGGCCAAGCCCAACACGAGGAAAAAGCCGCACATGTCCGTCACGGTGGTTAACAGAGGTCCGCTAGCAACGGCCGGGTCGAATCCGAACCGTTTGAGCAACAACGGAACGACGCCACCGATCGACACGGCCACTAACGTGTTGACGCATAACGCAGTCCCGACCACTGCCCCCAAGTATGGATTTCCATCGAAGACCACTGCGACGATGGCAATCAAAGCTCCTAAAACCGATCCGTTGATCAATCCGACCGTGACCTCTTTCCACCAGACACGAAAGAACTCATTGGGACGTACGATGCCGAGCGACAGTTCACGCATGCTGACCGCGACAGCTTGGTTCCCGCTACACCCGCTCATGTCGCTGATGATGGGTAAGAACACCGCCAAAGCGATCACACTTTCCAGCGTTTCCTGGAAATAGGCAATCACGGCTGCGGCTCCCAGATTAAGCAAGATGTTGATACTTAGCCAACTGAGTCGACGTTTTGACCGCAGCCAAACCGGCATGGTGCGGAGCTCTTCACCGCCGACGATACCTTGGCTTTTCAAATAGTCATTTTCTGCCGCACGAACCTCTTCATACTGCACGGCTTCGCGGTGCAATACGCCTTTTAAAACACCGTCGGGATCGACGACGGGAACACCTAGGTAAACATGGCTTTCGAAAAATTCTGCCAGCTCTTCCAGCGTTGCTGTGGTCAACACCGACAGAGGGTTTTGAATCATGATGTCGCCCAACTTGCGTTGCCGTTTGACAAACAGCAGGTTTTGCATCGGCAGGACGCCCACCAAACGACCGTTGTCATCGCATACGTAGGCATATCGCACATCCAAGTCGGTATAAAGTTCCGCACCGCGATTGATTTCCTCGATCGCTTCGGCGACCGTCATATCGCTTCGGAACCGTAACATCTCCACGACCATCATCCCGCCGGCGACGTTGTCTGGATATGCCGTTAACTCGCGGACGTTTTCCGCATCTTGCTGAGGCATCTCCAACAAGATCGCTTCGGCGTCTCGTTCGGGAAGGTCACCGATCAAGTCGGCCTGCTCGTCGACGGGCATCTCTTGCAAGATCGACGCCGCTGCGGGACTTTCCAACAGCTGAATCATCCGTGCCGCTTCGCTTTCATTTAAATGAGCGATTAGCTCCGCAGCGTCCTCTGCAGGCAAACGCTGCAGCACAGCCGCCTCGGCTTCGTCTTCCATGTGCGAAAAGACGAACGCCTGTTCGGCAACCGACATGGTGTCCAACAAATCCGAAAGCTCTTCGACGGTGCCTTCTTGGGAAACCCGGATGACCTCTTCCCAAGGCCGTTTGGTTTCCGTTGATGATTCGGTGACCATGTCGTTCATGCTGTGGGCCTAGGTGACGATCGATGAAGAAAATGAAATCAGCCGACTTCGAGAATTCAAAGCCGGCTGACCGGAGTTTTGGATGGGTTGGAAAGTGTTTTGCTTTCTGGAAAAAACGTTACCGCGAAGGATCGGGGATTCCTAGGCCTGTTCGAAGGCGTGGCTGATTCACCCCCCTAGGAACCTCGTTCCGTGGATATTTACGCTCGATCGCTTCGGCTGCACAACGAAGTTTCAGTGCTTGATCGAGCCGTCCGTCAAGTTCCGCCTGCGTCGCCTGATGCCAAAGCTCGGTTGCCCTGCGGGCGTCTTCTTCCAAGTCTTTCAGCCATATTGCGGCGTTTTTCCATTGCTCGGCCTCCTGCCCACGCGTCGCACTCGCGGCAAGCATAGCTTGTCGGCTGCGGACTCCTTGAAGATTTAATTTCAATGGTCCGAACTCCGTTTCCCAATCACAACCGGTCCACATCTCTACCCCGGTCGGAAATTGATTCGTTGGTGCGAGAGCTGCAGAGACGGGGGAAGTCGTCAATTTGGATCCCATAAACAGAAAAGCCCACATGGGAAGCGGTGCCATAAAGGGTAAACTTGCCAACCACTAAAGTCAGACATGCAAACCCTGTACCCAAAACCGATTCTTGTACCGCAGTGACGTGTTGCGTGTGAATGGGGCGGTTGGACGTTTAGCAACGATAGGCTTTCGAAGATTCAACACTGGGAATTCAGGACCGATGGCAGTCGCATGATTCAGCAATTTTTGTTTCCCATCTTGTTTCCCGGTTCCGTGCTGTTGACTGTCTTCTATTCGGTCATTTCGCTATGGGTTGGAATCCAGCGAATCGAGCAAATTGAATTGATGGAACGGCATGTCGAAAATGTTCGGGAATACCGTCGTGCCATCAGCCGATTCCAGTTGTCGCTTTTAGATGCCTCATCGCAAGCTTGGACCTATTACCTTTCCAAAGACCACGCGCATCAAGTCGTTGCACTCGACAGACTCGCCCGAGCAAGGCAACTTGCATCGGAAATGTCGATCGCGGGACAAGTCGCCAGCTTCCCCGATGCCGCACCCATCTCACCTGTCGTGGTTGAACAATCGATCGATGAAATCAGTGCGATCGTTATTGAATCCGCTCCGCAGGCAACGCCAAGTTCAACATCACCAAGGTCAAGCCTGCAACGTTTACAAGCAGAGATGCAACAGGCGATCGGCGAACTGGATGCCTCGGGAGATCGGTCACGGTCTGCACTACAACGTGATCGCAACCTGATCCGATCATTGCTGATCTATGGGCAGTTCGTGTCGCTTGGTCTGCTGGGATTGATCTATTACTCACGCCGAGCCGAACGAACCTTGCGTGGTGAAGCGGATCGCCAGGAACGACGCTACGCAACATTGCTTTCCGAGTTTTCCGAACCGATCCATGTCCAGGACGAGAACGGACGGGTGCTGTTTTGGAATTCCGGCGCGGAAGACCTATTTGGCTATACGGAAAAAGAAATGCTCGGCCGAAACGCGGACGAGGTACTTGGCATCTCGCCACAAGAATCTTGCCACGTTTCTTTGCACGCTCAAAGCGACCGCCAAATGTCGCGATGGGAAGGCGAAGTCCAAGTCCAGACGGCAGACGGTTCGACACTGGCAATCGAACGGCACGTCACACGGATAATGGACGGCGATGCTTGCGAAGGTGTCGTTGTCTTGGATCTCGATTCTGATCAACGAAAACTGACACAAACAGTTGATCGAAGGCGGCAGCGACTTGAATCGTTGGGGACATTGGCAAGTGGCATCGCCCACGACTTGAACAACCTGCTAACACCAATCCTGATGAGCAGCCGAATGTTGCAACGTGAGTCGCCGAAGATCAACCGGGCGGCTCTTGTCGAAACGATTGAACAAGCGGCATCTCGCGGAGCCAGCTTGATTGACCAACTGCTGACCTTCGCCCGAGGTGGCGAAGGAGTGCGAGTCGACTTGGATGTGGCCCCGGTGCTTCGTGACATGGCAACCATCTTGCAACGGACACTGAAAAATCAAATTCAATTGGAAATGTCGGTCCCCCATTCATTGCCTTTCATTCGGGGCGACGAAACCGAAATCAGCCAGTTGGTAATGAACCTAGCAATCAACGCCCGCGACGCGATGCCAAACGGCGGCACGCTAAAAATCCACGCCGATACGATTGAACTGAACGAACAAAAACTATTCTCGTTTACCCAACTGGATCCGGGGCACTATGTCCGACTTGAGATCTCCGATACCGGTCGCGGAATCCCGGCGGTATTGCGAGATCGGATTTTCGAACCATTCTTCTCGACCAAGGCCCGTGGTCAGGGGACCGGACTTGGTCTATCAACATCTCTGGGTATCATCAAAAGCCATCAAGGAGCAGTCGATGTCCAATCGACGGTGAACGTCGGAACCACCATGTCGGTGCTTCTGCCCGTGACGACATCAGCCGAACCGCATTAGCGGCGGTTCTCACAAACACAACCAGGGCTAAAGCCCAATCGGCTAATCAGAAAATCAAGTAGCATTGGCACCTATCAGCCGCACCGCGTTAGCGACGGTTCTCACAAACACAACCGGGGCTAATGCCCAATCGGGTAATTAGAAATCCGAGCTGGACCAAAGCAACGAACACTTAACCGACCGCTTTAAAATTCAGACGACACAACCTCAGCAGGAAGAACTTCCTTCGATCGACATGAACCCTCCGACGCTCCTTGTAATTGATGACGATCCATTGATCCTGCAGTGTATGGAACTGTGTTTGCCAGAACCGGAGTATCGCGTGGTGACGGCGGGCAGTGCCGAAGAAGGGATTGAAACGTTCCGTCGTATTCATCCTGATGCCGTTCTGTGTGACATCCAATTGCCCGACCGATCTGGACTCGCGCTCGCAAGTGAGCTGCACGAGTTAGACCGCCGCACGCCAGTGATCTTGATCACGGGGCATGGAACCGCCGAAACAGCCATCACCGCGATGAGCAACGGCGCATTTGACTATGTAACCAAGCCGTTTCATCCGGACGAAATCTTGCCGTTGATCGACTCGGCACTGGAAACTGGTCGGATGGCCAAGCGGCCTGCGGTGCTGCCCGGTGAATCCGACCGGGCCGTTAGCCGTGACGGCACCGTCGATCCGATCTTGGGCAAGTGCGCCAAAATGGTCGAAGTGTTTCGTTCGATCGGACGCGTCGCATCGAGAGACGTCGCGGTTTTGATCTTAGGTGAAACGGGAACAGGTAAAGAAGTCGTCGCCCGCGCGATCTATCAACATAGTTTGCGTCACGATCAAATCTTTCACGCAATCAACTGTGCCGCGATCCCAGAGAACCTACTCGAAAGCGAACTGTTCGGTCACGAAAAAGGATCGTTCACCGGTGCCGATCAACGACGCATTGGTAAGTTCGAAATCTGTGATAAAGGCACTTTGTTTTTAGACGAGATCGGCGACATGTCGCCCGTCATGCAAACCAAGTTGCTTCGCGTCTTGCAAGAAAAAGAGTTTGAACGGGTCGGCGGTTCTAAACCCATCAAAACCGATGTTCGAATCATCGCGGCAACAAATCGCAATCTACAAGCGGCCATTTCGGACGGAAGCTTCCGCAGTGATCTGTTCTATCGACTGAACGAATTCACGATCAATCTTCCGCCGCTAAGGGATCGCGGTGAGGACCTGCGGCTGATGATCGAGTACTTTTTTCAAAGCAACGCCAAACATTTGAAGAAGGACTTTCTCTCAATCGCTCCCGAAACGATGCAGATCTTGATGGACCATGATTGGCCCGGCAATGTGCGTGAACTTCAAGGAGCGATCAAACAAACCCTGTTGAAAGCGAGCGGCCCTGTGATCGTCCCGGCATTCCTGCCGGCTATTCTGTCGCAAGAATCTTCAGAGTTGGAAATGCCGGTGGCTAGCCATCAGTCCTGGCAAGATGGCTTGATCGCAGAGATTCAAGCGAAGCTGAATGCCGGATCCAATACGATCAGCGACGACATCCATGAAGAAGTTGATCGCTTGCTGGTCGAACGTGTTCTAAAGTCTTGTGGTGGTAACTTGAGCGAAACAAGTATTCGGCTGGGGATCAGCCGTCCCACACTTCGCACACGGATGCGACAACTGGGGATGACCGGCTAAGAGATTTCCGGGCGACGGGGCGTCTTTTCGGCACTCTCGGTCAAACCAGGCAAGCCTGTCTGGCGGAAGCAAGTCACTGCGTCTTTGTTTGGGTGTCATTGTTTCGCTCGAACCACCTAATCCGTTGCGGTGTCAGATTGGATAGAGTCCCGTCGGATAACGGACACGAATGACCAGGTGAACCAATCCATGTAGCGGTCCAGTTGCGATGATCGAACCGATAGCCCACGCTCCGAAACTTTTCCGGCAGTCACAGCTCGACTCCCGACACCAATACCTCGATGCATACGACGACATCGAGGCGGAACGCTTTGATCAATGGACGCTTGCTTTAGACGAAGATGACCACCAGGCCTGCTTGGACGACATAGCGTCCGCGTTCAGCTTCCAGCCGGGAATGCGAGTGCTTGACGTCGGTGCTGGAACCGGAGCACTCTCTCTTTCGCTGCGACACATTGATGGACTGGAACTGTCAGCCCTTGAGCCGTCGCTCCCAATGTCTGATCGCTATCGAGCGAAAGATTCGCTCGCCGATGTGCATCTAGTCAACGGCTTTTGCGATCATACCTGCGATCGAAAACTCTTTGACGAAGGCCAATTCGATGTGATCGCATCACGTCTGCTGGTCAATTGCTTATACGATCCGCTAGCCGCATTTTCGAATTGGCGTCACTGGCTACGACCGGGCGGATGCCTGATCGTGATCGACGGTCTATTTGATCGCGATGGATGGAACGGCAAATGGAGTGACTTCGTTGATTCACACCCTTTGTCGATCAATCAGTCGATGAGCTTGGTTCCGTACTTGATCGAAAAATCTGGCTTCCACTTGCAGCATGTCGGCTGGATGGAACAAACCAACGCCCGCCCCTCCACTAAGACAAAACGCTACATCGTCGTCGCCGAGAAGTAGGGGCTCACCGAATCGTTCTCTCTGCAGAATGAGTGAAAGTTTCTGCGAGAGACTTTCGTGCCGCGACGATTCCCGGACTGGTGTGGTAGTACGAAGCCGGCTTGGTCAGACCCTCGCGCGATTGGGCTGAATTCCTGCAGGCTGAATTTCTGATCCAGGTCCCGATCTTTGCTTCCGCTTTTTGTTTCTGCCAAACCGCGATCTCGCAGCAAACGCCGCTGAAGATTCGGTTCTAGGACAGCCTATGAATTGGTCCGCGATGGGGTAACATACTGGGGGCCCCGAGCCCTCCTGGTGAGCTGTTTCTCGAGACGCCCCTGACCGAGCTAGCATGCAGACGAAAACGATTTGCCCCCACTGCAGCCAAAAACTGCGTGTTACCGCTGACAAAATTGGGGCGGTCGTTGGCTGCCCTACCTGCAAAAACTTTTTTGCGATCGAATCAAACCGCAGCGTTTCGAATTTGGCGCGGTCCGTCCGCAATGAATCCAACCGGACGATCGAAGTATCCGAGGCAAGCACTTTAAGATCGCTCTCCACCTCGGACGAGCGTGTTGAGCGTCAGCGGGCGACTAGAAAGCTAGGTCGATTCAAGATCGTCTCTGTCCTGGGAACCGGCGGCTTTGGAAAAGTCTACAAAGCGCATGACCCTTCACTGGATCGATTTGTCGCGTTGAAAGTGCCGATCTTTGCCGACGGTGCAGAAAACCGAACACGGCGTTTTATCTCAGAAGCGAAAGCCGCAGCGAGATTACGGCATCCCAATATCGTCACGACCTATGAGTCAGGAAAGTCGGGCAGCCAATTCTATATCGCAAGCGAGTACATCGAAGGCGAACTGCTGTCGGATCGACTTCAACGTGAAAGCGTTACCTTTGCGGAAGCGGTCGAAATCGTCCGTAAACTCGCGTTGGCACTCGACTACGCACACTCCAACAACATCATTCATCGCGACCTCAAGCCCCACAACGTCATGCTTGATGTCAATGGCGAGCCTCAGTTGATGGATTTCGGACTCGCCAGGCGAACGGACGAGGACTCCAATCTGACCACCGATGGCTCTCTGCTGGGCACCCCGGCGTATATGTCACCCGAACAGGCACGCGGAGACGTATCCGAAGTCGACGCTCTTAGCGATCAGTACAGTCTGGGTGTCGTGCTGTACTATTTGCTCACAGGATCAACCCCGCACGAAGGAGCACCGTATGTGATCGTCGCAAAGGTGGCTCAGGGCGACATCCATCCAGTGCGTGACAGAAACCCTGATGTCGATCGGACGCTCGAAGCAATCTGCCAGAAGGCGATGATGCCTGACAGGAGCCTTCGATATCAGTCCTGCAAGGAGTTTGCGACGGATCTGCAGGCGTGGTCCGAATCACGTCCCGTGCTGGCACGTCCGATGAACCGGCTTCAGTCATGGGGACACCAAGCCCGAAAGCACAAGGTCGTTCTCGGGTCTGCCTTCAGTGTGATCGCGGTGGCTGTCGCTGCAGTCATGCTGGTTCTGTCCGCCAGACAACAACCAGCAGATTCTTCCACAGAAGACACTCGCGTCGCTGAATATGTCCAGCCGCCCTCCTCAGCGTCTGCGTCACCACCTTCGCTGCCGACAGACAAAAGCGAACTCTCGCAGCCTGCAAGTCTTGTGACAGTAGCGACCGACAATCCAGAGCTGACAGACGCTTCGGAAGCGTTTAACAATCCAGAACCGTTCGATTTTCAAAACGTAGCAGTCAACCTCCGGCAAGAGTCTCTGCTCACGTTCTTTCCTGATAACCTCGACGAATGCCGACTTCACGGAACGGTTTCGCGAGACGCTGGAAACTTGGTCCTCAATCAGCCGACCGATACTCTAGCCGAGATCGAGTTGCCTGCGTTTCTACCAGACCAATATCAATTGAAATTGTCAGTGCGTCGTGAAAGCGATGCCGGTGACTTTGTCGTTTCCATCCCGCATCAAGGTTACCCGGTATCGGTTCATATCGATGGTGGTTTAGGAAGCGGTATTGGTGAGATCGACGACAAGCTTTACATGCACAACGAATCGTTTGTCAGTCGCCGATGTTTCCAGCGCGGGCAAACCCATGTCTTAGAAATCGAGTCGACTCCGAAAGGCTTGTTCGTCCGATGGGATGGCGAAAAACTAACCGAGTTTACCTCCTCACCGGAACGCTTAGACCTCGACGCATGGTGCCAGCATCCCAATCGACTCTACCCCGTCTTCAAAGCGGATCACGGCGCGCAGATCGTTCTGGAAGAAGCGTTGTTGCTTAGCCCACCGGGAACATATGCCAGATCCGGCATACCAGCCTACCCAAAGAGCGAAGCCGCAATTTCGCTCGCCGAAAAGCAGTTCGGTTCCAGCTTTCGCGGTGTGGTCAAGCTCGCAGATGATGTCCAAGGCAATATCGAAATCCAATCGGACAACGAAGGCGAGCCAAAACTCAGTTTTGATTTTCAGACCCCGGGAAAACCACGCTGGATATCGGCGTCCTCCATCGACTTCACCCCGCTGGCGAATATCAAAGGCCGGTTATCAATCTCGGCGGCTTGGATGACAGATTGGGACAAGGTAGTGATCCCAGATTTCAACCCCAATTGCAAACTTGAATATCTGAGCCTCGCTGACGCTCAAGGGCTAACCGGCGGCTTGCTCGAGCGATTTCCTGGCAGCAATCTGCAAGGGATCAGTTTGCACGGGACCAACCTGGGTGAAGAGGTGGCAGATACGATCTGGGCAATGAAGTCTTTAAGATGGGCTCACCTGCGAAGTGTCCAAATTGGGAAACGCAATGCGATGGTGCTGGCTGCACTACCAAAACTCACTTCGCTCTCGCTAAGCACTCGCAGAATGTCGCCCGAAGCATTGATACGTTTGGTTCAGTCCAAAACCATTCAAGACCTGGAACTCAACAACAAAGAACCGGATAGGTTTGTCCATACCGACGGAATCCTTGATCACCTCAAAACAATGGAATCGCTGGGTGTATTAAGGCTTCAACTTTCAGCATTATCCCAACAAGCGGTCGATCGATTCCGGAACGAAAAACCAAATATCGAAGTTGTTTATCAGCCAATTCGAACACTTTCACAAAGTCCAGTGCAAACATTCAAGGGCTGGAGCAACACCTGGGGATCGGACGGCAATCAAATCCTCTTAAACGGTGGCGGCGAAGAAGGTAATTCGGATGGGATGCTAAAGTTCGTTGACATTTGGACCGGTGAAGAAAACGCTGTCGCGAATGCGGCTAGAGATCCCGCCGTTGCTTTCGCCGGAGAACGCCAGATCGCGTACATGGATGAATCAAAGTTATTCGTTTGCGATGCGGATAAAACCAACCGTCGATTGATTTTTGACAAAGCTTCGTTCCCGTCATGGTCTAGTGATGGCCAAAAGCTGTACTTCTATGATTTCCAGGAGAAATTCGTCAAATCCGTGGAAGTCAATGACAACACTTCGATTCCCAAAAAAGTATTCGAATGCCGGACACACAGCTTCCCCTCTGTCTCGCCTGATGAATCCATGGTCGCATTTCAAGACGGCAGCAAGCTCGTCGTTGCCGATCTTAAAACAGGCCACACCATCTTCGAAATTCCGCTTGATCGGTGGTCAGGGCTGCTCACCGGTTGGTCACCTGATAGCAAGCAACTGAGCTTTGGCGATTATGGTGGAGGATCCGGCGCCTGGGTTGTCGATATCGCATCGCAAGAGTCGAAAAAGATCTTAGGTGGTTCGCACACATTTCTAAGATGGTCGCCCGATGGGAAGTACATTGCGGCCGACGAAAGGGGAAAATCCCAAGTAAACATCTTTCTCGCTGAAAGCGTCGGATTGAAATAACGGATCAAGCACGCGAACAATGCCAACCCAGGTTCGTCCCACCTTCCCGGAATCACATGGGTGTTTGTACGCGTTTGGCTGCTCCGACCAAGCCACAGCTTACGAATTGGAAGCAGGTACAATCTCAATTGCCGCGGCAAAGAGATTCCTACTCAACGATGTGGCTAGTAGGATCCCGGTGCGGCTTCGCTTATTGCCTGCTTTTTCCGCTTCCCGCAAAACTGAACCATGCGCACAACGAAACTTGCATTGTTGGTTTTCATTCTGGCACTCGCGAGCCAGTGCCTTGCTGCCGAGCTTGAATGGATTCGAGTGGCCAACGACAACCGATCGTTCGTGATGGAAAAGTCGGGACGCAAGTTTGTCCCTTGGGGATTTAACTACGACCACCAAGAGGACAGCGGGCGACTCATTGAGGAATACTGGAATGACGAGTGGGCCACCGTCATCGAAGACTTTGCGGAAATGAAGCAGCTTGGAGCGAACGTCATTCGCATCCATCTTCAGTTCGCTGCCTTCATGGAATCGGCCGACAAACCGAACAATGATTCGCTCGATCAATTTGAACGTCTAATCAAGCTGGCCGAAACGACAGGGCTATACCTCGATCTAACCGGGCTCGGCTGCTATCACAAAAAAGATGTTCCCGCTTGGTATGACAAACTCAGTGAATCACAGCGATGGAATGCCCAGTGCGTATTTTGGGAATCCGTTGCAGAACGCTGCGCCAATAGCCCCGCGATCTTCTGCTACGACTTGATGAACGAACCGGTGGTCCCCGGTAATGATGAACGAGACGATTGGCTTGGTGCTGGTTTTGGTGGAAAGCATTTTGTTCAATTCATCACCCGTTCCGCAGGGGGCCGGCCTCGCCACGAGATCGCCAAACGCTGGATCAACCAGCTTACCGCTGCGATTCGCAAGCATGACCAGAATCATCTGATCACAGTCGGACTTGTACATTGGAGTCTTGATCGCCCCGGCCTGACGTCGGGTTTCGTCCCAGATAAAGTCACCGAACAGCTCGACTTCATCGCCGTACATCTTTATCCAGAGTCCGACAAACTCGATGAGGCAACCGCCACACTGAAAGGATTCGCGTCTGTCGGCAAGCCGGTTGTCATCGAAGAAGTTTTCCCACTGAAATGCAGCACCGAAGAACTCAGCCACTTTATCGGTGAAGCGAAAAAGTACGCGGCCGGTTGGATCGGCTTCTACTGGGGAAAGACACCCGACGAGTACCGCGAGCTGAAGACTCTTCGATCAGCCATCGTATTGAGCTGGCTGGAACTCTTTGAACACGAGACAAATCAATGGCAATCGAGATTTGCCAGCGCCCAGTGCGAAGGAACTTACCAACATCATTTGCAAGGCATCTGCACCAACGGTAAAAACGAGATCTATTGGTCGTTCACAACAACGCTTGTAAAAACAGACCTCAACGGCAGCGTGCTGAAGAAGATTCCCGTTGCTAATCATCATGGCGATCTGTGTTACCAGGATGGCAAGCTGTACGTAGCGGTTAACCTTGGTAAGTTCAACGATCCCAACGGAAATGCCGACTCATGGGTCTACGTTTACGATGCCAAGTCACTGGAACACTTGGCCTCGTATGAGACTCAAAAGGTCTATCATGGTGCGGGTGGTATCGGCCATCGTGACGATCGTTTTTTTGTCGTCGGCGGCTTGCCCGCCAACATTCAAGAAAATTATGTCTACGAGTACGACGCTGATTTTCAGTTTGTGAAAAAGCATGTGATCAAAAGCGGCCATACCTACTTGGGCATCCAGACGGCAACCTTCGCACACGACCGCTGGTGGTTCGGATGTTACGGCGATCCAAAAATTCTGCTGGTCACCGACGCCGACTTTAACTTGATCGGACGCCACGAGATCGATTGCTCGCTTGGCATCGAGGGGCTATCCGACGGTCGACTCCTTGTTGCCAACGGACGCTGCGACAAGGATAAAGGTTGCCGGGGAGCTTTAAACTTGGCGACCCCTGACCGCCGCATTGGCTTCAAAGTCCAAAACGACTAGTATCCAGAATGACTACCAAAGACGACTTCGCAACAGCTGGGCACGAAGCCATTTCAACGCGTCGAACATCCCAAGGACGCAGAGCATTTCTAATGAATGGCTCGTTGGTGCTCACCGCTTCGACCTGCATCACGCCATCACTACTCGCTAGCGAAGCGAATGAACCCGCTTTGCAAGTCGGGCTCGTTACGGACCTGCACTATGCCGACAAGCCGCCAGCTGGTAGTCGCCATTATCGTGAGACACTCGACAAGCTGTCCGAAGCCGCAGAACACTTCGCCAAACAGAAGCTCTCGTTCATTGTCGAACTCGGTGACCTCATCGATGCGGCTGATAGTGTGGAAACCGAGCTAGGATATCTTAGCCGAATCAATCAAAGCTTCTCGGCGATCTGCGACCAACGGCACTATGTGCTCGGCAACCATTGTGTTCACACGCTGACGAAAGAAGAGTTTCTTGGTGGCGTGGGCCAAGCTCAGTCGTACTATTCTTTCGATTCTGGCGACTATCACTTCGTCGTTCTCGACTCTTGCTTCCGCAGCGATGGACAGCCCTACGGCCGGAAAAATTTCGTCTGGACGGATCCGAACATCCCCGCAGCCGAACTCGACTGGCTCAAAGCTGACTTGTCCAACACCACGAAAAAAACCGTCGTGTTCGCTCACCAGCGACTTGATGTCAACAATCAACACGGAGTCAAAAATGCCGCCGAAGTCCGAAAGGTGCTCGAACAGTCCGGCAACGTTCTGGCCGTCTTTCAAGGTCACAGTCACAAGAATGACCTCAAAGACATCAATGGAATCCATTACTGCACGTTGGTCGCAATGGTTGAAGGCTCCGGTGCGAACAACAACGGCTATTCCGTGATGAATCTGTCCGCGGATGGGACGATCGAGATCACCGGGTTTCGCAAACAAAACAACTACCGCTGGGCCCAATGAACCGAGATCAACAAATTGTGCTCGGCATCACGGTTACATCTTCGGGGCAGGCGACTGTCGCACCGTCCCTTTCAGATATCTTGTTTGACTTGGCAATCAAGCTTGAAGAGTCAACCGATTTGCCGGTCGATGTTGAGCACGTTTTGGCGGCAATCGTGCTGGCATCCAGAAACGGGCAGCTCAAACCAGAGGCACAGCTCTCCTCCGACGATCAAACGCTGATTGCCATCCTAGCCACACAAGTAAAAACCATCTTCACCGACTACGGCGGTCAAGTCGGCTCGGATGATTAGCAACGACGCGCGGGTTCGAAGCAGCGATTTGTTCAGTTCCACACAGTTTTCATTTGCCCCCCTAACGACTCGCAGTCTGCTCGGTCTCTCCCAACTTTGCAGAAGCCCCCAGCAACTTCAGATTCAAAGAACCGCCCTTAAACAGCATTTCGTCAAGCGCCCCATCGATGTCGGCTTTGCTGATCGAGCCATCACCATCGCGTTCAATATTGCACTGCACGATTCTTCGCATCAGCTCTTTCATGAAAGCGGCGCTCACACCATCGGTCCGCCGTACGATTTCGTTGACACACACATCGTCAACCGAAACTCCTTGGGAATATAGTTTCACTAGTTTCGAACGTCCCTGCTGGTCTGGCAGCGGGAACTCAATCGCTTGGTCAATTCGCCCGGGACGGGATGCGAGTGCGGCCTCGAGGGCCTCCGGCCGGTTCGTTGTCAAGACGAACAAGATATCCGCGTCTTCCTTGAGGCCGTCCATTTCATTAAGAAGCCGGTTCAACATGACCTCTTCGCAAACGCTATTCATTTCAGTTCGATTCCGCGCGATCAGGTCGACATCTTCCATCACAACGATGCTTGGCTGAAGCAGTCTTGCGAGCGTCATGTAGTCGCCTAACAGACCGACCTGTTCCGCTGAAATCAGAAGCGTCGTATGTCCTTCGAGTGCACGCGATAGGTAGTGAATCGTGTGCGTCTTGCCGGTTCCGGGTGGTCCATAAAACAAAAGTCCCTTCTTTGTCGACTGATTGAACTGAGCAAGCCGTTCACGTTGGCGAACAAAGCCAATCACGTTTCGTTCAAGTAGAGCAATAGTGGATTCTGGTAAGATCACCTGATCCCGTTCCACTTGTCGCAACTTATGAACCGTGATACCGCTTGATTCACCTGTGTAAGAATGGTCATCTTTTTCAAGTGACAGAATTTTTCCGCGGTAGGAATCGGCACGAAGTATCGAATCCTCAAGTCGCTTAAAAAATTCCTGAGCAAGCTGTGTCCCCTGTGCTGAGTTGGCCGTTCCAATTTGAAACTGAAATCCTGTCGTACAGCCATATTGTCCATATAGCGACAGTAAAACGGCGTACGGCATGCCGTCTTTCTCCAGCATCCATAGCCCGTTCTTCAGAACCCGAACGAGCTGCTCGTCACCCACATCCAATTCTTCATGTTCGGGCGGTACCGAAACGGCAGGATTGTGAGTCGACTCGACAAGACATTCCGACAGCGACAGGCCTTCGTGCGAATATTCGCGTCGCACCCCGAAAAAATGCACGATCTTGGAATCGGTCCCGAACAATTCATCGATCGCCTTTTGCAAATCCGCCCGGACACGAAACGGAAATTGTCGCTCGGTGATTGTGATCTCCTTCACCGGAAGCGGTTTGAAGTGCGCCTTCAGCAAATCGGCCACCGAATCAGCAGCTTCACCCGAGAACGAGATTCCAAAACGTTGAAACTTTAGGCCTATGAAGGCAAGCACTCCGCCCGCCAAAAACCAAACGAGATAGTCCATCAATCCGCCCAATGCAGCGAGTGATTTGAGTCGACCCTATTTTATTTCAGGCAATGACAACCAAGTCCACAATAGGGTTCGGATCATTGCTGGGTTTCCGAAACCCGATCGACGACGCCGTGGGTGATCGCGCGAGCGACAGCCGAGTCTTCGCGGAGGGCGTTCTTCATCAGGCCGCCTGAGTCACTATCTTTTAAACGAGGTATACAATCGCAGGTCGACTGCACCGCCAGTCATGCCGCGAACACAACTTTGCGGGCAATAGCAGTCTCAATCGGATTACAGATGCTGGCTATGGTTTTAGTTCCTGATCAGCAATCTGCTTCATTTCGTCAATTCCAATATTGCGGTAGAGAAGCGTGGACACAAAGTTCCGTTCGCCAGGAAGCTCTAAGAAGTTTGGAAGGTGCCAAACTTCTTTGCCTTTGTGCTTGAGCCACAACTCTTGAAACGCGAGAGAACCCGGTGCGTACATCCACCGTAATCCATCGTCCGTCTGGTGGCATTCCAATAACAGCGTTAGTTCTGGATCCGTACCTAGCTGATTCGTAAAGATAAACAAGCAGCCGTCGACCACGCTGGAGTCCGCTTGCTGCAATTCGGTGGAGTTGAGGCGGAAGACCGCTTTGGGTAACAGTTTCAGCTGTTGAATCTCACCGGACGTAGCGGACTTTGTTTCGGCAGTGAACTGCTTGGCCAGCCCACGCATTTGAATGTCTCGTTGACGAAGTGCAGCAGGGTCCGAACCTGCCGATGGTTTAACCGCCACTTCCAAGAGGCGTAGCTCAACTCCTGTTGGCGCCCATGTCGGTCCCCATTTACATGGACTGTAGATCGGCTGAGGCGGTGTTTCGACAAGTGCTTGAAACTCCTGATACACCTCATGTCCCGAATCAAGTGGCAAAGACAAAACCCCGCCCGCAACTATCGCACGTCCTTTATAAGTCCAAACGAAAACATCACCAGAGTTTGGTGCTTGGGTGTCGCGGTAGCCTTGATAATCCAGGCCTGTCCAGGTCATCACCGGGGGTTGAAGCTTCAGCTTTTCTTTCCCTTCCCGGTCGAGATAAAAATCAAGTTGCTTTGCCTGGTTCCGATAAAACTTTTTCAGCGTTTCGTAGTCTTCCTTCGCGTTCTGTGCCGCAGCTGGTAAAACCGCCAACACTCCGATCAACAAAACCAAAAATCTCATCGCGATTTCCTTGAAGTGAACGCACTTTGATACGCAAGTCGAGCTGATCAATCACTCAGCCATCTCGCATCATCTTCGCAATTAAAGACATTGCGTCTGAAATGATAGTGGTGCAGATGTCAAACTGCAAAAGAAAAGTCGAAAAGCAATCTTGGCAGGGCAGCAGCGTACGTGCGTCTTCACTGGAAGTTGAAACCGCATGCTGGCGCGTTGCGGCTGATGAGGCTGTGCACGTGCGTTGGCCAACCGCACGCTGGCGCGTTGCGACTGTGCTCATGAGTGAGAACCGCACGCTGGCGCGTTGCGGCTGATGAGGCTGTGCACGTACGATGGCCAACCGTACGCTGGCGCGTTGCGGCTGATCGTCAACTGTATTTAGGTAACGCCCATCGCATCAGCGGTTTTCAATCGGATTCATCAGCCGCTTGGCGCCAGCCTGCGGTTCTCGCCCTCTGGACCCAAACGCACAGAAATCGCTACCACTGATCATCCGATTTGTCGTTTTTACATACGGGCACTCAATCGGTCTTCTCATGTCTCAACGTTGATCGACCCAAATCACCCAGTTGCCGCCAATAGACTTCAATTTCAGAAACGCCCGATCGGCAACTCGGGTAGTTTTTTTGTTAAACGATTGATTTAAAACGCCTGACATCGGATCACTCATGCGATTCGCAATAGGCCTCCCGCCTCTGAATCTGGAAGACGTCCTTGATTTATCGCGTCAATGATCTCATGGGGCCATCTCTCAACTTCTTGACTGCTGGCGACTCCGCGCATGAATTGAACGGGCAAAATCACATATTTGTTGTCGGGATCAGCAATCGCTAACGTCTCCCACCAATCCTTTTTGACCGCTCGCCATTGCCATTGAAAACCTGTCACGATATGCCATGCCCACAGAACTCCAAGGGCGGCAGCGGGAAACGTTGTCTTACACTTGATCACCTCACCTGCTTGAATGCGTTTAACAAGTTCCTCTATCTCGACCACGAGTGCAGGATCACCGATCGGAGGCTTTTCGCCGAGCAAATCTTGTGCGGCTTCAGTCATCTCAACTTCAAATGCGTTGTGGCGCAACTGCATTTCGGTCAGCACGACACTGCTGGCGTCCACCGGCAACCCACGACCAGCAGCGTCCATGAACATGTAGATGTATTGCTCGCTATAGGTCTCGGTGTCTTGGTTGTCGGCCATACTCGTTAAGGTTCTCGGAGGTCATATGGGTCCAGTGGCGTTGAATAGGATAACAATGTTGATCCAACGCGATGCCACGACGAAGTAAAATGCCAGCACGATTTCCAGATTGTGACACCCGGCAGGAACCGTACGCTAACGCGTTGCGGCTGATGAGGATGTGCGTATGAGAGGGAACCGCACGCTGGCGCGTTGCGGCTGATCGTCAACTGTATTTGGGTGAAGCCTATCGCATCAGCGGTTTTCAATCGGATTCATCAGCCGCTTGGCGCCAGCCTGCGGTTCTTTCCCTCTGGATCAAAACGCACAGAAATCGCTGACATATCTACCTTTGATCATCCGATTTGTCGTTTTGAAATACGGGCGCCCAATCGGTCTTCCCATGTCTCAACGTTGATGAATTCAACGACACCAGGACGTCCAAATGCTATTTCCCTTTGAGACTCTGCGACGTCACGCTGAACACGAGCACGATTTCCAGATTGCAACGCCAGGCAGGAACCGCACGCTGGCGCGTTGCGGCTGATGAGGACGTGCACGTGGGATGGCCAACTGTACCCTGGCGCGTTGCGGCTGATCGTCAACTGTATTTGGGTGACGCCCATCGCATCAGCGGTTTTCAATCGGATTCATCAGCCGCTTGGCGCCAGCCTGCGGTTCTCGCCCTCTGGAACAAAACGCACAGTAATCACAGACATCTCTATCTTTGATCATCCGATTTGTCGTTTTGAAATACGGGCGCCCAATCGGTCTTCTCATGTCTCAACATTGATCCAACGCAACGACGCGGGGATGCCAGGACGTCCAGATGCTATTTCCCTTTGCGATTCTGCGACGTCAGGCTAAACACGAGCACGATTTCCAGATTGCAACGCCCGGTAGGAACCGCACGCTGGCGCGTTGCGGCTGATAGCGAAAAAAAAGCCCGCGAGACGCTTGGTCTTGCGGGCCTTCTTTATAGTGGAGGATAACGGACTTGAACCGATGACCTATTGCATGCCATGCAATCGCTCTCCCAACTGAGCTAATCCCCCGGGGATTTTGCAAGCTTCCACTTGCTGGCTGAGCTGCTGCCCAGCGAAGACGCGGAAGTTACTGGTTCGCAACTTGGCTGGCAAGTCCACATTGAAAATTCAATCAACGCCGACTCGAATGCTCGCCAACTCGCGTGGCGGTATCCTAGCAAAACTAATCACGCGTTGCCAAGGCTTCCACGATGTCCTTCCTAGACATTTTTTCAGGTCCTTGGTTCGTTGCAAAATCCAAGTCGCCGCGACCGAATTGATTTCGATCCCGGCGAATGATTATCGGACGTTGGGACGCTTCCCAACTATTCAGCGTGATAGCCTCGCCACATCCACACCAATGTGTCCGCTAGTGTCGCTTCGAAAACGCGACCGTCGCAGTGCCGTGAATCGCGGCTAAAGACATAGCGATAGTCGTATCCTTTGGCTTTGAGTGCGTCCGCGGTGCGATTGTTGGCCATCACCCAATTGTGGTAAGTGTCCTCCGGATCGTTGGCTCGCAAATCGTTTTCGGCTACGTGGGTGAAGATCCGCAGCGGCTTCTTCTCGCTGTTTTCGATCAGCTTCATACCCGAGTGATATTCCCATGCTCCCAGCGGATACTTTGCCTCTTCGGGTGCGTCGTCATCCTGCTGATCGACAAACGTGCCCGAATACGTGATAAGACGGCGGAACAAGTCAGGACGAAACCAGCCGATCGTCAGCGCGGCCGCGCCGCCAGAGCTACATCCCATCACCGCTTTGCCCCAAGGATTCTTGGTGAACGCGATGTTCGGATAGGCAGCGCGAATCTCAGGGTGATTCAATACCGCTGGTAAAACTTCGTCGTTGATAAAGCGAGCATGTCGATCACTCATCGTGTCATATTCCAAGCCTCGCTGGCTACCTTTGCCATCGTTTCCTCCATTTTCAACGGCGATCGCGATGAAGGCCGGCAAACGGCGCTGCGGATCATCCGAAATGGTCAAGTTGTCCAGTGCGTTGCGAACGAGGTTCAATCGGCTTGGCCCGTCGAAACTGACCAAGATCGGTGCCTCGGTTCCGTCTTGGTAGGCAGCCGGAACGTAGACAAAGATCTTTCGCTCTTTCCGAACCGGTTTGCGTCGGCTGAGTGTTTCGTCGTCACCGCGAAAAATGTTGCTTTCAGCGAGCGGCATCGTGAATTCGAACGACTTGCCTTTCGGGTTCCCTTGGTCAGTCAATTCCGGCTGGATCTTGTAGTCGGGACCGACCACATGGTTTCCGTTGCCTTCCTTCGTTGGATTTTCAACATAAGTCTCCTCGGCTGTCACCTCAGCCAAAGGAACGGAGCTGCTTAGAGCGACAAGCAGCGCGAGGCAGGCCTTCATTCGCTTCGTCGAGAGGAATTGATTCACGGTGGGTTTTCGTAGGTTCACTTGAGGACTTTTAAAGGGGAAGGAGAAACTGGGGGGAAGTCAATCCTACGACAATGGATGCCGAGAGATCGCCAAACATTCTAGCAGCTCTGGGACTGAAAAAATGGCTCCCGAGTATGGCATATGCCGCCGGATTGGCGGACAGGATCGCAGCGAGGTTTTGGATGGATCCCGCGTTGTGCGAACGTGGGTGCGGACAGGCGACTCGCTTGCGGGGTGCGTGAATGTCGTTGCCAGACAGCAGCGAACTTCCTTGGCAAGCCCTCGTCGGCGCGGAAGGCTCGTCAGTCTACAATCCGACTTTGGTTGTCAAATGACGCCAGCCGATCGGGCTCGCTATGAACAAATCGCCTGTGGTGACAGCGCAGGTGCCGTCGCCCCACCCGAATCGGCAAGGCAGTTTCGATGACAACCAGCGGCAATCGTGGTGCGATTCCTCGAACGCCGGTTCGCTTCCTTTCCCTCAAAATGCAGTTTGAATGTCCAGTCGTCGTCGTGCCCGTGAAATTGTTCTTCAGTTGCTTTACGAAGCCGACGTCAACGAGCCGCGCAGTCCACAGGATGCTCGCGAATTTATTCGTTCCCGGATGCAAGGACGAACGGCATTAACGGCGTTTGGCGAATCGATCTATTTGGGCACGCTGAAACATCGTGAAGCCGTCGACAAACATCTTGCCAGGCTCGCCAAAGGCTGGACGCTTTCACGGATGGCGATCACCGACCGAAACGTGATGCGGATGGCGGCTTACGAAATCATGTTCTCGGAAACGCCAGGCAAAGTGGCGGTCAACGAAGCGGTGGTCTTGATCAAACGCTACGGTGACAAGAACAGCCCCCGTTTTGTAAATGGAATCCTCGATCGGCTGTTGAAAGAGTTCGAAGCACCAAAGGTGACCGCCAGCTCCGATGCCGCACCGGTTACCGATTCGGCACCGGCTCCCGATTCGGCTGAAGAATCGAATCCGGACTCAGGCAATTGATCGAGTCCACTGCCCTACCCTTCATCGAAACCGATGCTTGATCCGGCGAGTCTGATCGGAATCGCGACAGTCCTTTCGATTGGGATTTTCGTTCAGTCCGCCGCAGGGTTCGCCGCGGGACTACTGATCGTCCCAATCTTGCTTTGGTTGGGTTATAGCATCCCCGAGGCGAGCGTTGCCCTGTTGGTTGCAACGGTGCCACAAAACGTGATGGGTGTCTATTCGCTACGCGACTCGATTCAACCGCGCAAACTTCTTTGGCCGGGAATCGCGCGAATCGCTTTCTATCCGATCGGGATCGCGGCCTTGGTCGTAATTGAGCAAACATTGTCGGTCGACCGAATTCGCCAGCTTGTCGGCGGCGCGGTGCTGGCCGCTACCATCGCGATCATGCTCTACCGCCCTACCCCGAAACCATCGATCGCCGCATTCTGGGGCTGGATCGCGTTTCCGGTGTCAGGATTCTTGCAAGGACTGATTGGCATGGGTGGTCCCGCGATGGTGTTTTGGGTCCAAGCCCATGACTGGTCAACGCGTCAAATCCGTGGTTTCCTTTTTTCGATGTACTTGGTCAGCCTTGGCCCCGCACTTGCAATCCTGTTGCTAAAGTTCCGCGAACGTGTCTACGCGCCGGCGATGATGGCGACCCTAAGCCTGCCTGCCCTGCTGTTGGTCACTTGGCTGGGACTTCGATTCGGAAATTGGTTGGGAAAAGAACGCCTTCGACGCATCACCTTGGGCCTACTATTGCTGCTGGGACTGGTCGGCTTGGCGTCACCGTGGCTGCGTCGCTAGACGCCCAAACGCTGGGACAGGATTGGCGTTGGTCGGGCCGATTTGGCGTTGGTTGGGCCGATTTGGCGTTGGTTGGGCCGATTTGGCGTTGGTCAGGCCGATTTGGCATTGGTCAGGCCGATAAAGATAAGCTCGCTTACCATTTGAAACACATCGCATCTTCGCAAAACAAATCGAGTACATAGATGGATATTGGATCGTTGCTCACCGGCGATGCTTTGCTCGCGCTTTTCACACTGACGTTGATGGAGATCGTCTTAGGGATCGACAACATTGTCTTCATCGCCATCATCACGGGACGATTGCCCGAAGATAAACGGTCGTCGGCGAGACGCTTCGGATTGGTGCTGGCAATGGGGATGCGAATCCTACTATTGCTGTTCATCGGTTACTTGATGCAGTGGGTTGGCCCGCTATTTGAACTGACAGATTTCGTCACGATCGAATCATTGGCGGAGTATCTACACGAACACGAAGAAGCCAATGAGATCAGTGGAAAAGATTTAATCCTGCTCGGTGGTGGTCTGTTCCTGATGTGGACAGCGGTTCGCGAGATTCACCATAAAATCGAAGGCGGCGAAGACGAATCCGAAGTCGGCAACATGCCCGGCGATCAAGGCGGTTCGTCTGACGGTATCGATCCGATTGGCGAGTCCAATGCGGCATCCGTGACTGTCGGCGGCGTTCTATTCCGAATCGCATTCATGGACGTCATCTTTTCGCTCGATTCCGTGATCACCGCGGTGGGCATGGCAAAGCAGATTCCGATCATGGTCGCAGCGGTCGTCATCAGTGTCGGTGTGATGATCGCCTTTGCCAATCAGATCAGCAACTTTGTCCAGGACCATCCGACGATCAAGATGTTGGCACTTTCGTTCTTGATCTTGATCAGTGTCGTGTTGGTCAGTGAAGCCACGGGGACACCGATCAGCAAAGGCTATGTGTACTTCGCGATGGCATTTTCACTGATGGTGGAATTTCTAAATCTAAGGATGCGGATGAAACGCTACCGGCCAAGTTCCGGTGAAGGCGAAACGGGAAGTCTGCGGCGATAGTCGTGCCGCCGATAACTGCTAAGGAATCGCGATCCGGGAGTCTCGGTGTGAAACCGCAGCGCCGGCTGATCCGGCATTTCGGCAGTGATCGGCCAGCAACCGGATCGAAAAATGCGTCGAAATAATCAGGCGATGGGCGATGTAGATGCCGTCAGCCCTCGCCCGATGGCATAATGGGAAGCTTCCGTCACAACGCCGAAATTGGCGTTCTCTCAACTTCCCTTCTCACCTGATTCCCCCGCCATGAGACAGACTCGTCGATCTCTTGTTGCGTTCGTATTGTCAGCGATCGCGACGTTTACCCTTGCCGCTTCTCAGCTACGCGCACAATCCGATTCGACAATCAACGTCGGAAAGGCTGAGCTTTCAACGGGCGATACGATCGTCTTTTTGGGCGACAGCATCACTCACCAGCGGCTGTACACCCAATACATCGAAGACTTCTTCATCACACGATACCCCAACATCGAACTGAATTTCCACAACGCTGGCATCGGCGGCGACCGAGCTTGGGACGCGTTGCAAAGACTTGATCGCGATGTCCTACAACAATCACCAGAGTTGGTGACCATTTTGCTGGGAATGAACGATGGTCGTTACCAACCGTTCAACCAAGAAGTCTATGACACTTACAAACAGGACATGACGACGCTGCTGGATCGTCTTGAAGCGGCGAAGACGACCGTGTCGCCGATCACACCAACGATGTTCGATGCCGAAGCGGCTCGCAACCGTCTGAAACAGCGACCACGAGATCCATCGATGATCGCCCAATACAACGCCGTGCTGGCATACTTCGGAACGTGGCTCCGTGACGAAGCGGATCAGCGTGGGATGCAATCGATCGATATGTTTAGCCCATTGAACCAGCTAACACGTGAAGCACGCAAAGAAGACATCACATTCACCTTCATCTCCGATTCGGTTCACCCCGGACCTGCGGGACAATTGATCATGGCTCATGCATGGCTCGAAAACCTCGGCCAACAAGGATCCGTATCAACGATTGTGTTGACGCCATCGCCCAAAGGCTATCGTGGACGTGGCCGCGGAGGCGAAATCACCGAACTGAGTTCTGATGACGATTCCATTGAGTTTACTTTCCTGGCTAACTCGCTTCCTTGGGTGACTCCCGAAGCGACCAACAAAGCCGCCCAGATGCTGCGACTGGATCACCGATTTAGCAAAGAATCTTTTCAGGTTCACGGATTGGCACCCGGGAAATACGCGTTGGCCATCGACGGAACCGCAATCGGCGAATTCAGCAATACACAATTGGCTTCGCACGTTGAATTGCAACGCTTCCCCAATACACCACAATCCCTTCAAGCGACCAAAGTGATGGAGATGAACGCGAAGCGGAACGAGACAACCATCCGGCGTCTGCGTGATCACTGGGTCGCGTACCGAAATCTTCAGCGCGACAAACACGCTTTGGAAGAAGCGACCGATGACGCGGCAAAAGAGAACTATCAAAAACGTATCACTGCAGGCGAAGAACGGATGAAAACGTTCGAAGAAGAGTTGGTCGCGATCGAAAAACAAGCGAGCGAAGAGCTGCACGCAATCTATGAAGCCGCTCAGCCGGTTGCGCACCGATACGTGTTGAAACGCGTTGACTGATTGCTAAACCGGTGCGATTGGCTGATCCCAAACGTACCCTTGGATCCGTTTCAAACGAACATGAAGGTGGCCGAATCGCTTCGGCCACCTTTTTTATTGTTCTAGTTTCTATCGATCAGTCTACGTAAATGACTGAGACGACTGCGTGATTGCGACTGGTTGATCTTCAGCTTTGATCTTCCAAAGAGCCGCCTTCGTGCTTTGAGGAACTAGAGCCGAAGAGCGTTCCTCCCACGGAGTGGAAGGAGACAATATGATCAACAGTCTGCTATGCCTTGCGGCCTCGCAATTTGTTCAGCTCGGGCAGTTGCACCGAAATAGCATACTGAAGCGCAAACGCCTCACCAGGCTTCAGCCATCCTCCCCAGCCATCGATCAGCACCTCATCACCTTCGGGATGCGGCATACCATTGAACTGCAAATTGACCTGCGGTGTTTGCGTGGCTGTCGAATATGCCACAATCGGCCACCCGGCTGTCTTCAGAAAAGCTGCTTCCAACACAGACTTGGGATCACTGGTCAGTCGCAAGTCCACTAAATCGTGGTGACTCGAATTATGAATTTCGACTTCGAGATCCATCCGCAACGTATCGCTCGACTGCTTCTCACCCATCGTGCCAACGACCTGCAGTCGAACCGTGACTTCTTCGGAATCGACGAACTCTGGATCGGCATTGGGGGCACGATCCGATTGTTCGAAGCGTGTCACTCTTCGTCCCGACAGGCTAATTGGGCGTCGCACCGCCTGAAACACGAGACCGTCCTGCAGGCGTTCGGCAATCTCTTGAATCGATGCTTCGTAGGACGCGTATGGGTCGTCTGGATCGGCTTTCGACTGCGATGAATGTTGGTCCAGATCATCACTGCCCAGAA
This sequence comes from Stieleria sp. JC731, assembly GCF_020966635.1. Classification (NCBI taxonomy): domain Bacteria; kingdom Pseudomonadati; phylum Planctomycetota; class Planctomycetia; order Pirellulales; family Pirellulaceae; genus Stieleria; species Stieleria sp. JC731. The sequence goes on along the minus strand of NZ_JAJKFQ010000005.1, from coordinate 1,547,352 downwards.
AATTTGCCAACGACTGTTCGAACGCGCTAAACAGCTCTTCATCGATCGCGAACACATCATGGCTATAGCGATGCGTTGACTTGCCCTCGGAGACTGGTCGGGGTTCGGCAGGCTTCGTAGGTCTTAGTGCTCGATTAAATATCGTTCCTTTGTCGAACGAATTGCCTTCCGGTAATAGCCGATTTGGATAACGACGTTGGCTGCTTTCACTGAGACGTTCATAAAATGTATCGGTATTGGTGTCGTCGCTATCGGAGCTGCCAGACTTTCCGGCCGGCCCGATCATGCACAGACATCGCTCCGAACATTTTTCGCGAGTCATTCGCCCGACTGCTTTTGCTTCCGCGTTGGCGACAAACTTTCCACCAACAGTGATTTTCCCAAACGCGATCGGATCCACTTCGATCGTCAACTGCAACGTTAGTGTTTCCCCCGGAGCAAGCTCTGACGGGGCTTTACTGGCATTGACGATCAATGGCGAATGGAAGGTGCCGTCGTATAGCGGATTCATCTCGACGACGTGCAATTCTTCACTTGGGATCTTAGTCGGACGCGACACAATGCCGACGAACGCATTGCCGATCGACGCATCGAAATCCTGTGAAAGGCTAATTTGTTCGAGCGTATCGGTCCCAATGTTTCGCAACTGCAGTTCAAACGTCAAATCGACATTACCATCGATCCCAGAGATCGCCGCCGCTTGTCGGACGACCTGTTGCGTTAACTTCATCGCAGAGTGGCAGCGAGGCGTCGACTCGTTGGTCGATTCGCCCGGGAAAGCAAACGGTCGCTTGTTGGAACGAGTTCCGCGGTCATCGCTTGAATTATTCAAAACACCCTCAGAAACGAAGTTGTTGAGGCATCAATTTTTGACGCCAGTCGAAAAGGTCTGCTACAAGAAACCGTGTTGGCCTTTGTGCAGTGATTGAATGCGCCCAGCATTTACGAAGACGCCCCGCTTCATTTAGCGGGTTGATCAATCATCAGAAAAACAAAATCGAACACGATCAATCGCACATGACTTGCACCATGATTGATCGCCGCGACAACCTTCGTAACGGCCGAGGGCAGCCCCTCACCAAAGTCATTTGACAACGAAAACGGCAACCCCATCAGCGACTTCTCTGATGGCGCAAACCGTGCGGAATGTTCCGATGAAACGGTTTTCGCTGTACTTTGACGTGGGTACCTCGATGGGGATCTGCGGGTCAACGAAGGTGGGGTCACACCACGCAGCATCCCCAAACAAACTGTTGATGTTCAGGTTTGGTATCCCTGATAGTAGTCTCGGACGACACAACACCAGCGGAAACGAACGCTCGCCTTCAAAGAGTGAAGGGCGACAATCGCAAATCAACAGGCTAACAATGCGACTTGGGAACGTGTCCTCTTGTTGGTTTGCTAAAACAACATCGATAGCTCATCGCTTTCGACAAAGACGTCGTCACGCTCAGAACCGAGAACGATATCGTTCGAAGAAAGCTCCGTGACAGCGATATCGAATGCCTCAATACTTTCGCCCTCGCCATCGGATACCGCGAGGCGGCGTCCGATTTCGTTGATCACGACCAATGCATCGATGATGCTGACCAGTTCGTCACCTTCGACATCCAACGCCAGCCCCGTCGCTTGAGCTTCATCGGCGATTGTTTCGGTGGTTCCGAAACGGGCGAGGAAGTTGATCACGAGCAATGCGTCGAGCGGAGACACGGCCCCATCGCGATTGACATCTGCGGTTAGCGTCGCGTTTTGAAGTGATACGCTTCGCACGGAGCACGCAGCCAAAACGCCGGAACAGACATCGGCCTGAGGATCGAACAACGAGATGGTGATTCTTGCGATCGGTGTCGTTGATGAAAATGCGTGACCTAACAACTCTCCGGTCGGTAGGCCTGTTCCGATAAAGTCATCGAGCCCGGAATGCCTTTGAATCGGATCGTTCGTTTCCAGCCCTATGCCACCGCCAGTGGAGAATGCCGCACCACCGCTGGGATCGTTAGCTTCCGTTCCAGCATCCAAAATATCTCGGCCATGGATCGTAATTTGCTTTGCACCGCGAAAATTCCCTTGAGCATCGAACAACTCGTACTGCCGTGAATTACGATTCCCGACAAATGCATCGTTCGACGGAATCACCATACTTGCGAAACTGAAATAACGGTTTGCAAATGATTGATGTACTTCCACGATTTGGCTGACACTTTCACCGGGATCGAACACCGGTGCTCCCGCGAATCCTCCCGGTGCAAACACCACGCTTCCGCTACCATCGGTTTCGTTTGCGAAACGTACCGCCAGCTCGCCAGGATCGCCTTCTTCGGCGATTGATTCCAGACCTGGGAAGTCTGCCGCGTTCAACCCACCGCGCGCGACTTCGAAACCTCCATCGTGTAGACCAACCCAAAATGGTGTCAGATAAAGTCCATCACTTGCGGTCAGCGACTCGACAGTGACCTGCAACCGCACACCGACTTGCACATCAAATTCACCGATGGGATATCCCATCACTCCCTGGCCCAAGGTATCGACGACTTCGTCCGATACCGCAGTAACGAAATACGTGCCATTGTCTCTGGCTGTAAACGGATCGGACGCCGGAGCAACGGCATAGCTGACAGTGACTGTTGTATCGCCGGACTGTGCCGCGGGATCGATTTCGAATCCGTGAACTTCGAGCGTCTGATTGAGCGGGCCAAGGATACGAATGTCGTCTTCATCAATCGACGACAGATCGATCCCCGAGGGATCGCGATAAGTCACTTCGACATGATGAAGTTGTGTTCCAGCGACGGTGACATCGTTTGCGTGTACCTCGGCCGTTGGTCCTGAAAGGTCGATCGGCAACTGGGTGGAACCGGCGAGCCCGATGGTGATCCGCGCGATCGGCGTCGCCGGAGCAAAACTGGAATCCAAATCAGTCTGGCTTGGCAGTTCTGCACCGATAAAATCACTTAGTCCACGATGGCGATGGATCACACCGGACTCTTCCATCCCGGTACCACCAGCTGTGGTGAACGCGGCGCCAGAATCCGGATCGTTCTCTTCGGTTCCGGCATCCCAGATATCGCGGCCGTAGATCGTGATCGTCTTTTGTCCCAGAAAAAAGCCTTGCTGGTCAAAAAGTTCGATCGACCGAGGATTCAGATTCGCGACGAACGCGTCGTTCGAAGGGATGATCATGCTTGCGAAACTGAGGAATCGATTTTCGTTGGTATTAAACACCGACAAGCTCGCATGATCCGATTCACCGGGTTCAAACACTGGAGCCCCAGGGAAACCTGACGGCGCGGTCACCACGGTACTCGCACCATTGGATTCAGAAGCGAACCGCATTGCCAATTCAGAAGGGTCGCCTTCCTCGGCGATCGTTTCTAAACCTGGGAACGAAGCCGCGTCTTGCCCTGCGGCGGCAATTTGAAAACTACCATCATGGACACCTATCCAAAACGGCGTTTGAAGCAGTCCGCCACTCGGCTGCAGATTCTCCACCGAGATCTCTAGTGCGACCGGCAGATAGACTTCGAAGGAACCGAGTGCTTGGGTTTGGGAAGCATTGCCAAACGCGTCGTTAACTTGATTGCCACGAAGGCTGATGAAGTACAGCCCGTTGTCATGAGCAGAGATCGGACCGCCGTGAGTGGTCCTGATTTCGTAGGTTGCGACGACGGAGTGGTTGGTATCACCCTCGATCGCATCCGTTGTGACGCCGACAACTTCTAAGTCGCCCGCAACAGTCCCAAGGATTTCCAAATCGTGGATATCGATGCTATCCACATCGATCCCCGACGGATCGTTGTAAACGACCTGTACTTCGTGAACGCTTTCACCAGATGTTTGTAAATCTTCAACGTGCAGTGCTGCGGCAGGTCCATCAAAATCAATCGGAATTGTCGATTGTCCTTCCATGGAAATCGTGAATCGACCGATCGGAGTCAATGCGTCAAAAGCGGCACCAAGATCATCACCCGTTGGAAGTCCTGTTCCGACAAATTCGTCCAATCCTGTGTGGCGATGAATGACACCATGCTCGTCGAGCCCGCTACCTCCAAGTGTGCTAAAGGCGGCACCGCTATTGGGATCGTTGACTTCCGTTCCGGCATCCCAAATATTGTTTCCGTAGATTGTGATCGTTTGGGTTCCCTTGAAATTTCCAAACGCATCAAACAATTCGATCATCCTTGGATCCAAGTTTGCGACAAATGCATCATTGGAAGGAATGATCATGCTGGCGAAGCTGAAGTACCGCTGCGCAAGTGGGTTGCTGATCTCCAATGCTGCCGTCGAAATCTCCCCTGGTTCAAAAACCGGTGCTCCCGGAAAACCATCGGGCGCCAATAGCACATTTGACACCCCGTTCGATTCGCTCGTAAAGCGAATGTCCAGTTCAGAAACAGCGCCCGTCTCCGCGAGTGTCTCCAGACCTGCGAACCCTGAAGCACTCGTGCTGGCAAGCCCGATGCGAAAGTTGCCTTCGTGTGCGGCGAACCAAATCGGCGTATTTGCCAGCCCAAAGGTGTCGCTCAAGTTCTCGAACGCGATATTGATACTCATCGGTATGTCGACTTCGAAATGTCCCAGCAACCTCGCATCGGCATCGTGGCCAAGCGGATCGTTGACCGCGTTTGCTTGTAAGACAACGCTATAGATTCCGTTGTCAATCGATTCAAAGCTCGATCCCGGCGAGGCGATTCGATACGTTGCGGTGACTTCGTGAGGAGTGGTTCCAGGCAACGCATCAACCTCAACAGACACCACATCCAAAGAGGCCAACGACGGCCCGACGACTCGGATATCGTCGACTGAGAGACTCGTTAGATCGACGCCCGATGGATCGCTGTAGGTAACCCGCACTTCATGAAAACTCGATCGGGCTTCCAACGTCGATGCATCAAAAGCAACCATGGGCCCGTGTTGATCGAAGGCCCCTTGGGGATCAGAATCCAGGGCAATCGTGATTCTTGCGATGGGCGTGTTGGCACTGAAAGCTTTGCCGAGATCGTCTCCCGTGGGCAGTCCGGTCCCTACAAAATCGTCCAACCCCACATGCGTCATCACGACGCTATTTTCATCAACTCCGCTTCCTCCACCAGTCGAAAACGCGGCCCCGCCCAAAGGATCGTTTACCTCAGTACCCGCGTCGAGAATATCACGGCCATAGACAACGATTGATCGAGCCCCAGTAAAGTTGCCGGCCAAATCAAACAGTTCGATCGAGTCGGGATCCAGGTTTGCAATGAAAGCATCGTTGGATGGAATCACCATTGATGCATAGCTGAAATAACGCTGCGTCATCGGATCCGACACCATCAGCGTTCCCGAAGCAACTTCGTTCGGCTCGAATACCGGAGCCCCAGCGAACCCGTCCGGTGCGGTAATCACCGTATCAACTCCTGTCGTTTCGCCAGCAAATCGGCTGGCCAAAGCTGCGGGGTTTCCTTCTTCAGCAATCGTTTCCAAACCACCGAAGTTGCTGGCAGGTTGGCCAATTTCCGCGACCTGAAAACCACCATCGTGTGCGGCAACCCAAAAGGGCGTCTCTGAAATTCCGCCCGCATCAGAAAGGTTTTCGATTGTGATTCGCAATGTTTCCGCGGCTAGCATTTCGCGGCGTTCCATCGCTTCGATCGTCAGTGGATGCTTACAAGATCGTTTCCCTTTGGCCCGCTTACCCGGTAGAAGACTTGGGGCGAAAGGCTGTCGTTTGAACCATTTTGCACTTCGGTTCTTCCACTGGCTGCGTTTCATCTTATAAACACCCGCGAATCGAATCGGAGGAAGCTTGAGTAGAGTTGTTGGCGGCCAAGGTCGACCAATCTCTATTGAACGATTGTCCGGTCAGCGCCAAATCCCTTTGGACCAATTGTTTTGGTTTGAAACATTGGTCGCGGTCTGGATCTCTAATTCACATCCAATCCGTCAATTCTTTTCTTTTTTTCGACGGCCCATGAATCTCGCAAACCATTCGATTGGCGAAGAAGACTCGTCGGTATCCCGACATTCATCACCGTCGGTCGAGCTCGAATCGATCGTTGAAACGCTTGAATTTGCAGTCGATCAATTCGGTGACTCACTGTACCGCTATGCCTTCAGAAAGACAGGTTGCGATGCAAGCGCGGAAGAACTGCTGCAAGAGACTTTTCTAGCGGCGCTGGCAAGCGGCAAGAGCTTTCGAAACGAATCGACGTTGTCGACATGGCTGTTCGCGATTCTGAAGCACAAACTCGCCGATCACTTTCGAAAGTTGCAACGAAGCCCGAACACAGATCCCGCCACGATTGCTGAAGACGAAATCGCATCGGCGCGTTCCTCGAAGCAGACTCCGGAAACCATTTTTGAAAACGACGAGTTTTGGGAAACCTTTCACGGCTGCGTTGATCGCTTGCCAAACAAATTGGCAGAGGTTTTCATCCTGCGTGAAATAAACCAACATTCTCCCAAAGAAATCCGTGAACTTCTGGGCATCGGTGCGACGAACCTTTCGATGCGACTCAATCGGTGTCGCCTGGCATTGCGTGAATGCCTGAATCTGCGTTGGTTTTCTGATCGCGATCAATAGTCACGTGCGAACACTTTTTCAAAAACTGAAACTGATTTTAACGCTGCGTTGTGGTCAAGCTTCACAGTTGATGTCGGACTCTTACGAGCGCGAACTACAGCCTCATGAACGGGCGGCATTGCGAGGCCACAAGCTGTCCTGCGGAAACTGTTGCCAGCTCGATCGGGATCTAAAGGTCGTCGTTTCCGCAAGTCGCCACCACAATAACGACGGCGTTGACCATCATGGTGAAAATCGCGAGGATCAAGAGCTAAGCGTTGCCGCACGCGAGCGTATCAAAAACCAGATTCGCTCGGCGTCGACAGCCGGCGATCCTCCGGTGTAGTCGACGAACCATCGATTGCGCAAACCAAGCCCCCTGCCCTGCTTCGATGACCACCCCAAAGAATTCAACCTCCCATTCCCCCCCATTACCGAAACTGATCGTTTTCGATTTGGACTTCACTCTTTGGGACTGTGGTGGCACGTGGTGTGATTGCCTGACACCCCCCTTCAGGTATTCCGAACAGCTACCAGTTGATAAACATGGTCGCCGCGTTGAACTTTACAGAGACGTCGCCGCGATCTTGGACTTTTGCGATGCTTCCGCGATTCCAATGGCACTGGCATCGCGAACCGAACAACCACGATGGGCTCGCGAGCTGATCGGAATGTTAGAAATCGAACATCGATTCGCCTACGCAGAGATCTATCCGTCTTCAAAGTTTCGCCATTTCGACGCACTGCGGCACAGCAGCGGTATTGGATACGACGACATGCTGTTCTTTGATGACGAAATGCGAAACATTCTTGACGTCTCGTCGCTTGGCGTCACCGCCGTCCATGTCCCAGCAGGGATCAACGCGGCTCTTTTTGCCCAGTGGGTACCGTCCTTCGGAACCGCATAAAGTTATCCGCCGAATGAATCTTTGGTGAAGCCAAGTGGTCCGGCACTGTCCGCCGTTGTACCTTCGCATCAGAAGTTTGATAAACTGCCGCATTGGCTGAATGTGACTGCCAATGTTGCCGTTACGAATCTTAGTGCCCTCTGATCAGTCTCCTTTGATGGGACGTCCGGGCCGAAACTTCGCTTCTCACCCTCGTTTGGTACTGTGGAAGATCCGCAAACAGACGACTGCCTGGACGCGCCAACCGCACAGGGTCTCGACGCACCGACAGACATCGGTTCGCCAGCCTGTGATCTCGATAGCCCCACGCCAACTCCGGCTCGCGGTCAGGGGACACATTCACATCCGACACCGATTTCCGGTCAAGTGATTGATGACTACGAAATCGTTCGTGAAATCGCCCGCGGTGGGATGGGAGTCGTCTACCTTGCCAAGCAGCAACAGCTCAATCGGTTCGTCGCGTTAAAGATGATCCTTGAAAGCAGCACGGCAAGTGCAGCGGAGTTAGGACGATTTGAAAATGAGGCCAAAGCTGCCGGCGCACTGGACCATCCCGGCATCGTCCCGGTCTACGAAGTCGGCTCCTTCGAAGGTTGTCCGTATTTTTCAATGGGTTACGTCGACGGGAAAAGCTTAGCCTCGGTTTTATCCGAAGGCCCCTTCGCCCCGAAACGTGCCGCTGAACTGGCCAAAGCCGTCGCGTTAGCAGTCGGGCATGCACACGATCAACAGATCATCCATCGGGACATCAAGCCCGCAAACATTTTGATCGACCGCGATGGAAATCCCCGACTGACCGATTTCGGTGTTTGCAAATTGATGGCCGGTCAAAGTCAATTGACAACTCATGGTGAATTGATCGGCACGCCTCACTACATGCCTCCCGAGCAAGCTGGCACTCCGGATGCGATGATCGGACCGACATCCGATATCTATTCGATCGGCGCCGTCTTGTACGCAATGTTGACCGATCGACCACCCTTTCTTGCCCCATCGCCGATCGATGTAATCACGCAGGTGATGACGAAAGACCCTGTGCCGCCGAGTCAGTTCTTCTCGGGGATCCCACAAGATTTAGAAACCATCACCCTAAAATGCTTGGCGAAAGCCCCCAAGGACCGGTACCAATCGGCGACCCAACTTGCCGAGGAATTGAGCCGCTTCCTTGATGACGAACCCATCCTCGCGAAACCTCCCGGTCTTGGAAAACGCTTGACGCATTGGATTCGTCGCCACGTGCTACTTGCCAGCGTTTCGGGAAGTATGGCTTTCCTGCTGGTCTTCCTGCTGCTGCTGCTCGGTATTGCACTTGCCCAGTCACAGGCAAAAATCGCTCGGCTACAGAACCTTCTGGAAGTCGAACGAAATGGCGCACGGCGATTCACATCGACTCGCTTCGATTCGGACTCGTCGCGTCATCAATTCGATGTTGAACGTTTAACCGATGCTGCAATCGAATTTGTTGATGAAGATCGACAATTGTCGCTTCATCTGTCAGTTCACGCCGCCGAGCTGGCGATCGAACATCGCTTGGCGTTTCCCGAGCGACTGACCAACTTTTTAATGCAGCTCGCAGCAAAAGATTCGGCAACAGCGAACAGTGCCATCGCGAACGAAGAATTGCTTGTCGAGCAGGCTCGAAAGCAGATCACAAGAGAGCTGACGGATTTTGAACAGAAGGTCTACGGGCTTTTAGATCGGCCGACAGTTCCAATCGAACAGAATGAATCCAATACAACAACAACCAGCAACGAGGCATCTTGATGAGTCAGAATTGGAAATTGGTTGTCAGCGAAGGACCTGACCAAGGACGTGAATTTGCGCTCAGTGACACGACAACGCTATTGGTCGGTCGAGGAAGCGATAGTGACACCAAGATTCGCGACCCCAAGGTCAGCCGAATCCACTGCGAAATCCGTGTCGACGATTCGACTCCCGTGGTGATTGATCGAGGCGGTGCTGGAGGAACAATCGTCGATGGCGAGGCCATTGCGAACCCACGTCGCTTGAAATCCGGATCGATCATGAAAATCGGTGAATCCATTTTGCGAATCGAAAGCGGGACGCAGACCGACGAACCGACCGTCCGCTTCACGGTCAGTCCGGATGCGATTCCAAACGACGAGCCTGTCATGATTGGTAATGTCACGGAACTTGTTGGACAAACACTTCACAACTATCGGCTCGATGAATTAATCACGATTGGACGCAACAGTGCGATCTTCAAAGGGCACGATGTCAAACGCGACAAAACCGTTGCGGTAAAAGTTTTATTGCCTCAAATGACAGCGACCGATGAACAGCGAGAACGCTTTATTCGAGCGATGAAAACGGTCTTGCCGATCGAAAATGCCCACATTGTCAAATTGATCAATGCCGGAAAGAAAGGACGATATTGTTGGGCCGCCCTGCAGTGGGTCGAAGGGACGAGCGCAACAAAGTTGATTGAAAGTATCGGAATCGGCGGCACACTCGATTGGCGACGGGCATTCAGATGCGGCTTACACATCGCGCGAGCTCTCGTTGCGGCATCTGAACACGGGATCGTTCACCGCAACATCACGCCGGCAAACATTTTGCGCCGCGACAAAGACGATGTTTATATGCTGAACGACCTGGTATTCGCGAAAGCTCTAGAGTCAACCGATGCATCGCAACTGACCAAGCCCGGGGACATTCTGGGCGAGCTAGGCTACTTGGCCCCCGAACGAGTTCTCAATGCGACTGAACTGGATGTCCGAAGTGACTTCTATGGTCTAGGCGCGACGATGTATGCACTGCTGACCGGACACCCACCCTATGCGGCCAATTCGATCGGTGAGTGGATTCAGTCGGTAAATTCCGAAACGCCGCCAGCGCCATTCAAATCACAGATCGGAATGGATGAACGGCTGAGCGACCTCGTGATGCGGCTGATCGATCGCGATCCAAACAACCGCTTTTCGACTGCAACCGAAGTCCTCGAAGATTTCAAACGAGTCGGCACTTTCGCCGGAATCGACATCGATAAACTTTAGTCTTGTTTTGTTTGCTGTAGGTACGACGCGATCTTCTCGAGGTTCGCGACGACAGGAGCCATGTCGATCGCAGGATCTCGATTTTTGTGATAACGCATGCCTGACTGATTAAGCCAAATGCCGTTGTCGGATTGACTATCGATGACCCGACGCAGTTCACGCTCGTCGACTTTACGTGAGCGAGAGACCTGACTGGGACCGGTTCGCAACACTTTCTCATAACGGCGTTGCAACTGGTCAACTTTGCTTGAAAGCTGAAACCCATAGTGCGTTGGCATATTGCTGTCGCTGTAGGTCAGCTGGTATTGCAGATCAAAATAAAGAGGACGATTTGTTTTCAGCTCATAGAACCGTGCGACGCGGCCATCATCGAGTTCGCAGGTCTTTAGATATTCTAGCGCCCTAGGGATCGGTTCCAAGTATTTCTTTTCGCCGGTGTGTTGATACACATCGATCAACGTCTCGATCACACCAAATGATTCGCTGGTTGTAATCGCTGGCGGTTCGAACTTTCTTGCCCAGATGGGCTCCATCGACGCATTGTATTGCTGGGCCCATGCTGGCTGAGGTTCAGGCATTTGTGCATTCAACAATGAATCAGCCAAACGCAGTGCCGCATCACGAAATCGCTGATCCTTGTAAACGCGTTCGGCTTCGAACAACACGTCCATCATGTCGGCAGCCAGATGATCATTCAGCGTATAGCGATACCAATACTCGTGATGGCCCGTGTACTGTCGCGACCATTCACTCGGATAGCTCGCTGGAACTGCGGCTGCGGTGTGATCGGAAGTTTTCTGATCCGTCCAAACCTGCGGAAAACCTCCGTTTTTGAACTGGCCATTTTCCAAAAGCCCTTTCAGCCCATAGACCGCCGTGTCATGCACACCCTTATTCTTGAAGTCTAGTGCTTCATCCAGAGTGATCAGGAACAAGAGCGCCGACTGAGTCTTGTTGTCATCCAAGCTTGATTGATCTTTTCGCTTCCGATGCGGAGGTTCAACGCGATATGCCCACTTCTTTCGTTGATCTGGATCGAACTCGATCGACGCCTGCCATCCGCCGCTGTGCATCTGCCCCAGACGCAACGCTTCGGCTGCCGCCAATGCGGCATCACGAAATTGCAGATCGCCGGTCGCTTGATAAAGATGCGTCAACGCAAGCCCGACCGAAGGTGTCCCGGGCGGCTGCACCCAAACGGTATTGCCTTTGACAATCCCCTCGCCTTCCTTCAATTGCAGGTCAGCGGAGTATCGCCAAAGGTATCCACCGTGAGTGCTGACGTGATCAGTTAAGAAACTTGTGGCACGCTTTGCCGAATCGAGCGCCGCGCCGACGAGCCGGTCGCTTGGTTCTTCGGAATTTGATGACCGGGTTTCAACGGATTGCTCGCGTGTCTGACCGTTTGCCGGCGGTGCAAACCAAAAGTCGCCAACTGCCAAAAACGATAACGCCGCAAGCAAAACGTGCCAGTACTTCATTTCTATTCCGTCGAGGGTTGCAATGTCCGAACGAAGAAATCTCGCATCCGACGTTTACCGTACCGCCCCCCATCACTGTGTCCCATCGATGGGACCATCAGGAATTCGAAGTCTTTGTCAGCCTTAATCAATGCGTCAACCAAGCGATAAGTCGACTCGGGCGGCACGTTGGTGTCGAGTTCACCCACCACAAGGAACAGATTCGCGTCCAACCGGTGAGCGTTATCAATGTTACTCGATTCCGAATAGTGCTGTTCAACCGGATAGCCCATCCATTGCTCATTCCAACTGGATTTGTCCATTCGATTGTCATGGCAACCACAGGAAGCGTACGCGGACTTGTAAAAGTCGTTGTGGAAAAGTACAGCACCACACGCGTTTTGCCCGCCCGCTGAAGTTCCGAAAATGCCGACTCGACTTGTATCCATCGCCGGGAACCTGTCGGCGGCTGCTTTGATCCAAGCGATCCGATCTGGGAACCCCGCGTCTTTTAGATTGTGCCAGCAGACGTCGTGAAATGCTTTCGACCGGTTCGCCGTACCCATCCCGTCAATTTGCACCACGACAAACCCCAGCGAAGTTAGATCCTGGTGCCGGGACGAGTGTAGGTATCGTGTGGGAACGTGTGAGTCATGCGGACCAGCGTAGATCGCTTCGATGATCGGATAGTAGTTCTTTTTCGAGGGATCGAAATCGGCCGGAAAATACACGTTGCCCCAAATATCGGTCTCGCCGTCACGACCTTTCGCGCTAAACCGTTGCGGAAGGCTCCAGTCGGATGTTTCATCGATCCGTTGGGCCTGAACCAGATCGCAAATCAGCTTTCCATCCGACACACGGCGCAACTGATGCAGCGGTGGACTATCAACGCGACTGCTTGAAACGATCAGGTAGTCACCGTTGGGCGAAAACTCGTACGTGTGATCGCCATGGGCCTCTGTCAACGCGACCAGCATGTCACCGTCCAAGGAAGCGCGAACAAGGTGTTGCAAATAAGGATCTTGGTCTTCATAGAATGACCCGACAACCAAATCGATTGTGCGTGCCTCTTCGTCGACTTCAGCGATCTTACGGACAAGCCAATCGCCGTTGGTGATCGCCAAGTTCTTAATCTGATCAAGCTCTTGCTCGGTCCGTTCCGCCGTCACGGCGAAACTGTTTTCGGCATCATTCAAATCAACTAGATACAGATGCCGATAGCCACTCGCTTCGCTGGAATAGACAAATTCGTCAGTCTTATTCAGGTAGGTTACTAGCGGCACGTTTGGTCCATGCATGGTCCAAATGAACGTATCTGTCGACTCATCAACTGCGGTTCGTACACTTGCCGCTGCGGGATCAACCACAAAGACACGAAACCGTTGATGACCGCGATCTACTTTTTCAAAGACGATCTGGTTATCACCAAGCCAACGGATTTGGGGTCGTCCGAAGTCGACAGTCGGAACCTCGCAAGCCACCTGTGTTCCATCTTCTACGTTAAACACATGAAGAAGAAATTCGTCATACGGATCGCCGGGGAGACGATAGGAATGCTCGTGCACAACCGCACGACCACCGCCTCTTGGCGATGATTCGACCATCGTCACTTTCTCTGGTTGGTGCCGAATCAACTGCCAACCGGCTAGAAAGCGGCTGTCGGGTGACCAAGCGAAGTTGACCAATTCCGATCCATCAACCCGAGTCAAATCCTTTGCCGAATCCCGACCTTCATCGACTGACCAAACTTTCAAAACCGATGTTGTCCCGCCTTGCTCTTGCTCAGTCGTCTCGATCGCAAAACGTTTCGATTCATCTTTCGAATGGCTGGCCGCATCACCAAAGCGATTCCCGAATCGACGAGGGCGACGGTTCAGGTTTTCGGGTACCTCAAACGTCTGCTTAATCTTCGCGACCAGTGGTCGTGACGCCGCAATCAAACTGCCATAGAAACGACGGCCTTCACCACGTCCGGCAGACCGTACCATCCAAGCGTGTCCGCTGAAGGTGTGCTGTGACTTAGATTCACCGGGTTCTAAAGTCCCGTAGCCGGTCGGAACGCCACGCATGTCCAACCAGAACAGCTCTACCTTTTCATCGCTTTCGTTAACAAATGTAAGTTCCGTATCGGTCGCCGATGTTTCCGATGTCGGAAGCGGTCCGCCGGACAAGGTTTGTCGGGGCCCAGCGGACTGATTGTCTACCGCAGTGATTTCACCGGTTTGGCAATCGACCTGTCGCTCAACTCGTTCGCCCGAAGGTAGTTCTTCCAAAAATGTGAAATGGGTCTCGTCAATCCATCGAGGTACGATTCGCTGGTTGATCGTTCGAGCTGAACGATTGCCCTCGCTCTCAAGTGGACTTGGCGCTGCGAATACACCTTGTGAACAAAGGACGACAAAACAGAGTGAGAATGAGGTGACTCGGAGTGTTATTAAACTCAACTGAATTCTCTCAATCGTTGGACTTAATGGTGGGCAGACTTCATCGACGCAGAGATTCGATCGCTTTCGATTCGACGTCGGGTAGGGTCCATGAAAACGCAGTGAAAGCCGGGTCGAGATCAGCGCTCGACCGGTTCAATGGGTGACAAGATTGTAACTAATCGGCCAGTCAAAATTCCGATCAGACCGCCGCTGCTTCTTCGTGGACCGCATATCGACCACCAGCACTCCAGTACAGCGAATATGTCACCGGTACGAGATAGAGAACAACGATCGTGGCAAACAATTCACCAAACGCGATGCTTGTCGCCATCGGAATCAGGATCTGAGCCTGGATGGAGGTTTCCAGCAGGATTGGTATCAGCCCACCTATCGTAGTGATCGTTGTTAGCAAGACAGGGCGAAACCGCCGCACGCCCGATTCGGCAAGCGCTTGCTCAATTGACATCCCCGAACGAACTCGCGAATTGATGAAGTCAATCAACACGATCGAATCATTAACGACGATGCCCGTTAGTGCGATCACCCCATAGAAACTGAACAGCGTCAACGGCAGATCCATGATCACATGCCCTGCTACCGCACCGAGCGCACCGAAGGGGATGATCAACATCACCAAGGCCGGCTGCACCACTGACTTGAATTCAATTGCCAACAGTACATACATCGCCAGCAACGCAGCAAAGAACCCGCGAAATAAACTTCCGAAGGATTCGGCACGTTGTTCCTGCTGTCCCTCCCACCGAACACGCAGATCGGGAAAGCGTTGTTGTAGTTCGGTAAGGAAGCCAGCTTTCAGGTCACTGACGATCTCCTCTGCGTTACCTTTCTCTTCGTCGAGGTTGCTGGAAACGGTGATCGACCGAGCTTGGTCGATTCGATTAATTTCCGAATAAGCTCGCACGACGTCGATCTCCGCAAGCTCGGTAATTGGGCGTTCGATGCCATCGCCTAGACGCACACGGATCTCATCGAAGTTTGTCAAAACGCGACGATCCTCTCGCGGATATGTAACCATGATTTTGATTTCATGACGTCCTCGCTGGACCCGCATCACTTCTTCGCCATAGTACGCCGCACGAACGGTTTCGGCCAAATCCGCGGTTCTGACTCCCATCGCGAAGGCTTCCGGTTTGATTCGAAAGCGGTATTCCCATTTGCCAGGCACGGAGTCGTCTTTGATGTCGTATACGCCGGGATACTCCGACAACTTGGTTTTGCAATCTTCGACGGCCGCCTCAAGCTCGTCGATTTTGTCAGCAGGCCCCAACACTTTGAATTCGATCGGGGAACCTCCCGGACCAAACGATCGTGTACCCAGCGTTAATTCCTCCGTTCCGACGATCATGCCAACCGCGTCGCGCCACTGAGCGACGATGGCACGCGAATGGACGCCTCGGCTTTCGGCGTTGACCAATTCGACTTCGACGCTGCCCTTGTGTCCGCCACTGGCTGTTGGCATCGGTGAACCACCCGGTCCGCCACCGCTTACCGATGCACCGACGACGCGAAACGAATTTTTGGCAATTGGCTTGCCCTGTTTTTCAAAACGTTCGGCGACCTCCCAGAACGCATCTTCGATTCGTTCTGTCGCGGCAATCGTCACGCTTTCCGGCGTCCCATCTGGAAACACGACGGTGGCATTTAGGGTGTTGCCGTCAACCCTGGGGAAGAACATGAACTTGATCATTCCGGAGTTCCACATTCCGGCGGTCAGGATCAACACGCCAAAGCAACTGGCGACCGAAACAGATCGATTGTCTAGACACACCTTCAACGTCGGCGAATAGATGCGATGGATGTAGGCGTCCAGGAGACCGGTCGCGAATCGGTTCGCCGCATTTGCGAGGTACAAAATCGGTCGAAAGATAAAGAAAACGACGTTGAAGATTCGAAACAGAACGTTGCCTTCATGTGCCAAGTGACACGGCAAAATTGTGACGCATTCGATCAACGAAACCGCAAGGATCGCGATAATTGCTGCGGGCATCACCGCAGTGAACTTGCCCATCGTCCCGCTAACGAACAGCAGCGGTGCGAACGCCACGATGGTTGTTAAGACGGCTGTGGTCACCGAAGGGATGACTTCGATCGTTCCATCGATGGCCGAACGCAGATAGTTCTTTCCCATCTGACGATGCGAGTAGATGTTTTCACCGACAACGATCGCATCATCGACAACGATTCCGAGTGCCATCACAAAGGCGAACATCGAAATCAGATTCAAAGTCTGCCCCGTCAGGTACAGGAAGATTCCAGCTGCAAGAATTGCAAACGGAATCCCCAACGCGACCCAAAAGGCTAGCTTGGGATCAAGAAACAACATCAAGAGCGTGAAGACAATGATCAGTCCTTGAACACCATTGTTGACCAGCAAGTTCAGTCGGCTTCGCACTTCGACTGACTCATCGCTCCAGGTCATGATTTCATACCCGGACGGCAGCTGCACCTGGTCGATGTAACTTCGCACCGCATCGATCATCACGAACAAATCTTGCGATGTACTTCGCTGTACTGACAACGCCAGGGCTGGCCTGCCGTTGATCAAATTGATCGCGGTGCCATCGGCAAACTCATCGCGAACATTGCCAAGATCACCGACCGTCAACACGGCACCGTTGGGCTCTGTCACCAGCGGTAACTCCGCCAGTTCGTCGCCATTGGTTCGCCGATTGTTCCCGCGCAGCAGGATCTCCTGTGATTGACTGCGGATGGAGCCGGCGGGCAATTCACGATTTTCACGCCGGATCGTTTCAGCAGCTTCTCGCAAGGTCAGCCCGTGCGAACGAAGCGTGTCCTCAGGGATTTCGATATCGATCTGATATTGCCTAGCCGCCAAGAAATCGACTTGAGAAACAGCTGATAACGCAAGCAAGTCATCACGAATCCGTTCGGCAACTCGGCGCAGCTGCAACTCTTGATCGACGGTCAGCTCCGCCGACTCCGTGTCCCTTTCCGGTGCGAGGATGCCAATTCGGATGGAAGGTCGACGGTTAGTGACCAATGAGATCGACGGATCTTCCGCTTCGAGAGGAAAGCTGGGAATGCGGTCCACTTCGCTTCGAACTTCGTCTAGTACTCGATCCGCTGGCCGAGCTCCCGGAATCAGTTCCAGCATGACCGTGCAGGAACCTTCCATCGCGATGGTGGTAACCTTTTTGATCCCTTCGATCGAACGAACAGCCTCTTCAACCTTTTGGCCAATCCCCTGCTCTGCTTCTTGCGGGGCTGCGCCGGGATAAGGGACTGTCACAGTGATGCGGTCGAGGTCGAATTCCGGGAACGATTCACGATGCATCGATCGCAAACAGAACCAGCCAACCACCATGACGGCGACCATGCATAAATTCAGCGCTGCGCTGTTGTTGATCGCACTGCGGACAATCGATTTCATGATCGCTTGCCCCCCTGCCCCTTCCAGCCCGCGTTGTCGGCGGAACCACGCGGCGCCGGTTCTTGTATTTCGGACGCTTTCTTGACTTCCATGCCGTCAACCGGAGTCGCGATCGGGCTCACGACGATCTCATCGCCCGCGACCAATCCGTTGGATCGTTGGTAAGCGATCACGGACGACTGAAGTGTGGTGGCAACTTCGACGGACTTTTTTTGGAGCATGCCATCTTCAACCACCCACACTTTGTTTCCGGGTTGAATCGCCTCTTGTGGTATTCGAACCAACGGGATCGGCGGATCAGCGTGGATCAAAACTTTGACAAACATGCCAGTCATCAACGTCGGCGGATGCAAAGGACGATTTCCGTCGGCGACGATCTCAGCACTTTGACTATTGATTGATTCGGTGTTGCCAACTGATGCTTTGTTGTCCTGACCATCAGACTCGGCAGAACCACCAGATGACGTGTCGCTAGCAACGTCCGTTTGGTCATTCGAGGCGTTTGTTGAAACCAGCGACTCGGTCGCAAAGTTATCGTGCAATGAATCGATTTGAACGACCTTCGTCGGCTGGTCAACGTGCACTCTGCAAGGAACCATCCGGGTCTGCGCATCGATACCCGCGCCTTCATAACGGTCGACGATCGCATCCCAGGCAAACAGTCGATCGCCGATTTGATAGACGACCGTTGCCGGGGTTGATGGAAACTCATATCCATCGGAATTCAGACCGTCTGATGAGCCAGAACGGTTGTCTTGATTTTGTCCCTGCCACAGCCAATTCATTTGGCGCATGTGCAGCTTGCACGACACATCCAACTGCGAAGTGTCTTGCAAAACGATCATGATGCCGCCCACTTGGACGTAACCGTCTTGTTCAACGCTTTCGGTAACAACGATTCCGTCGATAGGCGAGCGGATCTCTGTCCGCTGCAAATTCAGTTTTGCCTTTTCAAGATTCGCATCGACCAACGACTTCGCACTCGCCATGCGAACTTGCCGTTGTCTTAGCAGGTTGCCTTGGTCGACCAAGGACTGCAACGAATTGCGTGTTGTGAGTTCACTTTTGCGTGCTTGATCGACTTCGGAACTGGACGCCGCACTGCGGTTGAGCAGGTCTTGATTGCGTTGTAACAGTCGCTGGTCGATCTCTAACTGCTGGCGTGTGGATGCAATTTGATTGTCCACCGAAGTGATTTCGGCTTCCAATTCACGGATCATCGCATCAGCCTGCTGAAGCTCTTCGGTCAAACGTCGAACTTCAAGTTCATAGTCAGCCGCCTCGATTCGCAATAAGACTTCGCCTTTTTGGACTGGCTTACCGATCCGACACGATTCCGACTTGAAACTCACCCGACCGCCAACTTGGGCGGCGAGCTGAATCTCGCGAAACGGCACAACGACGCCATCGACGTCGAAAGAGATGCCTCCATTGTGGGCAGCCGCCACCGCGGTTTCGACGATCGGTACCGGAGGCACCGCAGCCGGCTCGGTGGGAACCTCTGGCTTACCCATGTAAATAAACCCAGCAACGCTGGCCGCCAAAATCCCTGCGGAAACCAGTGACTGGACGAGCGTCTTTGCCCACTTTTTCATTGACCGTTCCGATTACCCACGAGAAGCCCATTGACCGGGTATAGTGTGAATCTGTTTTAACTCCGCATGATAACTGAAGTACCGCCATAACCGGCACAGTGGAGCCAAATGTCACTTAGAATCTCACCAGTTCGCGACTCGCAATCGGTTGCCAAAGCAAACGGTTTCCGCCCCGCCAAACGCGAAATCATCCTCCTCGCGGCACTCACCGTAGCTGGTTTAGTCCCTGGCCCCCTCGCACGCGCCGAGGAACAACCTGTCGTAAAAAGCTGGACCGAAGCGGATCGGCTTTCGATGATTGTCGCGGCAATCGACCAGTCGGACTCGATCACCACCCGATCCGCCCTTGTTCGCGGGATGCTCCGAGGACTCGAAGGCCGACGCAACGTTGCGGCACCGTCAGGATGGAACCAACTTGCCAAAGAGCTCTCCGATACTGACGACCCAGATGTTCGTCAGAATGTTGCACAGCTATCTCAAATCTTCGGCGATGCCGCAGCGATTGCCCAAGCGATCGAAACACTGCGTGACTCCACCGCCGATCCAGACTCACGCCGTGCAGCCTTAGCAGCACTGACGACGCAGCAATACGATGACTTGGCCGCCGAACTGGAACCGCTGTTGGAAGTCCCCGAACTTCAGATCGATGCGATCCGAGCTTTCTCAGTCACCGGCTCCCCCGTCGGTCCGATCCGCATGCGGCAGATCTATTCGGATGCTACCGCCGAAGTCAAACGAGCCATCATCGAAACCATGGCCACTCGCCAAGACTACGCCGAACAACTTGTCCGCTGGATCGACCAAAAGGAGGTTGCCAAAGAAGACGTTCCAAGTTACGTCGCACGTACCTTGAACGAGATGCTAGGCAAGAAGTTCACCGATGTCTTTGGCGACATCGAATCGTTGGGCGAAGACATCGCTGTCACGATCAACCGCTACAAACAAATCATGACCGACGAAGCGATTGCCAAGGCGGACCCCGGGCGTGGTCGAGTCGTCTTTTCAAAAACCTGCGGTGCCTGCCATCAAATGTACGGGGCCGGTGGAAAAATCGGGCCCGATCTAACAGGTTCGAACCGAGCCAACCTCGATTACTTTCTGCTTAACAGTGTTGCGCCGAGTGCCGACGTTCCCGAAGGCTATCGCACACAAATCGTGCAAACCACCGATGGAAGGATCCTGACTGGCGTCCTCGCCGAAGAAGACGCTCAACGAGTGGTTTTGAAAACTGTCGATCAGCCAAGACTTGTGATCGCGAAGGACGACATCGAAGCTCGAAAGGTTTCCGATAAATCGATGATGCCAGACGGTCAACTTGATCAACTTAAACCACAACAGGTGCTCGACCTGTTCCGATACATGCAAACGCGATCTCAAGTGGAGGCCAACCAATGAGCCATCAACAACGCCGCCTCTTCGGTTGCAAACTATTCGTATCGGGTATTCTGACGCTAAACCTGGCTTTCAGCGTTTCAACTTTGTCGGCTCAGCAGCTGCTCCCCAAGCAACAACATCGTACCAGCGATGCGCCCTTTTTGACGCCCACAGAGGCGCTTGAAAAGATGTCGATCCCGGATGGTTTCGAAGTCTCCGTTTTCGCATCCGAGCCAACGCTAGCCGAACCGATCGCCTTCTGCTTTGATGATCGTGGTCGCCTTTGGGTTGTCGAAAACCTGAACTATCGCACGCGACGGGAACATACCGACGACAAAGTCAGTCGTATTCAGATTCTCGAAGACACCGACAGTGACGGCGTTTTCGATTCCAAGAAAACCTTCAAAGACGACCTCACATTCACTTCCGGTATCGCGGTCGGATTTGGGGGAGTCTATCTGGGTTCACCACCGAATTTTGTTTTCATTCCAGACGCCGATGGCGATGATGTTCCCGATGGTCCGGCTGAGGTCTTGCTCGATGGCTGGGGTATCAACGATCGCCATGAAACCTTGAACAGTTTCATCTGGGGCCCCGATGGCTGGCTGTATGGCTGCCATGGCGTATTTACCCAGTCGCAAGTTGGAAAACCCGGCTGTGATCCTGCCGAGCGTCAATTTATCGACGGAGGTATTTGGCGGTTCCATCCGGTCACGCACAAATACGAAGTCTTTGCTCGCGGTTTGTCGAACCCCTGGGGCTTTGACTTTGATCGCCATGGCCAAGGCTTTGCCACCTGCTGTGTGATTCCACACCTATTCCACGTTTCGCAGGGTGGGGTTTATCACAAGCAAAGCCGTCCGCATATCAATCCCTATATCTACGACGATATCAAAACGATCCGCGACCATACCCACCTGTCTGCACACGGTGGCGCAAGGTTTTACTTGGCCGACGCGTTCCCAGTTGAGTACCACGATCGGTTGTTCATGTGCAATATTCACGAACATGCCGTGTTAACTGACGTCATGGAACGCAACGGTTCAAGCTTTATCGGAAAGCATGGCGACGATTTCATGCCGACGAACGATCTGGCGTGGGTCGGTTTCAGTGTCGAAATCGGTCCCGAAGGCGGCGTGTATCTGCTGGACTGGCACGATACGGATGTCTGTGGCAACGCGATCAACTTTCCAGATAGTGGCCGGATCTATCGAATCATGCCTGAGGGCGCATCGCCGATTGAGCGTCCGAACCTAGCTTCCTTGACGGACCAACAATTGGTCGATCTGCAATTTCATTCCAATGATTGGTATGTCCGTCACGCCCGCGTCTTGCTGCACCACCGTGCAACCACCGGAAAATTGGATCGTGATACGGTCAGCACAACGCTTCGACGACGCTTTCATTCTGCCGAGTCTTCAAAATATCGGTTGCGTGCTCTATGGGCAGGCTTCTTAACGGGCATTGTTAAGCCCTCGCATTTAACACTGCTGCTTGATCATGATGACGAATACGTCCGCGCCTGGTCGGTGCAACTTCTGTGTGATCAAAGCAATGTCGATGCGTTCTATTTGGCAAACGCAGACTCACAGGACTGTGTTGTCTCGGAAGAGATTTTGCAAAAGTTCATTCAGATGGCCTCCGATGACGTGTCCCCCATCGTTCGCCTGTATTTGGCATCCGCTGCGATGCGTTTGCCGTTTCGACATCGCTGGGACTTACTGGCGGCCTTGGGAAGCCATCCCAACGACCACGAAGATCCTAATTTGGAGCGGATGTACTGGTTTGCTCTCGAGCCAATGGTTCCCAAATGGCCGAAGGAATCTTTGCAATTAGCCACCAGCACGCAACTGCCGAAGATTCAAGAGTTCGTGGCCCGACGACTTGCCACTGGCGATGCCGACTCCGAAATTGGTGAAGACTGGCAGAAGGTCGTCGGTAAAGTGGCTCCGAAATTCGACGTTCGTCACGTGGGTGAAGGAGGCGTCGTTTTCCACAGCAGCTTCCGCAATCAAACCGCGATGCAGACCCATCCGGATAGCCGCAATCGGCCTTGTCGACTGATCCGCGATACCGAAATTCCATCTGGCAAATCGACATTTTTAATGCTTCGGGTCAGCCATCATCCTCACGGAGACTGGCAGCTGCGCGTTTTGGCCAACGACCAAGTCCTAGAAGAAACAATTGTTGGCCCAAAAACAGTTGGGGCAAACGAGTGGCTAGACGTCAGTGTCGACTTGTCAAAGTTTGCCGGCCAAAACGTCCGTTTGGTGGTTGAAAACAGAGCGAATGACTGGCAAAACGAATGGGCTTACTGGAACCACGTCCTGCTGATCAGCAAATAGGCCCGATCGCTCAAGAAAGCTTTCTGTAACACATTGCTATTCCTGTCGCTTGGTGAGTCGAACCGGCCTTTCCGGGGTAGACAACACTAACGACAGGAATCGGATCGATGAGCGCGGGAACGTTTAGATCACTACTGGGAAAGACTTTTGCCGCTGGGATCGTCTTGATCACTTCAGCGGTTTTTGGCGTTGGTGCCGCCAACGCACAGACCAAGTACTACTATCCGACATTTGGAAAGTCGTATTTGCCGGTCGTTGAGGACCACGCCTTTGACCATTTCAATTCGGTCGATGAAGGATCCGATATCGTCAATCGCTTTTTGCTCGCCCATCTAAGCATGACGGTTTACAACAATACAGGTTTAAGCGAACAGGATTACGACGACTATCTGGATGCCCTCTACGCCAACCACGGTGTTTTAGAGGTCCAAGGGTTTCACGATTCCAACACCGGTGCCGACGGAGCTATTTTCGTTACCGAACATGCTGTCATCGTCGCTTGCCGCGGCACCTCTGGCAGCATTACCAATCTTGCCGATCACTATGCGGATTTGGATCGAGCCATCAAGCTGGTCAAGGTTGACAATACCGAAGTCGGGGTGCATCGCGGATTCTGGAACGCCGCCACCAGTGTTTTTCCCGAAGTCGTCTCCAAAGTCGCTCTAGAAGTCAGCAACGGTCGACGAGTCTGGCTGACAGGTCACAGTCTCGGAGGCGCAACAGCCTCGATGTTGGCCTTCAAACTGCAATATCAATCGGGGATCCCCGTTCAAGGTCTAATGACCTACGGTGCTCCGCGTGTCGGCGATACGGATTTCAACAAGATGATCGAACAGCCGAAGGCTGGCGGACGAGCTCTGACCCAATCGACACAACGCTTTGTCCTTGCAGGAGACGTCGCGGCAACATTTTGGAACGACGGAAACGACATCTATAAAAAGAAGCACGTCTACCATCACTTCGGAAAGACGCACACGATTTTCAAAGAAAGCGGTCAATACAACTTCGACTACTTCAGCGGAGAGTTGCCGATGGGCTACATCCCACGCACGATGATTCCCTACATTCTGACCTACGGAATTCACATGGAATACGAATCGGCTCTTTTCGAAGAAACCGCAGGCCTGTTGTTGGCTGTCGCAGACGAAGAGATCCTCGAAGACCTTATCGCCCTGCCCTAAAGCCAATCGGCAGAGCCGGAATTGCGGCTGATCTCGCAGCGGCTTCCCCAATCAGATCGATGCCACGCCGCTTGGCTGGCCGAGCGTCTATATTGACTCAGACATCCGCTACAAAACGGGTTTCAGACCACTTTTAGCCACCTGCGAAACTTACGACGTTCGGTGTGGTTTTAAAAGGCAGACAGATCCGATTTGTGGCCCCACGCTCCTGAGCCAACGAAGACAACAATGCGTTCCACCCTATCTGCTCTTCTCATCACCGCGCTTGCTGCCTCGGCCGCTAGTGCCCAGCAAACCCCATCTCAACAGACTCGTCCCCAGCAACAACGAGCGCGTCTGACTTTCGAAATGATTCTTCAACGAGAAGACGGAAATGGCGATGGTCAGGTTAGCAAAGATGAATTCAAGGGTCCGCCACGATTGTTCGACCGGATCGACGGGAACCAAGATGGCGTGATTACGAAGAAGGAATTCGACTCGCAACGACGTCAGCGCCCCGGTCAGCCACAAACCGACTCAAATTCGCCAGAACGTCGCGGACCATCAGATGTCACCGTTCACCGCGATGTTGTGTTTGGTACCGGCGGCGGACGCGAGCTTAAGATGCACATCGTTGAGCCCAAGGAAAGTTCTTCTGAAGCGCTGCCTGCCTACGTGTGGATTCACGGTGGTGGATGGATGGGAGGCACCAAGGACGGCGGAGTTGGCAAAGTAACACCGATGGTTCGCCAAGGCTTCGTGGGGGCAACCATCGAATATCGCCTTACAGGTGAAGCCCCCTTCCCTGCTCAGATCGAAGATTGCAAGTGCGCGATCCGATTTCTCCGAGCCCATGCAAAGCAGTACAACATCGATCCGAATCGAATCGCAGTCGGCGGCAGTTCGGCAGGTGGCCACTTGGTCGCCTTGCTCGGTACCTCTGGCGGAACCAAGGAACTTGAGGGTGACGGCGGGTGGGAAGATCAATCCAGCTCCGTTCAAGCCGTCGTCGACTTTTTCGGCCCCACAGACTTTAAGCTCTTCGTAACCGCCAAAGGGTATGAACGCCACAACCAAGAAGGTTCACCAGAGTCTCGGTTGCTCGGCGGCGGTGAAGTGTTGCCCAACACTGAAGGCATCAAACGCGTCAATCCGATCACTTATCTCGACAAGGACGATCCTCCGTACTTGATCATTCACGGAACCAAGGATGGAACCGTCCCGCCAAATCAAAGTGAAGCCTTACATGAAGCGTTGGACAAAGCCGGCGTTGCAAACAAGCTTCACTTGATTGACGGTGCCGGGCATGGAGGCCCTCAATTTGCCACTCCCGAAGTCAACCGAATGGTCCAAGACTTCTTAATCAAAACGATCGGCAAACCTCAATCGAAGTAGCCACTCTGTCCTATCAGCCGCATGGCGCCAGCCTGCGGTTCTGCTTCGCTGTCTTATCAGCCGCTCGGCGCCAGCCTGCGGTTCGCTGTCTGGGCTTCGCTGTCCTATCAGCCGCTTGGCGCCAGCCTGCGGTTCTTTGTCTAGGCCAGCGTCAATCAGAAACGCCGCAATTCATTCTGAAATCCATCGCCAGTATGGGCGCTGAAATTTCGATAGTCCGTCGGACTAGTGATATGTCCCTTTGCACCGTTGCGTCAAACATCGATCACGATTTCCAGTAGCCGACAACCAGCAGGAACCGCACGCTGGCGCGTTGCGGCTGATTGACAACTGCATTCACGTTGCGCCCAGTAACTCACGGTTTCCCTCTTCTATCAGCCGCTTGGCGCCAGCCTGCGGTTCTCTTTCTGTGCCAGCGATAATCAGAAACCACGCAAATCATTCTGACATCCATCTCCCGTACGCGCAATGAAATTTCGATCGTCCGTCGGACTAGCGCTATTTCCCCTTGCGCCTCTGCGACGTTGCGTCTCTGCGTCAAACATCGATCACGATATCCAGTAGCCGACAACCAGAAACCACGCAAACCGCTCTGAAATCCATCGCCAGTACGCGGACTGAAATTTCGATAGACCGTCGGACTAGTGATATTTCCCTTTGCGCCTCTGCGTCAAACATCGATCATGATTTCCACTGGCCGACACCCAGCAGGAACCGCACGCTGGCGCGTTGCGGCTGATCGTCAACAGTATTCAGGTGGCACCCAGCGTCTCACGGGTTCCCTCTCCTATCAGCCGCTTGGCGCCAGCCTGCGGTTCTCTGTCTGGGACAGCAACAATCAGAAACGACGCGAACCGCTCTGAAATCCATCGCCCGTACGCGCACTGAAATTTTAATAGTCCGTCGGACTAGTGATATGTCCCTTTGCACCGTTGCGTCAAACATCGATCACGATTTCCAGTAGCCGACAACCAGCAGGAACCGCACGCTGCGCGTTGCGGCTGATTGACAACTGCATTCAAGTTGCGCCCAGTAACTCACGGTTTCCCTCTTCTATCAGCCGCTTGGCGCCAGCCTGCGGTTCTCTGCCTGGGACAGCGACAATCAGAAACCACGCAAACCGTCTGAAATCCATCGCCCGTATGCCCACTGAAATTTTGATCGACCGTCGGACTGTTGATATTTCCCTTTGCGCCTCTGCGACGTTGCGTCTCTGCGTCAAACATCGATCACGATTTCCAGTGGCCGACACCCGGCAGGAACCGCACGCTGGCGCGTTGCGGCTGATTGACAACACTAGTTACGGTTTGCGCTATCGTCTCAATCTTTCCTGAATAGACTGCAACCGCTCAATCAACCAACGACGAAAATGCATCCTCAAGAAACTGTATCAATCGTTGCTCGTATTGTTGTCCGGCTGCATCGTAGAGATCCTCGTGCCCTGCCCCATCAACGATCCACAGTCGTTTGGGCTCCATCGCCGCCTCATATATCTCGCGCGTCTCAGCTTCGGTCGTATGCAGATCCTTGCTGCCTGATAGTATGAACACGGGACACTTGACCGAACGGATATTGTCGATGGGACAAAGTTCTGATGTTGAGATACCCAACCGATACTGCAATTGAAAAATCAGTATCGATGAAGCCAACGTTGTAAGCGGTCCCAGACGAACGCGAACCCGGTTGTCAACCGCATCGACAATTCTCGGATAGACCGACTCCAAAACCATAGCATCAATGTTCAGCGGTGAAGCCAGCAATGCGGAAGCTCCACCAAGAGACACACCGATCAAAGCAATTGGCTGCCCCGGGTGCTGCCGTCTTGCGTATTCAACCGCTCCGCAAACATCAAGCTTTTCCTTGAAGCCGATCGTTATGTTTTCTCCGGGACTCTCACCATGGGCTTGCAGATCAATCAAGATCGACGAAAACCCATTTTGAAAAAGCAGATTCGCACGCTTCAACATTGATAGACGGTTGCTACGTATTCCGTGAACCAAAACGACGACGCCACGAGATTTCTCTGGCACACAGTGCCAGCCTGAAATCTCAGACCCTGATTCACTATCAATGAATATTGACTCTGCGTTCAACGCTTCCGGAGGCAATCCGACTGTTCGTTGATATGGTGCGACCAGCGTTCCGGCAACCAACCATGAAACAATGCCCCCAATCGTGAGACACACGAGCGAGAACGCGAACAGTATTCGAACGCTTTTACTACGAATCAGTTGCAACTTAACCGTCCTTTTTGCAAATCGTACGGGGTCAACCTATGGGGATTCTGTACTTGTGGCACAGGCGACGCTCGGTCCACCAGAAATGCGATTCCGATCGGTTTTCTCCATCTCGTTTCCATGGTGACTGATTTCAAACACGAAGAAGTCCCGGTTGAGGTTTCCGTTTACATCTCGGAATTGAATATTCGAGACCACAACGAAACTGGAGCATACCGCAGGAACCGCACGCTGGCGCGTTGCGGCTGATCGTCAACTGTACTCATGTGGGCCCCAGCGCCTCACGGGTTCCCTCTCCTATCAGCCGCTTGGCGCCAGCCTGCGGTTCTCTGTCTGGGACAGCGACAATCAGAAACCACGCAAACCGTCTGAAATCCATCGCCCGTATGCCCACTGAAATTTCGATCGTCCGTCGGACTAGTGATATTTCCAGTTGCGCCTCTGCGACGTTGCGTTAAACACCGATCATCATTTCCAGTGGCCGACATCCGGCAGGAACCGCACGCTGGCGCGTTGCGGCTGATTGTCAACTGTATTCAGGTGGCACCCAGCGGCTCAGGGGGTCCCTCTTCCATCAGCCGCTTGGCGCCAGCCTGCGGTTCTCTGTCTGGGACAACGACGATCAGAAACCACGCAAATCATTCTGACAGCCATTGCCAGTACGCGGACTGAAATTTCGATCGTCCGTCGGACTGTTGATATTTCCCTTTGCGCCTCTGCGACGTTGCGTCTCTGCGTCAAACATCGATCACGATTTCCAGTGGCCAACACACAGCAGGAACCGCACGCTGGCGCGTTGCGGCTGATCGTCAACTGTATTCAAGACGACACACTGTAGAAACCGCACGCTGGCGCGTTGCGGCTGATTGGACGGTGCGACGCAGGCACCGCCGGCGCGGTAGCGGCTGAATTGGGTGGCTGTTTCTGCGGCTGAGACCTGTCGAGTATAACGGTGGTTCGCTCCTTGATGCGATTCAACTTAATTCTCGTATGACAACACAAACCTCCTATGACGCTCTTCGCATCACTTCGCGAATACGATGGTAAGACGACTGCTCCGCTGGAGCAACTTGCGGATACCCTGCCTCGTGACAAAGAAACCATCGCCGAACTATTCATCGCTGTAGAGCAAGACAGCCGAACGATGCAGGCGGGCGCGACGTGGATATTGAAACGTTGGAACGACGAACAAGAACCGCTGCTCGCTAAATCAATTCCCAAACTCGCCAAGGCTCTGAAACAAGTCCAACACTGGGAAGCGAAACTTCACTTACTTCAAATCCTTTCGACTTATCCGATCCCAGTCCGAGTTGCGAAGTCTCTCAAAGCCACACTGAACGAACTGCTCTCCAACGACAACAAGTTCGTTCGAGCCTGGACGTATAGTGTTCTCGCCGCGATCGCGGAAAACGATGAATCCTACCGACCGCACGTCACCGCGATATTTGAGAAGGCTGAGTCAAGCGATGCGGCATCGATCAAAGCTCGCATTCGCCAAACGCGGAAGAAATACACTTGGGCACGTCAAAAGTAGCAACCCTTCGAAACGCAACCCACTACGCATCCAAATCGATTGTCACTGTTCGGACGACCGAGCTACCTCGACAAGCTGCGACAAAGAATTGACGATCACCGTCCAACAGCACACGCTGCTCTAGTTCGACCAAACCGCCACAGACCATCGTGTTACACGTTGCCGAGCGAAGCTGCACAGGCAAGCCACATCCTGTTTCGCTATGGAAGACGCAACTACCCTGGTAGGTCGCCTGAGGCAGTCGTTCTGTGAAGAGCTGCAACAATTCGCGAGGCTCCAGCAAAGGCCGATCACTCCAGACGCGACGGACCGTGTCTTCGCAGAGGTACGCACGTGTCCCGCCTCGCGCACAGCACTTCCCGCGACAGTTGCCACACACTTCACCAAGCTTCGCGATCGGAACCAGGTCCCCAGATCGGTCGACGCCTTCATCCGCCTGCACCAACCCATCCTTGGATCCATCGGTGCCCTGCTCTGTTTCCTTTTCCTTCGCCACGTTCTCAATCGTCGAACAAAGGCGTTTTACAAAACGGCTTTTCCTTTTATTGGAAAGCGATACAAGGTTTCGATGGTTGCTTGGAGTAACGATCACACGAAGCGAACTACCGGGCGAGCAAACCTGATCACGAAGGAGGGTTGCTGCATGCATGCGATCTTCGTAAAGCTGCTGCGTTCGGTCTTTCGTTTCTGCGAGAAGCCGCTTCCGACGTGCAGCGATCGCGCGGTGCCGATCGTTATGCGATGGCAAATCTTGATTCAATCGATCCACTCGAAACCTGACACTCAAACATTCAGCGTGACAATCCAAATTAGAAACCTACGCCGCAGAGGCTAAAGCATTCGATTGGATTTTGCGAGCGCAACCCTAGTCCTTCTCAGTTGCTGGAAATCGTTTTCTTGAATCACTGTCGATGGGACGGCCCGTACGGCGACTCCACCACTCCCCTGCCCGGCTCGGTTGATAATGCGGATTGGTGATTGGCATTCTTGCGATCACTTCCGTTCGCCAATCTTGAAGCTTCTTTTGCAAGTCCGCCGCGCGACCTTTCTTTTCATCGACAAGGTTTTCGGACTCGCTGATGTCGTTTCCGAGATGGTATAGCTCGACATCGCCGCTACCGTCAATGTACTCGATCAATTTCCAATCGCCTTCGCGGATCGCGCTGGCAGGTCGATCATGGTGATAGTGCGGGTAGTGCCAATACAATGGATCGCGTTGCAATGCAGCGTCCGGCTCTGCCAAGGTTGGAAGTAGACTGACCCCATCAATCGTTTGGGTCTTTGGCAGATCAGCCCCAGCGAGTTCGATAAACGTCGGATAGAAGTCATAGCTGATGCTTGGCTGATCGCATTCGCTGCCAGCTTTCGCAAGTGGCGGATACTTGATAATCAGCGGAACACGAATCCCGCCTTCATGCAACGAACCCTTCTCTCCACGTAGCGGAGTCTGACGACTTACCAAATCATCGGCCGATTCGCGATAGTCGTATCGCGTATAGAGCCCACCGTTGTCCGAGGTAAATACGATCATCGTGTTATCGGTTTTGCCAGCCTTTTCTACTGCATCAACAATTCTTCCCACCATATCGTCACAGTGTTCGATCATTGCCGCGTAGACCGGGTGAGGAAGTTCCTGTTTGCGCACTGTTGCCTTGTTTCGATACTTGTCAACTTTCTCCGACATCGCACCGAGTGGAATATGAACGGCGAACGGAGACAGCATGAGGAAGAACGGTTCTTCGCTATGTTGTTTGATAAAGTCCACCGATAGGTCCGCTTCAAAATCGGTTCGGTATTGCTCCTTTCCTGGTTTTACGCCCCCGCCCTGGACCTTGTACCGTCCTGGCAAATGAGGCCCGTTGATCACAGCGCTGAAGTCATATCCTTGATGCTCTGGTTGAAACTGAGCAGCATTGCCCAGGTGCCACTTTCCGATGTATCCCGTTCTATAGCCAGCCGATTTCATCGACTCAGCAACTGTGATGGTATCCAGTGGCAAAGCCATCGCAGTCTGCGGTGTAATCACCCTTTCGAACGGCCGCCAGTGTCCGGGAATATGTGCAGTGATCCCGATACGTGCTTGGTTCTGTCCCGACTGGACGGCACAGCGTGTTGGGGAACAAACGGCTCCGGCAGCGTAGAAGTTCGTGTACCTGACGCCGTTTCGCGCCAGTTGATCGATATGTGGCGTTTCGACAAAATCGTTTCCATAGCAACCGATATCCTTCCAGCCCAAGTCATCGATAAAGATAAGGATGATATTCGGTTTCGCCGCATCAACTCGCGCGGTTCCGGTCATCCAGGCCACGACGAAGACGGCAGCAATTCCGCTGAGAATTGATCGATACTTTGGATACATCTCTATCAACTTAATTAGTGGTTAGGACGAGAAGTGGCGTTGCCAGTGAAGGTCAAGTCTTGATCGCCAGTGATGCGGCAGCTCGCGAGAGTACGTCACTTTCGGTTTACCGCCGCGATGCATCAAACAAAGCTGGCTAACTCGATTGGCAAACGACCGCCATGTGGGGAATGGGAGGGGCTTCTTATTCTATCAAAACGATTCAGAGTGTTGTCACAGCAGACCGGCTGGCTTGACAACGTTCTAGTGTTCGTCAGAATGTTTGAACGTCATCGCCTCCCCCTGCCCTCCTTTTGACGAGCCCTCCATGTCAACTCCGATCCGATTCATCATGATTGGCGGGTTTCTCGGTGCCGGGAAGACAACCTTGATTGCCCGATTGGCACGTCACTACCAAGATCAAGGAAATCATGTTTGTGTTGTTACCAATGACCAAGCGGCAGGACTGGTCGACACGGAGCTGCTTCGTAGCCAAGGGCTGAATGTTAACGAAGTTGCGGGGTCTTGCTTCTGCTGCAATTTCCATGGCCTGACCGATGCGATGGACCGTTTCGAGAACGAACGTCGCCCCGATATCATCTTGGCCGAACCCGTCGGCAGCTGCACCGATCTTGTTGCAACGATCGCACTACCGATGATGGAACGGCTTGGCGAGAAATTCGTTCATAGCCCATACTCTGTCGTGTTGAAACCGAGCCACGGGCTGAAGATCTTGACGGGAACGACCGGGCGAGGATTCTCGGAGAAGGCGGAATACATTTTTCGCAAGCAGCTGGAAGAATCTGAAATCGTTTTGATCAATCGGATAGATGAGCTGACCGAAGAACAGCAGCTTCAACTTCGCCAAGCGATCGAGGAACAATATCCGGGCCGACCGGTCATCGGCATCTCTGCAAAGACCGGCGAAAACCTCGAATTACTGCACGAGGCGTTAGCGGAAACGCCGCAGACGCGAGAAAAACTGATGGACGTTGATTACGACGTCTACGCAGAAGGCGAAGCCGAACTCGGTTGGCTTAACGCGACAGTCACCATGAAATCCGATAGCGATTTCTCGATTGATGGCGTTGCCTTAGCAATTGTCGATCGGCTTCGCGAGCGACTAGACGAAATCGATGCTGAACCGGCGCACCTGAAAGTCCTGTGCTCTTCAAATCAATCCGTCAGTGTCGCAAACCTTGTCAGCAGTGATACGCCAACCATGCTGTCGGTTTCATCCGAAGCCAACAGCGATTCTGCAACTCTGCTGATCAACGCTCGCGTCAGTCTTGCGCCGGAGCCACTTCGCCAAGTCGTCACCGAATGCGTCACTGAGTTAGGAGAACGATTCAGGGCAGATATGGCTGTGGAAACGATGGAGAGTTTTCGACCAGGTCGCCCCGTTCCAACTTTTCGCGTCGAAGCAAACTCAAAGTAATCTCAATCGGGCGTTGATCTAAATAGAAAAGTGATCGAGCTCACAAGGTCGCTTTTCTGCCTGTCGGGTTTGTGAACTATTTGCGTGGTCGCCGGAGATCCACGCAGCGATTATCCGAACCGGGCAGCAAAAGATTTGAATGCATCGGCTGAGCGACAACACCGCCAAACCGGGCTTCGGTAACAATCACCGGACGCCCCAAGATCAAACAGATAACTGATCCGCAATCGATATACCGCTCCTCGTCTTCGTCAGCGTACTTGCAGTTCAGACCACCCGAGAAACTGGTGTTGCCAAATTCAAGTTTGCGTCCTTGATCGTCCTGGGCAAGCTTTAAACAGGAATTGCATATATACCACGGATAGCGGAGAAATGGCTTCTGCGCCGATCCACAAACGGGGCAACGATGGTCTGGCAAACTCGATTCAACCGGTTTCGCGTCCGTCGCCTGTTTGAATGATTCCACCAACTGTTCGACGCGATCATTGGGTTGACGATAGCTAACGATCGAAACATTGATTGGATGGGATCGGTATCGAATGCAAGCTCGCTTGATAGACCGAACGATCCATTCGATCGGATTGCCAAACGCCCCACCGCCCAACAGCGTCAGATACAGCTGCTGATTTCCTGTATGCACGGAATTGAGCACGGCCGCCGCAAACGTGGCTTCATATGCCGCATCGAGCACCAGCGATGCAAACGGTTGCCATTGAGTCGAATCGAGTTCGCTATATGCGACCGGCATTGCGGAACAATAGACCTGAGTGACAACATGATCGGACTGACCAATGGTGACCTGGGTTTGCGAATGAATTCCGATTTTCAAATCACCGCGCAAGGCATCCAAATCGTCTTCGGACATGGCCTGCAACTTTGAATTGATTTCTCTCAGCCCATCTTCGGTTGGTAGCGCATAGCCGTTTTGCATCTTCCACAAACGCCCATTGTCGTTTCCCAGGCGTTTGCCAATCGCTTCCAAACAATCCACTTGGCAATTGGCAGTCTGGCCAATTTGATCACCAATCGGCACCAAGTAGTTCCTGTAGATCGTTCCGGCTCCACAGGAAATTGCGCACGCAGGCCCTTGTGTCGGGTCATGTTCGTAGATGCCCACACCTTGATCCGGCGTCACCTGCGGAGAAACCATTTCAAGTAAGTTAAATTGCGAGGCAACCTGAAAGGTCGCCCCAGCGTTCGAGTTGTCTGCATGCATCTCCCGCACATCACCGATCTTCTGTTCCACCGAAAGCGAGCCGTGCATGCGGTCAAGATGTGCGACTCGAGCGCGAAGCTCACGCAGCGAGACGACTTCCAATTCACCACACTGAAAGCTCTTCCCGTTGGCAACGGAAGTCAATCGACCGTCCTGATAAGTCAATTGACTTCTAACCTCGGACGGATCTCTTTCAGAGAATCCGGTCAACTTGGTGAACCAGTCATCGCGATACGAAGTAGACGACATTTCGATTGTGATCCGAATGAAGAACGCAACATGAACTGAACCGTGTCCAATTTCGGGTTCAGAAAACGTGGTCCATTCTAGTGGACGGGAAGTGGTCCGGGATGCCCAATCGAAACGACCACGGTGCGACCAAGAATCGCAAAGTCACTTTATCGATGACTTTGAAACGTACCCAATGCAAAGCAAAGCAATTGTTCCCTGCCCTTCCCTAAGTTCACTTTGACAACTGCACGACAAATTCGTTGTCTCCTGGTACCAAGTCCAAGCTCAAGCGGCCATTCTTTGCTTCAATATTCTTGCCGCTAAGCAAAAGGTGATCGAAATCGAATTCTTGTCCCGGAACGTTCAATCGGAAAACCGACCTTCCTGTTGGCAAGGCTTTGATGACAACGCGACCTTCCTGATCTGTCACCCCGGCATAGGGATTGTCATGAATAAAAATCCAGCCTTGGACATCGTCATGAATGTTGCACCTTATCGAAACGGCTCCAGGTTCCGCTTTTTCAACTTCGCGTCGGTAGATCAATGGTGTCGCTAGTTTGTTTCGATATCCGCGGACGCTATTGGCGAACCATGTCAGGTACAAGTTATGGTCTTTATCCTCGGACGCAATCTCCAACACTTGCCCTGCACGCATCGTTGAAACCCGAGGCACGAAGACGTTGTTCTGCAACTGCAAGCGATGGGCAGTCGTCACCTTTGGAAACGCCGGAAGCTCTGTCCCAAAGCGACGATTGGCTCGAATATCCCAGTAGACACAAGCATCGGCAATTGACTTCCGAGTTCCATCGACGAGCGTTTCGAATCGCAAAAGCAAATTCGATTCTGAATCGACGTTTGCACCGATTTCCTGCGACCAGCCTTTGTCAAACAAGCCCAATAGAAAGAGCGTTGCGAGGGTCAAAGCCAAGCAACGGATTTGCGACTGCGGTTTGAATGCTCCAAAGCCGTTCATTTGAAAACCTGGGATTAGCGATAGAGACTTGTCTAGTACAACCTGCCCTGTCGCAAGTCAGAAGCAGCCCACGAGATATAGTTGCTTATCGGCTTTCGGCGAGCGCCACGATTGCCCACGCAGTTCCCCAATCGTTGGCGGTCGCGGTCGTTTTCCCTTTGGCTGACTCTTTCGTCCCAGGAACCAGCCACTTCCCGTTTTCCTTCTGCGTTTCAACGAGATAATCACGAGCCCTTTGAATCGCGTCTGGATCGGCAGCGACTTTGGCTAATGCGTATAGCACGTACCCTGTTCCCAACGCATCGCTTTCTTCAGTGAGCGCCCATCCCCAACCGCCATCAGGATTCTGTTGTTCGAGTAACTTTGTCTGCAGGTCCTGCTTTCGCGAATCGTTTTGATAGTCCGCTAGTAGCAAGCGAGCTGCCAACCACTCCGACGATACCGGCGATTCAATCTGATCGGCGAACGCCAAGGCTGAATTTCGATCGTAGGAGACACCTTCGATTTCCAAGGCTAGCGATGTCCAAATCGTTGTAACGGCTTGTGTCTCATCTTTGGGCCGACGCTGCATTGGTAGCTGGCCGCAGGCCTTCCATGATCCATCCGCCGCTTGCTCGGCCACCAACTTCTTTGCGAACTCGCTCCGCCATTGGTCCCCATCATCGTTTTTCGCAGGGATGGCGAGTAGCAACGCGACCATGGTGTCAATGTTGCCAGACATCGTTTTCTGACGATCCTGTTCCTCTCGCTGCGACGCCTTGACGAAGTGAGAAACTTGGCTTGA
The DNA here is from genome assembly GCF_020966635.1 of Stieleria sp. JC731. Taxonomy (NCBI): domain Bacteria; kingdom Pseudomonadati; phylum Planctomycetota; class Planctomycetia; order Pirellulales; family Pirellulaceae; genus Stieleria; species Stieleria sp. JC731. Next base: position 1,510,974 of record NZ_JAJKFQ010000005.1, on the reverse strand, counting down.
CCATTCAACCCATTTGGCAAGGTCTTCGCGAGACACTTCAAAGCCACTGGAAAACGCAGCGGTGTGAGCCCAAATCATCGAGGGGACTTGGTGACAGGAGACGCATTCACGATTCTCGATCCAGCGTTCACCGCTTTGTTTGAGATAGCGAAGCCCAAGCTGAATCGATTTATCTTCAGCGTTGCACGTGACCGTGAAGTACGTGAGTAGAAATAAGACCAGGACCGGTTTTTTAACTGAGTGGATCATCCCACCAGCCTACACGATCTGCTAATGGTGTGCCTCATTTGGCGAACTTACAACAGATTCGCCAACAGTAACGCCGCTACCTCTGACCTGCCCCGTCAGGTCACTGGCGGTAACGCGTTTCAGTAGCACAAAACTGAGGACAATTATCGCCGTTGCGACACCGATCTTGATTGACGCTTCGGTAATTTCGATTCGTCCTAGCTTCATTGAAAGGCACCCACGTTTGAACCAAACACTGAACGATATCCGCACCGACGTGGCTGATGACCTGCTGGCTTTGCCGTTTGGTCGCCTTCGGCTCCGCCCACATAACGGGGACGAACGCTAACTTCACAGAGGCAAAGGCGACCACGAAAATTGGCAAGCCGACAGACTCGCCACAGACTTGAAGGAAACGCCGCTACGGAACTATGCCAACCGCAAACACGGAACCAAGGCAACCCAAAAACCCCATAGCCCCACCCATAGGGCAAGCAAAGGTCTGCAAACCCTACGTGAATCCACCAATTGGCGATTTAGAAACGCTCACGCTCCGTCTGCCTCGCTAGCGTGGCAGGCCTACTTGATCCAATGATCAGACGGGCAGAGCGAGCTGATTTGGTGCAAGAGGGGTGCACCGAAGGTTTGAGACTTAAACGGTTGTGCTTGTGCCGCCCCGTTTGTCTGCTTCACGATTCCAGCCGTGCTTGTGACGAACGATCTCGCCTTCGACGAGGTAGATCACCTCTTCGCAAACACATTCCGCCAAGTCACCGATTCTTTCGAGATGCCGCGAGGCACTGAAACAGTGGACCGCAGGCTCGATCAATTCGCGGTCGGACTTCATGACTTCTTGCAACTGATCGATCACAACGCGGTTCAAGGCATCAACGATGTCGTCCATCTGGATAACATCATTGGCCATGCTGGAGTCGCAATTGATAAACGAATCGAGGGCACGCCGAACCATTTTGATCGACGTATCAACCATCTCGGACATCTCTTCCGGGACGGTAAAAAGTGGAAATCGACAAAGCGCTTTGGCTCGTTCCGCGATATTGCAAGCGGTGTCACCCATCCGCTCCAATTCGCCATTCACCTTGTCAACGGAAATCAAGTATCGCATATCGAAAGCAACGGGCTGGTGCAGCGCCAAAACTTTCAGACACTCCTCTTCGATCCGAACATCCATCTCGTCGACGGCAACATCGTTTTCAAGAACGCGATCAGCGAAATCTGGACGACGCTCCACAAGTGAGCGAACGGCAAGCTGAATCATTTGTTCGACGACAGTGAACTGCGAAATCAGTTGTTCGCGAAGTCGTTCGAGTTCTCGTTCAAGATGTTTCGACATCTCAATCCACCTTCCTTATTCCCTGAATTCGATCCGTTCCAAAACACTTACAATCGATTGAACTAGACACTGTTGGCAGACAACCACTGCAGCAGCTAATGCGATTGTCCGGTAATAACCTTAGCCGTGAAACCTTTGCCATGTGGCAACAGGCGCCAACACGGCATCAACCGAATTTCCCGCGGACATAGTCGTCGGTTTGCTTTTTCTCTGGCTTGGTGAAGACCTGGGTGGTGTCACCGGCTTCGACCAAACGGCCTTCGAAAAAGAATGCTGTTCGATCACTACAGCGTGATGCCTGTTGCATGTTGTGCGTCACGATCACGATGGTGTACTGCGACCGCAGTTCGAAAATCAAATCCTCGATCGCCAATGTGCTCGATGGGTCGAGCGCGCTACATGGCTCGTCCATCAGCAGGACTTCTGGACCGACAGCGATCGCACGTGCGATACATAGACGCTGTTGCTGACCGCCAGAGAGTCCCAGTGCGGGACCATGCAATCGATCTTTGACTTCATCCCAGACGGCTGCTTTTTGCAACGACCATTCGACCAGCTCGTCCAATTCGGCTTTGGTCGTTTTCATATGCAAACGAGGCCCGAACGCAACGTTGTCGTAGATGCTTTTGGGAAACGGGTTTGGTTTCTGAAACACAATTCCGATTTGTCGCCGAAGCGCGACGACATCGACAGAAGGATCAAGAATATCCAGTTCCTTCTTGGGCGCCGTTTCTGAATCGCTTAACAACGACAGATGCCCCTTCGCTCTCGCACCGGGCACGATGTCATTCATCCGGTTGATCCATTTCAGCAACGTGCTTTTACCGCATCCGCTGGGACCGATGAAGGCCGTAACCTGGCGACGAGGAATGTCGAGCGTCAGGTCATGAAGAGCCTGATAGTCGCCATACCAAGAGCAGAAGTTTTTGATTCGAATCAGTGTCGAATCGTCTGACTGATCTGGTTGGGCATCAGTTGGCTGTGCCGTCGGTGCGGTAGACATGGTTGCTATAGATCAGGAGTGTGCTTTTTGTACTTTCTGCCGGATAACGATTGCGGTCGAATTCAAGATCAACAGAACGACCAATAGTACGATGATCGCTGCCGCGGCAAGTTCTTGAAATTCGTTTTGTTGCCGACCCGCCCAGTTAAAAATTAAGACCGGCATTGTCACTGCGTTGTCCATCAGGTGCTCCGGACCGCCGGCCTTCATGACATTTGCACCCAACACGACCAAAATTGGAGCGGCTTCACCGATCGCACGTCCCATTGCCAGAATCGAGCCGGTCATGATCCCGGGAACGGCAGCCGGCAAACATACGTGACGAACAGTTTGCCAAGTCGTTGCCCCAATTCCCATCGACGCTTCTCGAAGCGATGGAGATACCGCACGGAGAGATTCTTGCGAAGCGATGATGATGATCGGCAGGATCACTAGCGCCAGTGTCATCCCGCCGGAGAGAAAACTTTTATCCAAAGGCAATCGAAAGTAGTACCACGATCGACGGGTGATTGTCCCGCCGATGGCCCCCTCTTCAATCGTTTTACGCTTGGTAGCCTCGTCTTTTGGCCGAGGTGTTCCCGGAGTCCAGACAGCGAGTTCGAACCGCTTTCCCGCATTGTCGACGGCTTCGACCGGTTCGGTAATCTCGATTTCTCGGATGCTTGGATCTTCTTGCGGGACGAAGACCACATGCCCAGGCTGCAACGTCATCACTTGGTAATAGTGATCGGCACCCATGATTTCCCAGCCGGGTGATTCGTTAACTTTGATTTGCCCAAACACGTTAAACATGTAGACAAACACCGTCAGGCCGAGCAGCCCGTAAACGATCGATGGCACCCCCGCCAAGTTTGCAATGTTCAATTGAATGAATCCATGCATCACCCGCAGTGGCTTGCTGGTTGGCTTGAATTCCTCAAGGAAAACCGCTGTCGCAATTCCCAGCGGCAACGCGGCGAGTGCACAGACAAAGCAAACGATCAGAGACCCAACGATCGACGGCCACATTCCGCTTCGTTCAATCTGAAGCTCACTATGGGCGCGTGTCAAAAGGTCAGTCGACAGGCGTGATTGGCCCTGAGTCCAAATCGCCACCAATAGCACGACCAGAATCAGAACACTCACAAAAGCGATCGCGACACAGAGCCCATAAAACCAACGACTCATCCGTTTGCGACGGATCGCGTTATTCGTCAGATACTGAGGGTCTTGACTGGTCAGGGCAGTAGGCATCGAGCTCATTGGTACGCCTCCTGGAAACGTCGGCGAATAATTTGCCCGATCAATGTCATTCCGAACGTGATCAAAAACAACGTCATCGCGACGCCGTACAAGCTGAAATACTGCACCGTGCCGTATTCACTTTCACTCTTGATCATTTCGACGATGAAGCCCGTCATCGTTTGCGCTTGCTGCGATGGGTCAAATGTGAACGTCGGCAGGGTTCCTGCCGCCAAAGCCACCACCATCGTTTCGCCGATCGCACGGCTGAAGGCCAACAGAAATGCCGAAACGATTCCGCTTAGCGCCGCGGGAACGACAACCTTGATCGACGTTTCGAAAGGCGTGCAACCAAGTCCATAGGCACCTTCACGCAAGGATCTGGGTACCGCTCTCATTGCATCTTCGGAAAGACTACAAACCATCGGCAAGCACAAGATGCCCACCGCAATCCCAGCACTGGTCGCGTTGAAGGTTGCAAAACCATCGGTAAAAAACTGCAGCGATGGGCTGATCACGAGGATCGCGAAATAACCGAGCACCACTGTCGGGATACCAGCGATCACCTCTAGCGTGGGCTTTAGCCATGACCGGATTCGAGGCGAAGCGAATTCGCTCAAATAGATCGCGGTGACCAATCCCAACGGTAGGGCGATCAGCATCGCGATCGCGGTGACTCGTAAAGTCCCGCTCAATAGCGGCAGAATCCCGAACTTCGCTTTCGCCAAGTCCTTGCTCTGCAGAGCCGTCCACTCGGTGTCCGTCAGGAACCCCTTCAGCGTAACCGCATCGCTGGCAAAGAACCCGGCACTCTGACTGACCAACATGTAGATGATACCGATGGTGATCAGTACCGTGATGGTCGCGCAGGTTGCCAGGCTAAACACGATCAAACGCTCGGACAACACGCCGACGCGAGTTGACCGAAACTCCTTCGATTGCAAAGCCTTCGGCAGTGACATTTTTGTCGTGCGATTTTTAGATTTGATGACTCACATTCGGAGTCGCCGAAATGTATCCGATCCGCCGGAGCGTCGGCCATTTCCGATAAAAACGACTTTGGTTCGCTATCCGCTGATGTAATTCAACGACCCAACAGCAATTTGGGGGTACCCGGTGTAGACCGCAATTTTGCCTACTTTCCTGTCATTCCCGAAAAGCTAAACGGTCAGCTTTGATCCCAAAGCCACTCCAATTGTAGCGACTGTCGCAAGCACAGAAATTAACTTTACGATGCGATCCGACGCCACATCATTGTAGCGTCGGAACGATCGAACACTCTTCATGGCCGCCATCATGACCGACGTTGCCGTCTTTGGCGACCGGTAAGCCTTTTTGGCTGTTTACTTCACCAAATTTTCTTCAACGAAGATGTCTTCCAGGGCGCCGCTACGGGTTTCGCCTTCGGCGTTGATGTAGTGGGTTCCGGCAGCACGATTTTCGATGTTGGCTTTGCCTTTTTCGATGATCGACTCAGGAAGACGGACGTATCCAACGCGTTCGCAAAGTTCGGAAACATTGTCCATGTAGTAGCTGACGAATGTTTGAACTTCGGCACGCTTCAACGATGCCAAGCTGACGTAGATGAACAGCGGGCGGCTGAACGGGGCGTAGTTGCCGCTGGCAATGTTTTCCGTCGTTGGCAGGTAAGCCTTGCCGTCTTTGGGGTTGATGATTTGAACGGCGGTCAACTTGTCCTTGCTTTCTTCGTAGTATGCGACGCCGAAGAATCCGATCGCGTTTTTATTGTCGGCAACGCCTTTGACCAAGATATTGTCGTCCTCGTTCAGGCTCATGTCCTGACGAAGTTCCGCGTCTGACTTTCCGACAACCACTTCGTGGAAGTAGTCGTAAGTTCCGCTACCGGTGCCCGGTGCGTAGATGTCGATTTTTTCTTCAGGCCATGATGGGTCGACGTCTTTCCAAGTTTTCGCCGCGTCGTCACCGACGAAGATCTTTTTCAGCTGATCGATTGTCAGCGACTTGACCCAATCATTTTTTGGGTTGATGACGATGGTCAGACCGTCGTAGGCGACAGGAACTTCGATGAAGGCAACTTCGTTGGCTTGGCACTTTTCTTTCTCACCCGGTTTGATGGGGCGAGAGGCGTCCGAGATGTCGGTCTTTTTGACTTCGAAATCTTTGAAGCCGTTACCCGTTCCGGCACCGTCAACAGAAACCGAAACGTCGGGGTACTGCTGAGCGAACTTTTCAGCGACTGCGTTGCTGATTGGCAATACCGTGCTACTGCCGTTGATTTTGATCGTGCCGGCCATGTTCGATGGCGCCGCACCCTCACCAGCGATCTCACTGGATTCGGCTCCCGCATCACCAGACGCGGTATCAGTTTTTGAATTGCAACCAACGGCACATAGCGCTGCGATTGCCAATGGTAGGGTCCAGTTTTTCAGTTGGATGGCCATCTGAAGGAATCACTCCGGTGAAAGTTGAGGAAAACAATCTTTCCTGATTAGGCCGCCAATCACATTTGACCGCCGAAAACGTGCCATTTCTGGTAGAAAAGCTTCCCCTCCCGATTTGCAGGCAAATTGAGAGAGATGCATTCCATGTCGCGCGGAAAGATACCAGTGAAGGCCCAACCTGACGACCGCTAGGGTGCAAATCAGCGAATGAAGATTAGATGAAGAGAAGGCCGTCGTCGCTACAATCCAGCCCACCCGAGGGAAGATCCCCCGTGAACCCCAGCTAACGGGATCCCGAACAACGTTAGGAGCACCGCAGCGGATGATGCCCCATCACGAGTTTACGGACCGAGATTTAGCAGCCGAAAGTTTCTCAGGTTTGGTCTCTCACAAAGCCGCTTTGATGGAGCCAACCCTACGGAGGAGATCGCTACTTCCACAGAGTTAAACCCGGTAATTGGAAAGCAGCAGGTTTTCAGAGTGCTAACCAAGGGGTCCCCGACCCCACCGACGACCGCGTCTACTCTACTGACTCTTTCACCTTTTCCAAGATATCTAGCAGCACCTTGTCGGGCTCGACGCCTTCGGCCTGGGCTTCGAAGTTCAACAGGACTCGGTGCCGCATTGTTGGCAAAAAGACTCGCCGCACATCTTCGAAGCTGACATTGAATCGACCGGCCAGGATCGCGCGGACTTTCGAAGCCAACGCCAAAGTCTGCGCACCACGAGGGCTACTGCCCCAACGCACGTAGGCATTGGTTGCATCAACTGAATGTGGGCCGTCGGGGTGTGTCGCCAAGGTAAGTCGAACGAGGTAGTCACGAATTGGCGGCGTTAGCACGACTTCGCGAACCATCGCTTGCATTGCCAACATCGCCTCGCCGTCGATCACTTTTTCGATCTTGGCCTTTTCACCACGAGTGGTGCGTTCGACGATTTCGTTCAAGTCTTCGCGGCTGCTGTAGCCAACAACCAACTTAAACAGAAAACGGTCTAGCTGAGCTTCAGGAAGCGGGTAAGTGCCTTCTTGCTCGATTGGGTTTTGCGTGGCGAGTACGAAGAACGGTTTCTTTAGTTCGTATCTGGAACCGGCTGCCGTGACGGTGCCTTCTTGCATCGTTTCCAACATCGCCGATTGAGTCTTCGGCGTGGCGCGGTTGATTTCGTCGGCCAACAGAATCTGTGTGAAAACTGGACCGCGTTGGAACTGGAATTCACGATGCCCCTGATCGGATTCGACGATCATGTTTGTACCCAGGATATCAGCGGGCATCAGGTCGGGCGTGAACTGGATGCGATTAAAATCCAATTCCAAAACCTCAGACAATGTGCGTACCAACATTGTCTTTCCCAACCCCGGAACACCTTCGAGCAAACAGTGTCCGCCACATAGCATTGCCGTCAGGACGCCCTGAACGATTTCGTCGTGACCGACGATCACCCGGCCAATCATTTCGCGAACACTTTCGTATCGTTGGCGGAAATCGTCGGCCTTTTGCTGAGTGGAATCAGAAACGCTGCTCATCGAAAGCTCAAAGAGATAAGACAAGTTGATGGGGAACCCACGCAGTCTATCCGATTTTTTGCGGGGGAGGTGACTCGGGTACCACGTTTGCCAAAACGTTTTGCCACCCAACTATTCAAACGGTAAAAACGCTATCTCAGCTCGGCCGACCAGGAAATCGACGACTCCAACCACCGTTCACATTGATCGATTGTCCAACACAAAACGTGTTCTCCGGATCAGTCAGATAGTTAACCGCTTGGGCAATATCGCTAGGCCTTCCCCATCGGCCCATCAACGCCTGCGTCTTGGCGCGATGATCCCAATAATCATTCGTTGAATCACCCCAAGCCGTTTTGATCCAACCGGGACAAACCGTGTTCACACGAATCGTTGGCGCGACATCTTGCGCAAAGCTTGCCGCGAACGCCATCACGGCTGACTTGACCGGACCGAACATCTGTCCCGCGTCACCCTCCATGCCGAGCGGTGCTTGATCCCAGCCGATAAAAACCATCGACCGATCGCACACATTCTGTTCCGCATCATCAAACATTTTCGATCGCACCATGCGACTGATATTAATCGTGCTCGCGACATCGACTTGAAACAGTCGCTGCAGCTTCTCGCCGAAGGAAAGCTCTGATGCCTGCCCGGTTAACACATCAGCCCCGGCGTTGTTGATCCAAACTTGAGGCCCACCATCAAGGCAGGCTTGCCCATCACCGGACAGCTTGTCCCAAGCTTCATTGACCAGTCGCCCGCAATCAGCCTCGGACGCAAAGTCAGCTTGCACCACGATCGCTTGCTTGCCCAAGCCTTCCACCTCTTTGGCGGTGTCCATGGCACCGTCTCGGTTGCGACAATAGTGAATGCCGACCTGCCGCACATCTTTTCGTGCTGCCATGCAGATCGCGATCTCTCGTCCGATTCCCGAGGAGGCTCCGGTCACCATGACACTGCGAGGGAGGCTTTTCATAGAGAGCAGAGACTTGCGAGCGCAGAAGTTTTTTCAGGACAAAGTTTTTCATCTCAGCAACGATTCGATCGAAGGATCTGAAACGAAGATCCCACCGAAGCGTAGTGCTGCGGGCAAAATCGTCTGTTTCCACTAGTCCGTCGAGGGAGGGTCGGCAAAATTTTTTGATGGCTCCGCAAAGTTTTTGAATCGTAAAGTTGCTACCAAAGTCCCGAGTTTACGGTAAACGAGGTAGCCTAAGCCTGAAGCTAGCGGCTTTTGCCGCACCAGTTATCGGTTCTCAATGGTGTGGATCGTGCCTCCAGCCGCTCGTGCCCTTGCCGTGATGTAACCTTGGGAGCTACGCTTTTGAGGCGGCGCAATTGACGTAAAGTCCGCAATTTGGCCGCTCGCCGGAACCAAATTTGCTTTTACATTGACTTTTCCCCTCCGAAACTTTCTCTCTATGTCCGACTCCAAGACCATTGCTCAAGACGAAGTACGCAAGCAGCTCGGCGAACTAGAGCGACAGTCAGAGATCGATATCGACGCGGCAGAAACAGGCGAATGGATGTCTTCGCTTGAGTATGTCTTGAAAAGCAAAGGGCCTGAGCGAGTTCGCTTTTTGCTCGAAAAGCTTCGCGACCGCGCCGCTCAAGAAGGCGTGCATGCTGCCGCAGCCGATACCAACACGCCTTACCTAAACACGATCCCCGTTCACGAGCAGCCCGCCTTCCCTGGCAACCGTGACCTGGAACGACGAATCAAGTCGATCATTCGCTGGAACGCGATGGCGATGGTCGTCGGTGGAAACAATCGTGGCGGTGGCATCGGCGGACACATCAGCACGTTCGCATCAAGTGCGACGCTGTATGAAGTCGCGTTCAACCATTTCTTTCAAGGTCGCGGTGAAGACGGCTACAGTGGTGACTCGGTTTATTTCCAAGGCCACGCGTCTCCAGGGATGTATAGCCGTGCGTTTGTCGAAGGCCGTTTGTCAGCCGAAAAACTCACGAACTTTCGTCGTGAACTCGAAGACGGCGGCGGACTGAGTAGCTACCCGCACCCATGGTTGATGCCCGACTTCTGGGAATACCCAACCGTCTCGATGGGTCTTGGCCCGATCATGGCAATCTACCAAGCTCGCTTTAACGAATACCTGCGTGATCGTGGAATCAAAGACACCAGCGGCCAACGTGTTTGGGCATTTCTTGGTGACGGCGAATGCGACGAACCGGAAACCCTCGGTGCGATCGGCTTGGCTTCACGCGAAAAGCTGGAAAACCTGATCTTCGTCATCAACTGCAACCTGCAACGTCTTGATGGCCCTGTCCGCGGAAACGCCAAGATCATCCAAGAGCTGGAATCGATCTTCCGTGGTGCCGGCTGGAACGTGATCAAAGTCATCTGGGGTGGCGACTGGGACGAACTGCTCGCCCGCGACGAAAGCGGCCTGCTTGTTAAACGCATGGGCGAAGTCGTCGATGGCCAGTACCAGAAATACACCGGTATGCCCGGCAGTTACATCCGCGAACACTTCTTCGGAAAATACCCCGAGCTGCTCAAGTTGGTCGAAAACTACAGCGACGAGAAACTTGAAAAACTGAGCCGTGGTGGACACGACCCCGAAAAGGTCTTCGCCGCTTACAAAATGGCGACCGAGCTGAAGAACGGCAAACCGACCGTAGTGCTTGCCAAGACGATCAAAGGTTACGGCCTTGGTGAAGCTGGCGAAGGCCGAAACGTCGCTCACAACCAAAAGAAACTCAACGACGAAGAACTGCTCGAATTCCGATCTCGCTTCGGCATTCCGATCAGCGATGAAGAAGTCGTCAAGACTCCGTTCTACAAGCCACCGGCGAACAGCCACGAGATCAAGTACTTGCACGAACGCCGCAAGGCCCTCGGCGGTTACTTGCCATCGCGTCCCACCGAACCGTTGACGATGGAAGTTCCCTCGATGGAGGAAATGACCAAAGTCATCAAGAAGCTGGAAAACAAAAACGCCAGCACAACGTTCGCCGTCGTACAAACTCTGATCGCGCTTTGCCGCGACAAAAAGATCGGCAAGTACATGGTGCCAATCGTCCCTGACGAATCACGTACCTTCGGTATGGAAGGCATGTTCCGTCAGTTCGGTATCTACGCTCATGCCGGTCAGCTTTACGAGCCAGTCGATTCGGCGATCATCTCGTACTACAAAGAAGCTCAAGACGGGCAGATCCTGGAAGAGGGAATCACCGAAGCAGGCTCGATGGCCAGCTTCAACGCCGCCGGCACCGCGTACAGCTGCCACGGCGTCAACATGATTCCGTTCTACATCTACTACAGCATGTTCGGCTTCCAACGCATCGGCGACTTGGTTTGGGCCGCTGCTGATATGCGTGCCAAAGGTTTCTTGATCGGCGGTACTGCCGGGCGGACAACCCTGAACGGCGAAGGCTTGCAGCACCAAGACGGACACAGCTTGCTGAACGCGATCGCGTTCCCAACCGTCCGATCTTACGACCCCGCGTTTGCATACGAAGCCGTCGTGATCATTCAGCACGGTCTGCAAAAGATGTACGGCGAAGCGGAAACGTGCATCTATTACTTGATGGCCGAAAACGAACCGTACGATCACCCCGCAATGCCTGCCGGTTGTGAAGAAGGCATCGTCAAAGGGATGTACAAGTACGGCAGCCGCGAAGTCGAGGGCGCGAAAGCACGCGTCCAGCTGTTCGGTAGCGGTGCCATTTTGAACTGCGTCCTGAAAGCTCAAGAGATACTTGCGGAAACTTATGGCATCGCCAGCGATGCTTGGAGCGTCACCAGCTACACCGAACTGCGACGCGATGCGGCGGCGTGCCAACGGTGGAACATGCTGCATCCAACAGAATCGCCACGCAAAAGCTACTTGGAAGAAAGCCTCGAAGGCGTCGAAGGACCGTTCATCTCGGCAAGCGACTATGTCCGTGCCCTTGGCGAACAGCTTCAACCTTGGATCCCAGGCGATTATTTTGTCTTGGGCACCGATGGAATGGGCCGCAGCGAAACCCGCGAAGCCCTCCGACGTCACTTCGAAGTCGACGCAGAGTCCATCGTCATCGCCACGCTCAGCCGCTTGGCCAAAGCTGGCACCTTCAGCGCCGAAGACGTCAAGAAGGCGATCGAGGACTTGGGATACAATCCCGATAAACAAGATCCTTACTACGCCTAAGCGATTGTCCTAGGCATACCAAAACGGGAATGGCCCGTTCCCGTTGCGTTGAATTGTTGTTCCCGAATTATCGTGCCACTATGTAAAGCAGCGAGTCACCGGAAAGGTTCCAGTGCTCGCTTCACCGGCCATTCTCCGATCAAGCGTTAAAGAATTCATTACGATGGCAACCGAAGTTACCCTTCCCGAACTTGGCGACGGAATTGAATCCGGCGACGTACTCGAAGTCTTCGTCTCTGTCGGCGATGTAATCTCCGAAGGCCAAGACATTGTCGAGATGGAAACCGACAAAGCAACGGTGCCCGTGCCATCGTCAGTCGGCGGAAAGGTTTCCAAAATTGTTGTCAGCGAAGGTGATACCGTTGCAATCGGCGGTGTTCTCATCGAGGTCGAAGCCGAATCGGGAGCCTCCGCTCCTGCACCAAGTGCACCAGCACCCGAAGAATCAGCACCGGCCGCTCCTGCACCAGCTGAGCCTGCAGACGAAGCTCCTGCGGCACCTGCTCCGGCACCGCCCGAACCTGCCGCTCCGGCTGCAGCACCTCCCGCTCCCGCCGCTGCAGCACCTGCACCGGCACCACCAGCGCCCCCGAAACCTGCACCGGCCGCACCTGCACCAGCACCGGCCGCCGGCGATGTCATCCCGGCTGGCCCTGCCGTTCGCCGATTCGCTCGCGAAGTCGGCGTCGACTTGGGACGCGTTTCGGGCAGTGGCGAAGGCGGACGCATCACGCGAGACGACGTCTTAACTGCTGTTCGCGCTTCCAGCCAAGCCGCTGTCGCTCAGCCAGCCGCCCCTGCCCCCCAAGCCGCAGCGTCGCAGGTCAAAGTCACCGGTGGTGCACCTTCGGCAGACCGCCCAGGCACACCGGCAACCGACGATTATGGTGCCGTCGGCGTAGAACGGATGAGCAAGATCCGAAAAACGATCAGCGACCAAATGCACCGAAGCTGGTCGAACGTCCCACGCGTGACCAACTTCGACGATGCTGACATCACCGAACTGGAACGCCTGCGTCAAAGCAGCAAAGAGGACTACGCGGCGCAAGGCCTGAAGCTGACCTCGATGCCGTTCCTGATCAAAGCTGTCGCGACCGCGCTGAAGCACCACCCGGCGATCAACGCGACCATCGATCGTGAAAACGAACAGGTCATCTACAAGGACTACGTCAACGTTGGCATCGCGGTCGACACCGATCGTGGGTTGGTTGTGCCCGTGCTAAAAAACGCTGACCAGATGAGCGTTCCCGGCCTCACACGTGGCTTGGCCGAAATGGCTGGCAAAGTCCGCAGCGGTCAATTCCCGGTGAACGATCTTCGTGGCGGAACATTCACGATCAGTAACTTGGGCGCAATCGGCGGACAATATTCGACCCCGATCGTGAACGTTCCCGAAGTGGCAATCCTGCTGGTTGGCCGCAGTCGCAAGCTGCCCGTCGTCATGCCCGACGACACCATCCAACCTCGATTGATGATGCCTCTGTCGCTGTCCTACGACCACCGTTTGGTGGACGGCGGCACTGCTGCACGCTTCTTGAACGATGTAATTGGCTACCTGGAAGCCCCCAGCCGATTGCTTCTCGCGTTCTGATATTCGACACATCTGTAGCAAATCTCGCTCATCCGTCGCGGTGAGCGTTTCCTCTTCGCGTCATAAAGAATTGTCACGTCCCCTTCTCCCAAGGGGCGTAGAGCTTTTGGTGTGCTCTGCTGCAATCGATTTGCCGAGCCTTACACCACCACCAATTCTGCCTTCGTCACGCACATCGCGTGACGTTGTCGCTTCCGGACGCCCCTAGTAGGTCGTGTAGTTTGCATTTGCAGTCCGCGGGAGCATCAAGACGCCTTCATCATTTAATCGCTGCAACCCCAACGATCCGATATCGCACCGCTAACCTGGGCAGTGATTCTGCGGATCGACATGAATTATCGGGGCGTTGAGGTCAAACTGATGGGGCTTGCTGGCGTTTTCCCGGGACGTTGTATCCAGGTGAATGAGAACGTCTGGTAAACTATTGTGTTCTAACAGCATCGAAGTCCGGTCGCGCCACTTTGCGGCCACTTCTGCCCGCTCCGGGCTCCCTCCGCGTTTGCCAATTCACCTTATCTTTCTTGGAGCATCGTTGATGATCAACGTTCATGGCCATCGTTTCAAACTGCCATTGCTGGCGATGATTTTGTTCGCAGGTCTGTCGGTGCTCGGCGCGGCAGCCCCCTCGACCGCCGTTGCTCAAGACGATGCGATGGAAGAATTCGGAGATATCGCTGGCCCTGGCGAAGAACCCGCTGCGGAAGCCCCGGCGGACGAAAATGCTGGAGGTGACGCTGGTGCCGGTGCGAATGCGGCAGATGGCGGCGGAGCCAACAATGCAGGCGCCGGTGGTGGTGGCGGCGATAGTGACTCGCTTCTTGGCTGGGTGCTTCAGTCGCTCGGCTACACCTACATGATCGTTTTCTTATTGTTGTCCGTCACATTGGTTTCGCTGTTCGTCATGAACATGCTAGCCGCCCGACGAGACACGCTCTGTCCACAGGAATTAGTGGAGGCGTTCGAAGAAAAGCTAAACGCCAAGCAATTCCAAGAAGCCTACGACATGGCACGGACCGACGAATCGGTCCTCGGCCAAGTGCTCTCCGCCGGCTTGGCAAAAATTTCACGCGGCTACAACAAAGCCATCGAAGGCATGCAAGAAGTCGGCGAAGAAGAGAGCATGAAGCTAGAGCATCGCTTGTCGTACATGGCACTGATCGGAAACCTCAGCCCGATGATCGGACTGTTCGGAACGGTTCAAGGGATGATCGCATCGTTCCGAGTGATCGCGACCAGCCCTCAGACGCCAAAACCATCCGAGTTGGCCGAAGGTATCTCGACGGCGTTGTTCACGACGTTGGTCGGACTTGCGATCGCGATTCCCGCAATCGCGGCGTACAACATTCTTCGCAACCGCGTCGCGCGACTGCTACTCGAAGTCGGCGTGCAAAGCGAAAACCTCATGAGCCGGTTTGAAGACATTCAGCCCGGAGGCAACGCACAGTGAAAGTCAAATCCAAAAAGGTGGACTTGGCTGAGGGTGACCTAACACCCATGATCGACATGACGTTTCAGTTGATCGCGTTCTTCATGGTACTGATCAACTTTTCGCAAACCGAAGCGAACGAACGTGTCGTTTTGCCAAACAGCACCTTGGTGAAACCTCCAGAGAAACCGCTGGAGTTCCCAATCATTTTGCACGTCGCCAAAGATGGTGAAATCATCTTGGGTGGCGACACCTACACCACCGAAACACTCGGTGGCGGGTTACGCCGTGAACTTGCTGTCTTGCGTGCCGAAAACAAAACGGCTGCGGATGCCAATGTGATCATCCGGGGTCACCAAGACACCGCGGCCGGACAGATCCAGGAAATCATCAAAGTCGCTCAAGACGAACAGCTTGAGCAATTCGCATTGCGTGCGAAGGAGGATCGTTCCTGATGAGAATTCGTCGCGATGTCGAACAGGAAAAAAATGAACTGAACATGACCAGCATGATTGACATCGTCTTTCTGCTGCTCGTGTTCTTTGTGATGACGTTCAAGATCGTCGAGATGGAAGGTGACTTTTCCGTCCGAATGCCACTCGCTGGCGAAGGACAGTCCAGTTCCACCGACCTTGACCTGCCATACAAGCTGCGTCTTCGTGCAGATGGCAAAGGTGCCTTGGCCGCGATCGAGCTGAACGAAATCAATCTCGGAACCGATTTCGATAAGCTGCGTGCAAACATCGTTTCGTTGGTCGGAACGGATGAACCGGTCGAAGGCGAAAATGGTCCAGAGATCGAGATCGATACCGATTACAACCTGCGTTATGCACACGTGATCCAGGCCATCACCGCGGTCAGTGGCTACCGCGATGAGGGCACAGGACAAGTGATCAAGTTGATCGAAAGGATCAAGTTCGCCAAACCCCGCCGCGGTTAATCTGGAATTCAACGCCTGTCGCCGAGCTTCAATGCCCATCAATACGGCGGCAGGCCGATCGCAACACTCTCGTTCTGCCCATCTTTCCTGGGTGAGCGACAACCCAGTCCTCGCGGATTGCATTTGGGCGGGCCTGTATTTCTCCTAATGGGCCTCTGGCAATCAATTTGCCCATCGTCCCGGCGAGCGATTGCAGGTTCTCCCTCGGGCCTGGACGGATCACCCCCGTCCCCTGGCAAGACGTCTTCTTAAAGGCTACGCTCAACTAATCCGTGTCTGGCAGCGGCACCAGACGGTCCGATGAACTACCTTTGTCTTTCTAAAAAACATCAACGATGGCTCACACGATCGTAATTTTCGGTGCTTCAGGCGACTTGACCAGCCGCAAATTGATTCCAGCGCTGTACAGCTTGTTCCGCAAAGGAAAGCTTGATGAGACTCTGCGGATCGTGGGTGTCTCGCGTTCACAATTCGAACACGTCGACTTCCGAAATTCGCTTCGTACGGCAGCCGAAAAATTCGCCAAAGATCTATTCGACGCCGAAAGCTGGGAACAGTTCAGCGACCAGGTTTACTATCACGCGGGCGACATCAAAGAGGCCGAGGACTTCGGCAAGCTTGCTGACTTTCTGAATGCGATCGAAGAAGGTGAACCGGTCGGTCGGATCTATTACCTGTCGACGATGCCGCAGCTGTACCTCGAAGCGATTCAGCAACTCGGCGCCGCAGGCTTGGCAGACGACAGCGAAGGCTTCCGACGTGTCATCATCGAAAAGCCATTTGGTACCGACCTCGCTTCGGCGAAGTACCTCAACGCGCAGATCCACAAGGTCTTCCGCGAAGATCAGATCTACCGAATTGACCACTACCTCGGAAAGGAAACGGTTCAAAACGTCTTCGCACTGCGATTTGCCAATTCGATCTTCGAACCGATCTGGAATCGCAATTACGTGGACCACGTACAAATCACTTGTGCAGAAGAAGTGGTCGTCGGTCGCCGTGCAGGGTACTACGATAACGCTGGCATTTTGCGAGACATGTTCCAAAACCATATCTTGCAGCTGATGATGATCACGGCGATGGAACCGCCTGCTAAATACGATTCCAACTTG
Source organism: Stieleria sp. JC731 (assembly GCF_020966635.1). Taxonomy (NCBI): domain Bacteria; kingdom Pseudomonadati; phylum Planctomycetota; class Planctomycetia; order Pirellulales; family Pirellulaceae; genus Stieleria; species Stieleria sp. JC731. The sequence goes on along the minus strand of NZ_JAJKFQ010000005.1, from coordinate 1,494,015 downwards.
GTTCGTGATGAAAAGGTCAAGGTACTGCACAGCGTCCGTAAAATGATTGGCGGTGACTTTGCTGCCAACACAGTTCGTGGCCAATACGACGGCTACCTCAAAGAGGAAGGTGTTCCGCCGAACAGCCAAACGGAAACCTATGCGGTCCTAAAGCTCTACTGTGACAACTGGCGTTGGAAAGGCGTGCCGTTCTATCTGCGTAGCGGCAAGGGCATGTCCTGCCGTACGACTCAGATCGTGATCCAATTCCGCGAGGTGCCGCATATTCTGTTTGGGCAGAAAACTCGGTCACCGGTCGGCAACCGACTTGTAATCCAAGTGCAACCGGCCGAGGGAATTCAGCTGCACTTCGAGTCAAAAGTGCCAGAGAGCGAAATGAAAACGCGAACCAGCACGCTGGACTTCGATTTCAACGCGGCCAGCAGCGGCGGCATGCCGGATGCGTATCAACGCCTGCTGCTTGATGCCTTGCTCGGCGATGCCAGCTTGTTCGCTCGAAGCGACGAAGTCGAACTGGCTTGGGGCATTGTCGATCCGATCATGGCCGCTTGGCGAAGCCCGGCTGCCCCGGAGCTTCACAAGTACGAAACCGGTCAATGGGGTCCCAACGAATCGAACGATTGGATGGGAGACCAAAACCGAGAATGGTTCGACGTTTGCCCCGTCCTCAGTCACTAGAGCGGGGTCGCAGGAAAGTGCAAAGCGGCACTTGCCGCGAACCCGTCTTCGCGGTTATGCTTCCCATAAATGAAGGCCGCCAACAAGGGCGTCTTCGACCAGGAGGATAAGCGAATTGGCCAGCGGACTGATTCGAAATCAGTTGCCCCATTGGGGTTGTGGGTTCGAGTCCCATGTCCTCCGCTCTTGTCATGACACCTCGAAAACCATTGTGTTTTCGAGGTGTTTTTCTTTGGCACACTCGTGTGTGCCAAAATCCGTACTCCACGCTGGGTAGGATCATCGACAGCGATGCCTGAACCAAAACGTTAAGTCGGGTTACAAAGTCTGCTCGTCTTCAACGCCGGAAGGCCCGCCGTCGCCTCCGAGCAGGTTCAACTGATCCATCTTGCGACACGATTCGTCGTCGCTGAGGTGGTAGTAGTGTCTTACCATTTCGCTATCGGAATGTCCAAGCCATTCCATCACCATTCGCTCGGGAACCCGTTCGTTCGCACACCGGCTGCAGAAGTAGTGCCGAAGACTATGCAGACGCCCGTCTTCAAAAACTCTTTTGGCCGGAGACCGTTTTCGGAAATTGGTCGGACCGTGGAGTGATCACCTCGCTAACCAAAATGTTCCGAATCGCTTCGGGCTTTAACCGGCCTCCGCGCGGCCCTCTGAAAACATACGGACCATTTTGATCCAATGAATCAAAGACTGCGAGCAGGCCGTTGTGAATCGGAATGTGCCGACTACGACTGTTTTTGGTTTCACGCCTGTCGGATGCCGGCCCCGTGAACTCGCTCTTGTCAGAAATTGTCAGACGCCGTTTATCAATGCGAATGTCCGACCATTTGCGCGAAGCCAGTTCACTGATCCGCAATCCCGTGCAGGCAAGCGCGACGATGACATTGTGAAGCCAAATCAGTGTCGGCGTTGCCCGACAGTGGTTGATGATCGCGACAACCTCAAGATCGGTGTGGCAATAGGCCCGCTGGTAGTCAGCCTTGTGGAGCTTGAGTGTCAGCGGCTGGTTTGCCGCCGAAGAGAATGGCTACAAATGTTGGCACTGGTTCTCCGAGGCACAAAACGAGAGTGCCGACGGTTTGTTAGGCCGGTCTGCTCTCGAGATTGCGAGGCGATTGTGAACGGTAGATTCGAACTGCTTTGGGGTGGTTGAATGCGTTGGCATTTGCATTCAAGACTGCATCTTCGGAACCAGTAATTGTCAAAGTGCCGTTGATATGGCAGCCTGCGAGAAACATCGTTCGTTAAGTGCTGAATCTCACCCAAAAACTACCAGTTATAGTTGATGTTATGTTGCTCCTCGATTTCGGAGAGTGATTCTTGCCAGCGTTTCTTCAGCTTGAGGAATCCATAGCGATAGAAATACTGCCAGCCTTGGTCGTATCCATCCCCTCCTACAAGATAGTCGCGCTCGCCGTCTTGACCGCCTTGGAGGATGTCGTCGCCATTTTCACCGTAGAGGTAGTCGACACCTGATTCACCGTCGAGATTGTCATTGCCATCTCCGCCATACAGCAAGTCATCACCGTCGCCACCGAAGATGTAGTCATTCCCTCCTCCACTTTTAAGGATGTCGTTGCCATCGTGACCCATCAGTAGGTCGTCGCCAAGTCCACCGTAGATAGAGTCGTTTCCGCCGTCGCCGTACAGCGCATCATTGCCTTCATCGCCGTAGATCGTGTCGTCGCCATCACCTCCATAAACGGTATCGAGGCCATCGTCGCCATAGATCTCATCCTCGCCTCCCTGACCGAGCAGTAAGTCGTTGCCTATTCCACCATAGATGGAATCATTTCCATTGCCGCCGTCGATCACGTCAGCGCCTGCATAGCTCGCAACAAAATCATTGCCGTCACCCGCCAGAATCGTGTCGTCACCGTGACCACCAAAGATGACATCGTCCCCGCCGCCTGCGTCAATAAAAAGCGGTAGAGTTGCAACGAAAGCAGCGATCATGTTTGCAAGATCGTTCGCATAGATCTCAGTTGTTTCATGGCCGGTTAAATCAAAGTCAATCAGTGATTGAGAGTTTTCGCCAGTGACTTTCAGGAAGATGTCACTCACATTGAAGTCATGTCCGTGAGCCGCGACCGTATCGAATCCCTGTCCTCCATCAATTGAACCTTGGCCGGTGCCGCTCAAAACAAACCTATCGTCGCCGGCAAGACCGAACAAATTCACTGCAACCACAAAGCTATTCAGTTCAAAATAGTTGGCATTGGCATCACCAGTGAGGTCCAACGATTCGAGTCCGTTGAGCGTATAGGTCGCTTCCCCAGACACCACATTGACATTCGCGATCAAGCTCGGTGAGTTTTCGCTCGTGCTAATTTCCGCGTGGTCCTGACCTTCACCACCCAGTACATAAATGTTCGTTGGTGCGCTTCCTATCTCAAAGAAGTCATTGCCGTTTCCACCATCGAGATGAATGTCGATCACTGCATTGACGCCAAAATCGAGCGAGAACTGATCGTCGCCGCCTGCCGCCTCAACACCCAAGACTTCGATTTCATTCACGTCTGGCAAAATCACTTGCCGAACGGTTGGATCGCCCGAGTCAAGATTTTGCCACTGCACGGCAATTCGACCGTCGGGTTGGAGGGCCAAGTGGATTGCTTCCGAAGCATCGCTGAATGGATACTCATAGCGGTCACTCCCTAGCCCTCCAAAGACGCTGTCGTCTCCAAGCGTGTGAAGGATGACGTCGTCTCCGTCACCACCGATCAAATTGTCTCGATTATTGGTCCCCAAAAGGCGGTCGTTGCCGGCACCTCCATCAATGATCTCGTTTTCAATCACTTCATCGCCAAGGGTAGTCGAACCACCGACGACGTCGAGCGTGTAATTCGGTGCAATCGCTAGCGATAATCCCGCAGTTGCATCCGGATCGGGTTGAACGACTAACTTGGAAATCCAATCAACGGAAGCATCGAGTGCGAACAGTTCATCATTGCCGTCATCGGCCTTGAGGCTGTCTTTCCCTTCACCTCCAATCAGTGTGTCATTGCCGGCTCCTCCTTGAATTGAGTCGTCGCCAAGCCCGCCATACAACTCGTCATTGCCGTCACCACCGAGGATCAGATCACTTCCGGCACCGCCGTCGATGATATCATCGGACAAGCTTCCCCAAAGGAGGTCACGTCCGTCACCACCTTCAATTCTAAGTTGCACGTCGAAATAACCCTGAGCCTGAATTCGATCATTTCCACCTAATCCTTGAACGACAATCTCTCGCAGGCTCACACCTTCCACTGCATTGAACACATAGGTACTACCACCCTGCACGATGGTCACTGAGCCGTCGAAGGAGGATTGTGAGACCGTGAAGCTGTCCGCTTGTTCCGTCCCTTGGATAGTTAGCACACCGTGTTCTTGGAAGACTCGAAGTGCAGCTTGGTTTCCCCTACCGCCGAACTCAATCGCACCGGATCCCGTATCGCCCGAGTCGTATCCACCGCGTCCATCGATGACGTTATCGCCGTCGCCACCGATAAGTGCGTCCCCATTTCTTGATCCAACCAGATTGTCATCGCCATCACCACCTAGGAGGCGATCGATAATTGAATCCATTGAACTGAGTTCCCCTAGCATGGAATCGATGGCGGATTGCTCTAGGGGACTCACGAGTGGTCGAAGACCTTCCAGCAAGCTAACGAACTGACCATTCTGCTGAATGTAAGTGCTCCCATTACCTGCGTCTTCCGTGAAGTAAAGCATCAGCTCACGGAAAGCACTTACGTTAGAAGCAACATCGGGCGTGTTTGCCACGACACCCAGCAATTCATCGACGCTTTCCACCGATAAACTGGTTGTGGCCGTGTCCGGATCGATCACCGAAAAGAGAGTGTCATTGCCAGCTTCTCCAAAGAGATTGTCGAAGCCGTTGCCACCGGAGATTTGATCATCACCTTCGCCACCGTAAAGCTCATCGTTGTGACTCGCGCCAAAGATAATGTCGTTTCCATCGCCACCATAGATATGGTCGATGCCTTCACTTCCGAACAGTCGATCGTCACCGGACTCTCCGTCGATCAGACCACCGTCAAGTCCGGTACCTGCATACACGGTGTCGTCGTCCGTGCCACCGTAGATCACATCGAACCCAATACCACCATCGATTGTGTCGTTCCCACCGTCACCATAGATTGCGTCGTCACCACTTCCACCGAAGATTTGATCATCACCTTCGCCACCATAAATGACATCGTCACCTTCGCGCCCGAACAGGTAATCCGCACCGCCTCCACCGTAGATGATGTCTTTCGCGTCCGAGCCCTCGATCGTGTCATCGCCTTCTCCACCGTCGATGACCACCGCGCCAACATTTAGCGTTCCGTTGACTCTGATGTTGTCATCGCCACCAAGTCCGCTAATTCGAATCGTTTCAATATCACGTTCGAGTGCGTTGGTTGGCAAGCTGAATTGGAAATTCGCTAGAGAGCTCGTCACTCGAAACGTGCCCGGTGTATCAGCGATGGCGTCAACGGTAAGAGTATCCGAATGGTCCGTGCCGTAGATTTCAACTTGGTCTTCGTTGGAACCACCGATAAGGGTATCCGTTGAGAATGCATCGTTCAGCACGAACCAAAAGCGAATCGTGTCATCGCCCGCACCGCCGTCGAGCAGGTCGGAACCTTCGGCCCCTCGCAGTGTGTCGGCTCCTTCGTTACCGAAGAGGCTATCATCGTCAAACCCTCCGTCAAGGTCGTCATTGCCATCACCACCTTCGAGCAGGTCATTGCCAGCACCGCCGTAGATCGTGTCGTTGTCCTCATTGCCATACAGCGAATCATCACCACTGCGGCCTTCGATGTAGTCATCTCCACTGCCACCAATCAAGTAATCATTGCCGCGACCGCCGACCAGCGTGTCACTTCCTGCGTCGCCATAGAGCGTCGCGACACCGGTTGAATCCACGACGAACTGGTCATCACCTTCGCCGCCGTACAGTGTCACGTCGGAGGTGACACCGGAAACGACATTAACAAAGTCGTTTCCACTTCCCGTGTTGCCAACGATGCTGGTGACACCTTTAAAAATGCGTGAGTGTTTATCACCTTGCGGTGTTTCCAGCACTACTAAGGTGGTTTCGCCACCATCGCGGGAAGCGCCAAGGGAGCGAATCGTTATTCTTTCGTCTTCGACTGTTGGCGCAGCATCCGTTCGGCGAACAGCGTCAGGACCAACGAATAGCCGAAGCTGACCATCGACAACTTCCCCGAGCTGGGATTGATTGGCGTTAAGAAGTAGCTCCGCGTCGTCGGCCTCAAACAGAGTGCCGTCGACTAACGTGATGCGGAAGAGTTCCCAACTCATGTCGACGAGAGTCACGAAGAGCGTCTTGATCTGAATGCTTGCTTCTAAACCAGCTGCGAGACTTCCGTTGATGTTGGTAACGGCTAGTGGATTCTCTTCAACAATCGTCACCAATTCTGGAACTCGAATCCGACCGTCGTAGTTCCACTGCTCTGGCGAATCCAAGTATTCGGGCGTCCAGAGTGGTGAAAGCGTATCGGGCCAGTTGACGACTGAGACATCGGAGTCCGGCAAATCGTTCAGGTCCAGTTCGAGAGTCCCTTCGAGGAAAAGGGCGCCGCCGATGGTTGCACTGGCGACGCCAAGATCCACTCCACCGGAGACGCCACCCGTGACGCGTACGGTAAGTGAAGCTTCGGGGGCATCAGAATCCGAGTTTTCGCCAACTCCGACGTTGTTAGCTAACTCATTTTGATCGTCCATGTAGAAGCCGTTCACAAGCAGCAACGTGTTGTCTTCCAAACTTTGTTGCAAAGCCTCTTCAGACGAGAAATCTGCTACTTCGGTCAACTGGGCGATGCCGTACGCGTCGTAACCCGCGTGCAGGTCAAAGCCAAGGCCGACAGTCAACCCCGCATTCAGTTGAACCAGATTCAGCAGAGGTGCTATCGGTACCGACACGCTGCCACCAATCTCAAAAGCGCCCGTAACACCAAAGGTCATCAACTCACCTGAGGTGTCGCCCATTAAATAGCCAGCGAGAATATCGATGTCACTCAAGAACGGGAGTTCGAATGCGCCCTCAAATTCGGCACCCCATGACATCTCTCGCTCGAACTCAGCCTGGCCTTCGGGAGTTTGCAGAACATCATCCAGCTTTGGAACTAGCTTGCCGGTACGCAGGTCATCAATGTTCTTCTGTACTTCGCTTTTACGGTCCTTGATTTCATCAGGGTCGTAGTCAATCTTTTCATACTCAAGGTCAAACAACGATTGGATGTTCTCGCTGTTGAGGCCAGCAAGACCTTGGTAGTTCAAGATGGCATCCACAACGCGAACAGCGATCGCTGCGGGATCATTCGGTCCGATGCCTGCCAAGCCAAGAGCATTGATGGGCCCCCGGCCGGCCATTTCCATGACATCGCTGATCACGGGAATGGGTTCCAACACGAAATCCACGATCGGTTGCAGTGGCTTTAGATTGTCTTGAAGTCTTCGCACCAACGGATCCACAAAATCTGAGTAGATTTTGCCGACGTCGATGGCGACATCACCAAGCCCGACAGTGATTTCGTTTCCTGCCGAGGAAACCTCACCGCCTGAGAAGTTGATCAGAGTGTTGTATTCGACGCTACCCTCGGCTGTGACACCTAGATTGATCAAGTCTGTCGGCAGGTCGATGTTCGGGAAGAATGACGCTTCAATATCAAGGTAAGCGCCGCCCGAGCCAATCAACAACCCGCTAACTTCCGGGGCACCACTTGTCGCTTGCTCCACATTCAGCGTGTACGACCCAGAGTATTCAGAAACTTTGTGTTGAGATTCAGAGAAATCGGCAACGAACACACCGATGCGACCTTTACCACTATCAAAATCTTCTCGAATGCGTGCCGTGTAGTCTATCGTCAATTCATCTGTAGAAGACGTATCGAGCGAGAAGCTGCTGACGCCGTTTGCATCTTCGCTAATGACGAAGGCGAGTTCGTAGGACATGGCCAAGTTTAGGTTAACTTGTCCGTCGGTTCCCAAAAGTAGTTCGAGTTCTGGATCCGCACCAACCAACTCCAATCCGACAGCGCCAGCTTGGCTGATGGCACCGGTCAAGGTCACATCAAAGCGAATCTCGCTATCGTCATCGTCGCCGGTGACGACAATCGCCGATTCATCGATCTCCAGCGTTGTTGCAAGTTGCGTTTTCACCTCCGCGATTGTGGCGCCACTTGCAATGTCTAAGGAATAAAGCTTGTTTTGAAAGCCCGTCAAAAACTGATTTGATGTCGTTCCATCAGTGATATTCTCAGCCAGCGCGGTTCCGACGAAAGGAGCGGGGACCGAGAGGATGTCACGGTTGACCTCCGCTTGGACCCCGGCAAGAAAACCGGATTGCAGGCCCTCGTCAATAACTCCAAGATCTGCGGCGAGCAGCTCTCGTCGCTCTAGCCTCTCTAACGTCACCTTGTGGACCGTGGCTTTGCGGAGTCGGTTGCGTTTTGATGCACTTGCGAAGAGGCGACGACGCGACATTGGGTTCTCTTTTCTGGATTCGGAGCTGGTTGCTGGCGATTCTGACTACCGGGAAAAGACGTTGACCGGCACAGACAGGGAATAGCTGGCGTGCAGTTTGAAACTGATCTGTAAGAATCCAAACGCGAAACGGAGAAAGAGACCTTCACGAATTTGCAAAGAATTTTGACGAGAAATCCAACCCCGCCGAGAAACAGAGAAGCACTAAGCTCGATTTGTACGTTAGGTAACTTCATGAGCCGCGCCTCCTTTGCGCGGTGTACATTTGGTAGTCTGGGAGGTTACTGCATGGACAAGGAACGATTTCGCAAAGCGGAGTCCCTGTTTTGGGAAATTCTCCAGGCGGACGATGCAACCCTGGAGGCTTTCCCGAATACGAGCAGCGACGGTCAAACGCTTCAGCAAATCGCTGCCGCCCTTATCGCTAAGGATCGAGAACTAGAGAATTCCCAGTTCTTGGATCCTGTTCCAAAACCAGGCGGCGTCGATCGACAGGAGCACGCTCGCTAGTCCCACCGTCGTTCAAAGAGGAACGGTAGCGAATCCCTCAAAGGAGCCACTAAAAAATTTGGCCCCTCATTTAAGAAGATCGGTAGTTAAAGGTGTAGCAACGCGTTGCCAGCTAAATCAGTTCGCGATTGCGAAATTTGGCGGTAAGCAATTGCCGTGATGACCTTTCCACGATCTCATCATGAATAAAGGCGATACCCATTGTGGCTGTGCACCAAGACAGCGTGACATTGTGGCTGCATGAGGCCGCCGATGGTAAGTCAAATGCGAATCCGGTGAAGGCCCAACGGTACGGTTTGGCCATCGTTGTATTGTAGTATTCGATGAATCTTAAGATGCGTTCGGTCAGGTTCGCGTTTGATGGAAAGAAATCGAATCGAGTCGGCTTCTCGCGAGGCATGCCAAACCAAATGTCGATGGGCGCTTAAAAATAGACCACCTGTGAACGCTTGTGGTCCCTTTTGAAATTGTTGGTTGATAAACATTCGGGGAGGGGATTCCCCGGTCTATTCTTCTTTGTCGGCATCAGAGCCGGTGGGCGGTCTGGTCCCTGTGGAAGTTTTTCCGCTCGAAAGACGGTAGCTTCGGTCGCTGAATTTCTTGATTTCCGCGGACTGCAAGAACCGATCCAAGATTGCGCTCGCACTGGGGACATCATCGATCAACTTGCCCAGTCCTTCAGCGGCCGGTTGGTCGTCATCATGGTGCTTCGCATTTCGTAACGACGCATGATCGTCTCGAACAGGAACTCGCCGCTGCGTTTGTGCAACTGCTTCCTTCCCATACCATCAATGATCAGCAAGTCGGGTTTGAGGTATCGTGAGAGCCTCGCGAGTTGAGACTCAACTTTTGGACGTGGCACACTGTGCCAAAAATCCTGCCTACGGGCGAGAACACGTGACAACAACTGACATCAGACGGATTTATGCAAGTTGTTCACTGGACACGGATTACCTTCGAAAGTGCTTTACTCGCCGGTATTTACGGTACGCACCGCGGGGAGTCACATGTCCTCCGCTAAATGAAAAAAGCCTGCGACGATCGCTCGATTGTCGCGGGCTTTTTCTATTCGTGCGTCACCTGGCTTAGCTCGGTGTTCGCAAAATCTTTTCCATCGCCTTTCCCTTGGCAAGTTCGTCGATCAGCTTGTCGAGATAGCGGATCTCTCGCATCGTCGGGTCTTCGACTTCTTCAACGCGAACGCCGCAGACCACGCCTTTGATAAGTTCGCGATTCGGGTTGGGCTTGGGAGCATCGATAAAAAATGATTCGACAGTCGTTTCGTTATTCAACGTCTTCTTTAAACCCCTGGCATCGTATCCAAGCATCCATTTGATGATTTGGTCGACCTCTGCCTTGGTCCGCCCCTTTCGCTCCGCCTTCGCGACGTAAGCCGGATAAAGCGATGCAAAAGTCTTCTTGAAAATGGGGTGCGGTTTGGGAGCCATACTTTTTAACTTTAGGACGGATTAACAGTTCAGGTATCGTTCAAGGGCATCCTCACAAATGCGGTGCAGTCGCCCCCGCACCGCCCTGCAACTAGCTCGCTAGGCGAAATCCACCGGATTGATGTTCAGGGATTTTAACTTACTGCGCAGTGTCACCCTAGAAATACCTAGAATCGTGGCGGCTTTGAGTTGGTTGCCAGAAGTAAAAGAGAGCGTGCGCCGAATGATCTGATGCTCGGCCAATTTAATCGCTTCGTCGTAGAGGTTGGTTGCCCCATCCTGAAGACGTTCGTCAAGAAAGCCATCCGAAAGCACACATGATGCGGAATTCTCATTGGGGTCGGCTGTTTGACCAACCACCAATGATGGGAGGAACTCTGGCAACAAAACATGACCACGGGCTGATAGCAACGATTGCTTTATGACGCTTTCCAACTCACGTACATTACCCGGCCAGTGATATTGCTCAAGGTGCTCCAGTGCCTCCGAGGAAACGCTGCGGATTTCCTTTCCAAAATCACGGCTGTACTTCCGCAAAAAATACTCAGCTAGAACCGGTAGATCGCCGTCACGATTGCGCAGCGGCGGAAGCTCGATCGTGATCACGCTTAGACGAAAGAACAGATCGGAACGAAACAAGCCTTCGCTGACAAGCTGTTTCAGATTGTGATTCGTTGCAGCAATAATTCGGACATCAACTTTGATCGGGTCGTTGCTTCCAACACGTTCAAAGGTCTGATCCTGAAGTACGCGAAGTAGTTTTGCTTGCGTCATCGGCGACATGTCGCCAACTTCGTCAAGAAACAAAGTCCCACCGTTAACCTGCTCCAGCTTACCGATGCGTTGTCGATTCGCATCGGTAAAGGCGCCTTTCTCGTGACCAAAGATTTCGCTTTCTAGCAGTGCGTCTGGAATCGCAGCACAATTGATTGCTTGAAAAGGAGCGTTTGATCGTGAACTGTGATGATAGATCGCCTGAGCGACCACCTCCTTTCCGGTGCCGCTCTCTCCCTGCAAAAGTACAGTAATGTTTTGAGACGCGACGCGACCTATCGCCTTGTAAACCTCGTTCATAGCTTGGCAACGCCCAACGATCGCTTCGCCGACTGGGGCGTCACCAAGATCGTCGTCTGACAAAGCTGGTTGAACCCGAACCATGCGACTTAAGTTCAGCGCTTTATCAAGCAGCGAACGAACCTCGACGAGTTCGAGCGGTTTAAAAAGGTAGTCATATGCCCCAAGCTTTGTTGCTTCGATTGCGGATTCGACCGTGCCGTGCCCGGTGATAAAGATGAATGGCACACGTGAGTCAACCTCCCGCAATCGCTTGAACAGTTCGAGGCCGCTCGAATCAGGAAGACTTAAGTCAACGATCACTACATCAGGCAGCGACTCGCGAAACAATGCCTCCCCGGATTCAGCCGTACTGGCAGAGTGAACGGTCAGTCGGTCACTCGTAAATGCACGCTGGAAGGCTTTGCAAATCGAGATCTCATCATCGATAACTAATAGGCTTTGCATGGTGCGTTTGCGGAGCGTGAATCGGACTCCAGAACAATTCCCAGTCTCGGTAGGGTCAAACAAAATTCGGCTCCGCCCACAGACCGATTTTCCCCCGTCAACGTTCCGCCGTGGCTTTCGGCAATCCGTTTGCAAATGCTCAAGCCCAAGCCGACGCCTGTTGGCTTAGTCGTTGCGAAGGGTGTAAACAATCTTTGTAGTATCTCTTCGCGAATACCGCTTCCACTATCAACGACGGATATCTTGATCGAATCATCGCTGGGATCGCAGTGAATCACCAGACGACCACCCGAAGGCATCACATCGAGTGCATTTAGTGACAGATTCAACAGCAGTTGCTGAATCTGCGCCGCATCACCACGAACTTTCATCGACTCAGTGGGACATTGAATCCACAACTCGACACTCTGCTGTTGGCAACGCCCCTCGATCAATTGAGTCGTCTTTCGGATGACTTCACGGATTTCAAAATCGCAATGCAGTCCTTCCTCTGGCCGAGCGAAATCGAGCAGTCCGTTGACGCTTCGTTCCATACGGCGAATTTCATTCTCAACAAGCTCCAGATCATCCGTCGGTAGACCGGCCGATGCAAAAGCGTCACGGTTAACCTGTATCAACATCTTGATCGAAGTCAACGGATTACGAATCTCATGAGCAACCCCGGTCGCAAGTTGGGCGAGTGTCGCCATTTGCTGAGCTCGAAGGGCCTCGGTTTCTCGGGCCCGTGACAGTCGCTCGGCTTCCGACTTTTCGGCAGCGGTCAGGTCTCGCAAAATCACCACATAAAGCGGCTGAGATTCCGATGGGTATTCACTGATCGAAATTTCAACCGAAACGCTTTTCCCATGATCGCACTGCGTCACCGCGAAAAACTTGATTGGCACTTGCTGTAAATCAGCCGGGAAACCGGTGAAAAAGCTGCTTGCGTTTCTTCCGATCATAGAATTGACATCGCAATTCAACAGCCCAGTACTGGCGCGATTGCATGACCGTACGATGCCATGCTGATCAACGGTAAGAATCCCTTCGCTCGCATTCGCGACGATGGTTTCACTCCGCAGGTGTTCTTGAATCGCAATTCGACGCAACGGGCTAATGATGATCCACCACAACGCGGGTGCGCAGATCAAAGTCAGAAGGATCGCATCGATGTAGGCTTTCGCGGCATCGCCCCAGAAGACTGGGATGACATAGGGGAGAATTAACATCACACAAACTTCTGCGATGAAGACGAGCGATAACACGATGGCCAGAATTCGTGCGGGGGATCGCAGCATCGTCGACAAAGCTGAGACTCGATCTGACATTCAATCGCTGGACGGGTGTTTGTGTGGACAAACCTTGCATCTCCGACTGTTGGCAAGGTCTGCTTTTAAATTGACGGGTACGAATGCGAGGTGGAAAACGCAAATCAAACCCATCCCTGATCTCGTTGCATATCTTAGCAATCGACATGAGTCCCGCCATCGCTTGTCAAGCTCGGTGGGTATTTCCAAGACTGCACCAACGTTCCGCAACGACAGCCCCTCACAGAACAAGCAAAAATGGAAAAACTTCGCAAGTGAAAAAGAGTGTCCACCTCCCTGGACAGCTTTTGACCGCTCGTGATTCAGGAGAGACTTCGAACATCACTTTTTTGCGGCATTTGACTCGCAAAGTGCGACGGCACACGCTTTGCTTTGTCGAAACGGCAGGGTCAACTGGAACGCACTTTCGGGCAGACCGTGCGCTCAGGTTCATCACCCCAAGCCGCTTTGGGAAACAGAGAACGTTTCCTCGACGATCACCTTAACTCAAGAATGGATTCTCTGATGCGTATTCGCAATTTTCCCTTCGTCGCAATGATTGCAATGCTGACGGTTGCATTCCACTTTGCGATGGGGCAAGTCGGAAATGCCCAGGTGCAGGAGGGACGGACAGCCTCAAAGCACTCTGAAGATGCTTCAGAAGCGAGCTATCAACCTGGCGATGTGCAAACACAAGTCAGCCGAGTCTACGTGTTTGTTGATAAAACAGGTCTTGGACATCAACACGGTGTCGAAGCCAAGTTAAAGTCAAGCACTCTGGTACTTGGAGCCACCGAGCAAGCCGGAAAGCTGGTGTTCGACATGAAGTCATTTGACGCCGACACACCTGCGGCGAGAAAGTTTGTCGGGCTGACTGGAACCACTGATGCCGGCACAAGATCCGCGGTCAACGAGAACATGAAAGGGGCCGACATTCTTAATGTTGAGCGTTATCCGACTGCAACATTCGAGTTAAGTGCCGCAACGGCTACCGGAAAGAACAGCAAAAAGGGTCTGCCGATCTATCGTCTTGAAGGAAAGTTCACTTTGCACGGCACGACCCGTCCGCTGACGATTCTAGCCGAAGCCGAGCAAACGCGTGGTTGGCTACACGTCCAAGGAAGTTTCAAAATCAAACAGACCGACTATGGGATCACACCGTTTTCGAAAGCCTTTGGTGCGATCGGTGTTGCGAATGAATTACGGATCTACGGTAACCTATTCGTTGCCCCGACGGCAAGTATTTCCATGTCGGAGATTCCAGCTCGTCAATAGATTGACAGCTTCACCGTAGCCCATGTCGCTATTTCGTTCAGTGCATCGCCAAGCAGCGGTGCGTACCAGATTTCTCACGACTTCATGATCGCCGTCGATACCGTCAAAAAAGCTTCCATACGAAGCCACTATCAGCTCGGAACCTTATTTTACCGATTGTTGTGGGGACCACACATCCATCATGGCCTCTGGCATGCGGACGAGGCTCCCAGCGTTGCGCAATGCCAACTGACCGATGCGTTGGCCGATCTCGCCGAAATTTCCCCAGGGCAAAAAATCGTCGATATAGGTTGTGGCATGGGAGGATCGTCCATTCGTTTGGCAAAGCGACGTGGCATCCATGCGACAGGCGTGACCCTCAGTCCTATTCAGGCCCATTGGGCAACGGTTTCTTCACGACTTCAACGTATCAACTCATCGACGCAGTTCATCGCGCACGATGCAGAAACAGTTGTGTTCCCAGAAAGCTCATTCGATCTCGTCTGGAGTGTTGAATGCACCGAACACCTGTTCGATAAGCCTGCCTTCTTTGCCAATGCCGCCAAATGGCTACGCCCCGGTGGGCGGATTGCGATCTGTGTCTGGTTCGAAGGTGAAGACACCAGTCGATCGGATCATCATCAGCAATGCGTCGAAGTCTGTGAGCGTTTTGTTTGCCCTTCACTTGCAACCCGAAAAGACTACGCGGGATGGATGGAAGACCAAGGGCTGACGATCCGGCACAATGTCGAGTGGACACAACACGTCACCAAGACTTGGGAAATTTGCAAACAACGCGTTAGCCGGACAGGAGTACGGCACCTTGCGAAAGTGCTCGATCGGAAACAGGTCGATTTCATCGACGGTTTCGATGCACTATTAAACGCTTATCGATCCGGTGCGATGCAGTACGGTGCGATTGTCGCGCAGAAACCGATGTCATTGTAAAATCGAATCGAATGTCTTCTATCCACAATGCTACCCAACTAGGAAAACGGCATGGACGCCACTGTCAACTTGAAGACGGTTGAAACCGGTTCAGCCAAACTCTATCGAGCGATCGGAATCACCTATGGCTTCGGAAATCAGCTGCTGTTTTTGGTGACAGTCTGGTACTTGTTCTGGTTCCTGCGAGATGGTGCGACAAGTCAATCGCATCAGCACTGGATCATTCGCGACTGTTCGCTAGCGCTATTTTTCGCATTTTCGCACAGTGTCATGCTGGTACCGCGAACTCGCAAGTATTTGACGCATTGGATTCCGAACGCCTTTTACGACAGCACCTTTTGTGTCGTCACTTGCGTGAGCTTATTACTGCTTTTCTTTGGTTGGCGAAGCAGCGAAATGGTTTTGTGGGAGGTCGATGGATTTGCTCTGCAAGCGATTCGAGCTTGCTTTTACTTATCATGGGCCGCACTATTCTATTCCTTGGCTTTAACAGGACTCGGATATCAAAACGGTTGGACGCCGTTTTACTTTTGGCTTCGACGACAAAAGTCTCCGCGACGTGTCTTCAAGCCACGTGGTGCCTACAAACTGATCCGGCATCCAGTCTATTTGAGCTTCCTTGGACTTGTCTGGTTCACACCAAAGATGACGCTAGACCACGCCGCTTTGACGGCAATCTGGACAGGCTACATTTTTTACGGCAGCTTTTTGAAAGATCGTCGCTTGGAACGCTTTATCGGTGAACCGTATCGACAATACGAACGCGAAGTTCCCGGGTACCCATTGGTAGCGTTCGGTCCACTGGCTAAACGGATCGAACAGTCAAGCGAAGGGGAATCGTGTCGAGCAACGGTATGAAAGACGATCGCCGTGCGGTAGCACGTTTTCGATTGCTGCTTATTTACTTGCTGCTACTTGCGCCGTGGATCGCCAAAGGAGCGATGATGACGCTGCAGCCGGAACCAAACTCGCCTTTGGACTGGGTTGATGGTACGTTTGCAGCGCGAGCCAGCTATGACCAATTCTCGGACGACTTTGGTGCGGGCGATGTTATCGTCATCAGTTGGCCCGGTTGTACGCTCGACAATCCAAGTCTCGATCGATTTACCAAATCGCTTCGCAAAGCGCCTGCATTTCAGGATTCAGGCCAGTGGGTCTTCCACTCTGTAATTTCGGGACGTGAAGTCTTTCAACGACTGACTTCACCACCACTTTCCATCCCTGTCGACGAAGCCAAGAGGCGTCTGAGTTCATCACTTTTAGGCCCGGATGGCAAAACCACCGCGGTTGTCATCGGTTTCAATAAAACCGGCTTGCGAAAGCGTGGTGATCTAGTTCCCCTGATTCGTGCCGCGGCCGTGCGATATGGATCTGCCAAGTATCAAGATTTGCATTTGGCAGGACCAATCATTGATGGTTATGAAGTCGATTTAGCCAGCCAGGCAACGATGAGTCGATTTGCCCCGTTGTCGTCTCTTGTCGTCTTCTGCGTCTGTATCCTCTGCTTGAACTCGCTCCATGTAGCGATACTTGTTTTTGGAGTCGCGTCGCTCTGCCAGGCAATCTCACTTGCAATCCTGCACTATGCCGGCGGTACGATGACCGCTTTGCTGATTGTCTTGCCACCGCTGATTCAGGTATTGGCAATCGCCGGGGGAATCCACCTTGTCAATTACTACATCGACTGTCAAAGCAATGCAAACAATGCACCCCCGAACGATGACGAGCGCGACGTCGTTTCAAGAAAGGCCGTTTTCCAAGCGTTACGGATCGGTTGGTTGCCTTGCATCCTATCAAGCGGAACCACCGCGATCGGTCTCGGCTCTCTCGCAGTAAGCGGTCTTATTGCGGTGCGAGAATTCGGAGTTTTTTCAGCAATTGGCGTAGTATTGACGGCAGTGCTAATACTTTCCCTGCTTCCAGGATTGATCTACTGGAAGACGCCGAAATACCAAGCGACGCCTCGTCAAATGCCATCGAAAGCCTGGGATACGCTGATGGCTTTGCAAAGCAAAGGAGCCACTTGGATCAGTTTGATTGGAATCACGCTAATGATTGGGCTCGGATATGGTGTCGCGCAACTAAAAGCGTCGGTTCGGATTGAAACCCTGTTCGGTGACGAGTCTCGACTAATTCGCGACTACACCTGGATTGAAGCGAACGTTGGGCCACTTGTTCCGATCGAGGTCATCGTACGATTTGATAGTCACACGCGTCCAAACGCAGAAAGCCGACTGGCGATGCTAAGCAAAATCGAGGAATGCCTTGCAAATGAAACTCAGGTCGTTTCGGTAACCTCTTGTCAAGCTTTCATGCCATCGTCTCCCGTACCAATTGTGGGCGACTACGCAGAACAGTACTTTGATGGCGCCAAACAATCAGCCCAGCAATTTGGATACTTCGTCACCGATAGCGAGTCCGACCGTTTTCGAATCTCGGCCAACTTGAGTGCGTTTGGCAATCAGGACTACGGACTGATTTTGCAAGACCTGCATGCTCGATTGAACGATGTGGTGGCCGCTGATTCTTCGATGGAAATAAAGCTATCCGGCTTGATGCCTTTGGTTCATGAAATCCAACGTCAGTTGCTTCACGATCTCTTCGCTAGCTTTATCACCGCATTTGCATTGATCGCCGTGGTAATGACGATTGTCCAAGCTGGACTTTTCGCCGGGCTGACGGCGATGATCCCCAATGTGTTTCCATCACTTGCGCTATTCGGTTATCTTGGTTGGCTCGGTCATCCAATTGATATCGGATCGATCATGACGGCGAGCGTTGCGATGGGAATCGCAGTCGATGACACGTTGCACTTTCTGAATTTCTATGACCGACGGATCGATGCAGGGGACACGCGACATGAAGCCGTCTACTCGGCGTATCGACACTGCGGTCGTGCAATGATTCAGACCACGCTGATCTGTGGAAGCGGACTCGCTATTTTTGCTTTGAGCAACTTCATGCCCACTGCCAGATTTGCATGGATGATGGTGCTGTTACTCGCGGCGGCATTGGTTGGTGATCTGCTGCTGTTACCAGCCCTACTCATAATTCGCCGCGACAAAGCGTTGACAAAATCCTGATGCCAACCTGTTATCAATCGATGCTATCGCGCGTTTCAGCATCGCGAGACTTCACGGGAAAAGATTTCGCTTCAGTCCCATGCGTTCCAGTCGGACTCCGCATCTTCTCGCCAGATACCTTGTTCCAAATCTAGTTTCAGCACCGGTTCGAGAGAATCGTCTTCGCCAATCAGAGTCGCTAGCGGAACGACACGGATATCCGCTGGATCAACTTCGGGGCCAGCACCACTAAACATCTCCCACTGGTCCTTTTCCCAGCGAGTTACTTCCGTAATCGGATATCCAAGCAAAGCATCAACATTGGTCACGGCTTTGCTTTCTGCAGCGACATCATACGGCCATGGCTCTGTCAGCCACCGCCAACCGCCACACGCTTCAGGATCGTATGCTTCTGTCATATCCGGAACGTCCAACGTCATCTTGTCTTGTTCAGGCATCACCTGGAACGCCAGAATTTCTTCGTTGGAATAGTAGTCAATCGCACCCGCCAACAGTTTCTTACTCCAAGTAGTCTCCACTTCGTGAAAAGTAAAAACACCTTGGGATTTCAGCTTGATTTCGAAGTCGCCGTCGAGCGTGAACTGTTGAGCAAGTTCCTGCACGATTTGAACGAGCTGCTCAGGCGAATAGAACCCACACCCGGCAAGGACGATTTCCGCACCGATCCTTTCGGTCAAGCCAATCGTGTAAAAGAAACCCGGCGTCGAATTGGGAAGGAGTTGGTAGAGGTGAAATCCGGATTCCTGAATGTTCTTTCGGATTCTCTCAATCGCAAGGTCTCGCTCGTTCATCGATGTCGCACTTCCAAAGTAAAGAAGCCAGTAGGTTGCTCGCTGAAACCGCATGAGCCTGAAAACTTGAAACCATCGCCCGTGTCATAAAGCCATCGAGCGAGTAGGTCAGCGTTGACCAATCAATGATCCGTTTGTTGATATTTCTAGTCAGATTCAGCAGTGGGAAATTGTAGCTTGATTTGCGCGCAGAGTTCGGCTGCCTGCTCGGGTGATTGGACTTCCTGACACAATTCACGCAGCTCTTTCCAACGATTCGCTTGGGCCAGCAATTTAGCCATTTCGAAAAGCCTCTCCTCAGGTGATCGCAGTTTCCTAGCTTTCTGAAGAGCAAAGTCAAAGTTCCCTAAATCAGCTTCAAGATCAATGGCCATCCCTTTTGCATCCTTTCGCCATTGAGCCCTTGTTTCGGCTGAGGCATCATCCAATGCGGATTGGATCAACTCGGCAGCAGCCTCTGGGCCATCCATCTTCCCGACGACTCGTGCAAGTAGTGTGTATACCAACGAAGTGGACCAACCGAATTCGTAGACGGGCCAATCCTGGCATTCCTTTTGGACGCGTCGAAGCAATCGTCTCGCACGAGTCTGCTCGTCAACATCAACAAGGAATTCGATCGCATCACATACCCCTCGAACCGGGAAATGTATGTTTGGATTGTCCATTGTCGCCAATAGTTCCAATTCTTCTTTTGCCCTTCGCTCGGCGCATCGAACGGCTTCGGAATGCAGCCCTAATTTGGACAACTGAGTGTACGATATCGCGTCGTCGCGATCCTCCTTACTCATCTTTCGCAAAACGCGTCGGACGGCGTCCTTGTCTTTCAGCTTTTGGTACAAATCCAAAATCGTCTGGTAGCGAATCGAACGAAAGAACTCGTCTTCAGTCGCCTTCGCGACTGTTTCGAGTAACTCCAACTGCTTCCGAGCCTTCGCAAATTTCCGGTCGTTGATAAACGCCTTCGCGAGTCGCTGTGCTCGATTCCCCGCTGCATCCAACGACTCTTGCTCATCTTCGATCAGTGCAGGGTCAATGAGTCCGTATTTCACCCGAAATCGATGAACCGTATTGACGTGAAAATTACGATCACGCTTCCGTGATTGCGAGTCATCGAGCCGAACTATCTTGCTCAACCATTTTTCTGCGGCCTCAATGTCACCGCTATCCAACTCGACTTCGGCAGCGAGTTCCATCATCGATACCGTATTAAGACAGGAACGATTGGGAAGCCGTTTTAGAAATCGGCGAACATATCTCAAGGCCTCTTCCCGCCGACCTAGTTCGCTGAGCCTTTGGATAGGAATTGAGGACTTAGACACTGCTTTATCCGAGTCTTCGATCGCCTCACACTTTTCAAGCCAGCAAATCAACCATCGACGGACATCGCCATTACGTGGCCATTTCGATTTCCAATCGGGCATAGCCGTTTTAGATTTCCCGGCTGCCCGATTTTGGCCTGTACGACGACCGGAAGATTTCATTTGTGTTCCAAAGTAGTGCGATCAAACCCGCATACCGAATACGGTATGCCCAGCGAATAGATCTGCAAGCAAGAACGATTTGAAATGGTCAATAACGGAACTTCAAAGCAACCGACAACAGGTTGACTTCACCAGGAAATCGCTGCCACATCTGTAAGACTCGCGGCTTTTCGCAGTATACCTAGTGCTTCGATTCATATGAAAATACGGGTTCGGGTCATCAGCCGAGGAGCGTTGGCCCCGGTTATTGCACTGAAACCGTGGCTAACGCCATACGGCTAATCCTAAAATCGACTTGGAACGAAGCACTAGTAGGAACTGACAATTGAAATCACTTCACCAAACAACTTTCGCAACATTGTAAATCGTTACGCGAAAGAGGAGAACGATCTATGAAAAAGAACACGCTCGGCAATTCGGGATTCTCAATCGCGCCACTTGCACTCGGCGCAAATGTGTTCGGCTGGACAATCGACGAGAATGCTTCCTTCAAAATTCTTGATGCTTTCGTCGATTACGGCTTCGATTTTATCGACACTGCAAACATGTATTCCACATGGGTAGAAGGAAACCAAGGTGGCGAATCCGAAACGATCATCGGCAACTGGCTTTCTAAAAGCGGAAAGCGAGACAATGTCGTCTTGGCCACCAAAGTGGGCATGGAAATGGGTGACGGATCAAAAGGTCTTAAGAAAGATTACATCTTGAAGTCAGTCGAAGACTCGTTGCGGCGGTTGCAAACCGACCACATTGATCTGTATCAGTCACACCAGGACGATAAAGACACGCCATTCGAAGAGACCCTCTCGGCGTATGATGAGTTGATCAAAGCCGGAAAAGTTCGTGCGATTGGCGCATCGAATTACACGGCCGATCGATTGGCCGAGGCCATAAAGGTCAGCAAAGATGCGAATTTACCAACCTACATCTCGCTGCAACCGGAGTACAACCTGTACGATCGAGCTGGCTTTGAAAATGAACTCGAACCGCTGTGTCTTTCCGAAGGCCTTGGAGTGATTAGTTACTATTCACTTGCGAGTGGATTTTTGACCGGGAAGTATCGATCCGAATCGGACCTCGGCAAAAGTGCTCGCGGCGGAGGCATCGGTGAAAAGTATCTAAACGATCGTGGCCTGACAATTCTGTCTGCACTTGACGAAGTCGCCGCCGCTCACGAAACAGTCCCCGTTGTGATCTCTTTAGCATGGTTGATGCAACGACCAAGTATCACCGCGCCGATTGCCAGCGCGACGAGTGTCGAGCAACTTTCGCAGCTCGTCAAAGCCGCCGAGATCCAACTGACAGACAGCCAAGTCGATCAACTGAACTCCGCAAGCGAAGCTGCTCAGTCCGCAATGTAACGATCGTCGGTTGCCGTCCAAACAAGCTCAGCCGCTGATTTCGTCGCTGACTGAAATGTCAGCGGAACTCAGCGCTGAGCATTGGAACAGTGCAAAAACTACCCAGCCAATGATTTGCCGATCTACCCTGCCAATCGGCCTCTGGGAACACTACGACTTCGATCGCACCGCTCGAATCTTCGTCCCTTCTTTCAAATCGTCGCCAGGCCGTATGATCAACGTTTCATCGCCGGTCAGCCCAGAGCTTAATTCCAACGACGATCCACGATCTCGTAGCACAGTGACTTCCCTGTAGCGAACGGTATCTCCGTCCCCTAGCAGCGCAACCTTCGTTCCTTGGCTCCTCGTTATTAGAGCCCCTGACGGAATTAACACTCGCGGCGCCTGTTGGACAATAAATTCCGTTTCAATGTACATTCCCGGTAGCAGCGTTCGAGCTTCGTTGGGAATCTCAATTTCGACGCGAAGCGTTCTCGCTTCCGGAGCAATGGACTGCGTCGTTCGACTAATTTTAGCCACGATCTCTTCGGATTGACTATCAGGACGCCGAACGAGGACAGTGTCTCCAATTGCAAGCGTTGTGGCGTATTGTTGCGGCACATCGACAACAACACGCAGTCGCTTGAGTTCCGAAACTCGGTAAAGCCCTGGCGTTTGCTCTGGTGCATCGTCGGTAATTAAAGCACCGACATCGTACGATCTCGCAGTAATCACTCCATCGAAGGGAGCTTGAATCTGCTGAAATTCGATCTCTTGATCTAGACGCTCGACTTCGGCTCGTTTGGCTTCGATTGTAGCTACCGCCATTTCCTTAGCAGCCAACGAAACTTTGTATTCGGCTTCACGTTGATCGACCGTTTCTTGCGATGTCGCGTTACTTTGGACGAGCCGCCGTTCACGAACCAATCGAAGTTTTGCCAACTCTAGTTCAGCATTGATCCGTTGCAGTTCAGCTTCGGCTTGCGAAACGGCCGCACTGGCCGCGTTCAATTCCGCTTTTACTTCTGGAGCTTCGATGACAGCCAGCAGCTGTCCTTTGCTAACGTCATCCCCAATGTCGACGCGTTGATCCTTCAAATATCCGTCGGCTCGCGCGTAGAGCCACGTCTGTTGGTTGGCGATCGTGCTACCTGGCAAGCTAAACCGATGAAATGCATCGGTTAGCTCAACGTCGGTGACCGTGACAAGAGGCGGCTGATTCAGAGCCTGCGACGCTATCTCGTCGGCCTGACGTTTCCGTGTTAACTTCGGCGCCGCGCCAACGGTCAGCAGCCCTCCCAAGGCAATCAAAATGCCCAGCAGGGCCAGCCAACCTCGGGCGAAGTGTTTTTTTGCATTGCGGAATGTGGTCATCGTTGCAGCCTTTTCTGGTACTGTGATTGTTAGGGTGTGCTCGCGTTCAGACGCGACCGATTTCGATGCGGAGACACTATGCGGCGACGGTTGAGCTTCGCTTTAGAAGCCGAAACAGCAGAGGCACGAATACCAGCGTATAGACCGTCGCCAGTAACAAACCGCCGATCACAGCGCGTCCAAGCGGCGCGTTTTGCTCACCGCCTTCTCCGCTGCCAATTGCCATCGGTAGCATTCCGACAATCATGGCAAGAGCCGTCATCACAACCGGCCGCAGCCTTGTCTGACCAGCTAGCTGAGCTGCCTCAAATGAATCGCCCGCTTCGTGCAGCTTTGCATTCGCAAAACTAACGACAAGAATGCTGTTTGCCGTCGACACACCGATGCACATGATGGTCCCCATCAACGCAGGAACGCTGATCGTCGTATCGGTTACAAACAAACTCCAGACGATCCCTGCTAAACAGCCAGGAAGCGCCCCGAGGATGATCAGTGGATCAAGCCATGACTGAAAGTTGACGACCATCAGCAGATAGACCAGAAGAATCGCAAAGCAGAGACCTAGACTCAGCCCTTGGAATGATTCTTCCATACTTTCGATCTGCCCACGTAGCGCCAGTCGACTTCCGCGAGGAAGCTCGTCTTCGGTTTGATCAATTAGTTCATGCAGTTCGGATGCGACCCCCGCAAGGTCCCTGCGATCAACCGATCCGCTGATTTCATACACCGGTTGCACGTTGTAGTGACTAATGACCGATTCCGTTTCACTTCTTTGCAAACGTGCAACGTTGGTCAATAGCTGCGTTTGATCAGAGTCCTGACCGAATAGCGGAGTCTGCAGAAGCGATTCAACATCGTCAATCTTTCGCTGTGGCGTTTGGACCGCGACACGATAGTTGACTCGGTTTTCTGGACTGACCCAGAAGTTTGGCGAGATCTGCACGCTCGAAGCTAAGGAGACGAGCAAACTATCGGCTATCTGGCGTTGGTTCAGATCCAATTCCGACGCCAAAGCCCGATCGACGTTGATCTTTAACTCTGGCGCATCGGTAATCTGCCGCAATCGAACATCCACCATTCCCGGAATGGCTTTCATTCGCCTTAGCAAATCTTTCGCGACTTGAAAATTCTCCTCACGTCTAGTCCCGACAACTTGAAGATTGACCGCGGCAGGTTTGCCAAAGGTCAAAATCTGACCGACGATATCAGCCGGCATAAAATAGAATGTGCACTCGGGAAATCGTTGCGCAAGCTCATCTCGGAGGCGACGAACGTAGCTATTGGTCGGTGCATGCGTTTCGCTTAGAGAGACCAAAATCTCGCCATCAGAAACGCTGACGGTGTCATTATCGATATATGCAATGGTTGTGAAGAACGGTGGTAATCCAAAGTTATCCAGTACCAGATCAAGTTCCTCGTCAGGGACGACTTCGCGTATGACGTCTTCGACCTGTCCGAATATCACTTCGGTTTCCTCAATCCGCGTCCCTGCGGGTGCTCGAACGTGCAGCCGAAATTGCCCCGAATCGACCTGAGGAAAAAAGTCGCGACCGACAAAAGGAACCAGCGACAACGATCCGGCGATGATGCCAACCAAGACGAAAGTTGAACGCCTGGGCTTCTTCAAAATGGATGAAAGGATAGATCCATAGAACTCTGTGGCACGGTCGAAACGTTCCTCGAACCATGCGTGCCAGCGAGTGAAAACCTTCCAGCGGGAATTCGACGTCTGACCTTGTTTTTGCATCATCAGAAGCATCAGAGTCGGAACCAACGTTCGCGACAGTAGGTAGCTGGTACCGAGTGCAAATACAACCGCCATCGCGAATGGCACAAAAAGGTACGAAGCCGGGCCATCCAAAAACGCGACGGGAATAAATACGATGCAGATCGAAAGCGTCGACACAATCGCCGGCTGCGCGATTTCTCGAGCGCCGTCCAAGATCGCTTTGCGTATCGGAATCTTGTCATGCAGGTGACGGTGGACATTTTCGATTTCGACCGTCGCATCATCGACCAAAATCCCCACTGCGAGTGCCAATCCGCCCAGGGTCATAATATTGATGGTCTCCCCTAGCATCCACAGCATCGATAAAGAAGCGAGAATGGATAGGGGAATCGAAACGACAACGATCAAGGTGCTACGAAGCGAGCCCAGGAAGACAAAGATCATCAGCGCTGTCAGGCCTGCGGCAATGGCGGCTTCATGAAGCACGCCCTCAATCGCCGACTCGACAAAAACTGATTGATCAAACAACAGATCCATCTGTAGCGAATCGGGAAGCTGAGCTTGGATACGTGGCAGAGCTTCTCGTATTCCCCGAACCACTTCGATGGTCGATGCGCCTTCGCCCCGAAGTACAGTCATCAGGACCGCCCGCTTTCCATCGCGACGGACGACGTTTGTCTGAACCTGAAAGCCGCTTCGTACATTCGCGACGTCGCCTAAAAAAACCCGTGAACCGTTCTTGGTCTCCAGCGGGATCTTTTCAAACGTCTCGATCAATTCGGGGCTGCTGTTTAGCCGAACGTTAAACTCGGTTTCGGCAATTTTCGCCGCCCCCGCGGGGATGATCAAGTTTTGTGCGTTCACCGCTTCGCTAACGTCAGCGGGCGAGAGACCGCGAGCGTATAACGCATCCAATTGCAGATCGATCATGATCTGCTTGGGTTTCCCTCCATAGGGCTGGGGCACCCGAGCCCCGGGGATGGAACCGAAACGCTGGATGATGAAGTTTGCGGCATAGTCCGACAGTTCTTTCTCGGTCAACGTCTCGCTGCTAACTGCAATTTGAACAATCGGTACGCTCGTGGCGCTATACCGCACAATAAACGGTGGGTTGATCCCCGGCGGCATGTTCTTCAGGACCGTCTGGCAAGTCGCACCGACTTGCGCGATAGCGGTCCCAATATCGGCGTTCGGACGAAAGAAAATTCGGATCACACCGACACCGTTTAATGACTGACTCTCAATATGCTCGATGTCATTGACCGATGCCGATAGAACTCGTTCATTGTTGAGGACGATTCGCCGTTCAATGTCAGACGCAGGCATCCCTTGATAGGACCAAACGACAGTCACAACCGGCAAATCGACCTCGGGGAAAATGTCCGATGGCATTTTCCAAATGCTGACACAACCGAAAACGAAAATCAGAATCGCCGCTACGAGAAACGTGTAGGTTCGACGTAGTGCGAGTTCAACAATCCACATAAATTGGTCATCTTCGTTGTAATGTTACGTACAAAATGCGGTCGGCCGGACCGAAAACACCTGGAACCACATCCGTCCCGCCCCTTGCATTATCGATAATCGATAGTTAGAGTCAATCGAAAGTTTCCACGATGCCACAGAAAAAATCACAGCCGATCGTTCGTGAACGTATTTGCGATGCGATACGCGAAGCGCTTACCGAAAGGATCTTGAACCGCTCCTACAAACCAGGAGACAAGATCACGGAGCTTGCCATTGCTGAAGAATTCGGGACCAGTCAAGCGCCGGTCCGTGAAGCACTTAGGGAGCTTGAGGCAAGTGGACTTGTCTGCACGGAGCGATATCGAGGGACCCGTGTTCGCGAAGTCAGCCCCCGTGAATCGGCCGAAGCCTACCGCGTGCGTGCATGCCTAGAAGCCCTGGCGGCGAGAACCGCTTTGCCCGAGTTAGCCGAACAATTGCCAACATTAAGAAAGTGTGTCCAACGAATGGAGTCCGCCGCCAAAGGGAAGCGAACTGCAGTTCAGGCACAACAGAACCATGAATTTCACCGAATCATCGTTGAATCGTCCGGTAACACAGTCTTGCTTCGCACTTGGGAATCCCTTGCATTCGAAGCGCGAACGCATTCACGGCTGAAGCAAAAGCAAACGGATCCGCTAGATGACGCGCAATCCCATCACGCGATCATTTCGGCAATTGAAAACGGCGATTCGAACGAACTCGCAATCCTGTTGGAGCAGCATTCGAATCGATTTGCCAGTCTTATTGAGGACGATCAGGCCAGCGAAGAACAGGAATAGCTAAATGCTCGGCTTGTATCCATGTTGGGATGCGACATGGCACACTCGCAAGTAAATTCGTTCCTGTGACGGACGCCTCAAAATCGAGATTCGATACCAGCATTTAGCTTTGATCGCAGGGGAAACAAGCCCTTCGCGACTCAATACAGACCTATCTCACGAAGACCTGTGTTTCTCTGTGGCAAAGCTTAACACCAAACGAATAGGGTGGCACGATTCTGCCCCAGATCGATGGTCTTCACCTGGACCTTGGTAATGTCTTGACCGATTCGAGCCCGCAAGTCGTCGATCAGAGCTTGCCGATGTTCGCTACCCAGCAGCTGGATTTTGTCGTACTCGACAGTGTATTTCTTTGCCTTGCATTCTGCACCGGCAGCTTTCTTTGCCGGCTTTTCACATGGAGCATCGGGACCTGGGAATCGCCCAACCAGCCATTCCTTTAACATTGTTGCGGCAAAGATCAGCGTGTTGACCAGAGCGATTTCCGCGTAGCTAGTCTTCTTGTTCGACAGCGAGTTGATAACCGCGATTCCGATGACAATAAACAGATACGTCATCTCCTTGGTTCCGATCGCATCGGTCCGATAACGCAGTACACCGAAAATCGCGAACAGCCCAAGCGCCATCCCGATATCAATCTCTAGCTTCTTCAGCGTGAAGCAAATAAAGAACACGGTCACGTTCAACATCACCGCAGTGAACGCGAAGCTTCGCTCACGCTGATTTGGGTAGATCCCAAATGCGACCACCAGACTCAGGAAAGTCAAATCGATCGCGAATCGCACCAAGAGCTTGATGATGTCATCGTCGTACAGTGGGATTTCCAAGAATTCCATAGATCGTGCCCAGGGGAATTCCCTGGGCGCTCCAATGATTCGTTCAAAGGGACGGAAGCAAGAAAACAAACACGCGGCGAAGTCTGTGATTACTTGATTACACGAAGCAAGTAATCACGCCGACCGTCGGCAAACGCTTTCAAGTTCATCGCTCCGTGACCACGATGCTCCGTTGCCTGCTTTTCGTCGGTGTTGTTTTTCGCAGAGGTGGCTGCAACAAATGCTTCATACGAACCGAGCTTTCGCGTATCGGTTTCCACGTGCGGCCCAATGATGTCCACGCATTTTGAAACGAGGGAACCAAGATTCTTCCAATCCAAGTCTTCTTCGGCAATGGTTTTCACGTTCCGCAAATACTGCTCGCGATACTTCGGGACCGCCAGCACTTTACTTCGCAATGGTTTACGAAGATCGTCCAGGCCAATAAGCGGATCGAGTTCGATGGGTGACGACGAGCCAGATTGGCCTGCTGACGGTCCGCGTGGTGCACCACCTTGGGAGCCTCGTTCTGAAGGGCCAAAACCGCGATCCGCGCGACCACTGCGATCAAATGGCCGCCCGTCGGCATCATTCGATTCGAAAGGTGGCCTTCCGGCGAACCTTGGTCGTCCGCCTTGCATCCCCGCTCCGCCTCGCATACCTGGCCCACCCGGCATTCCCGGTCCGCCTGCACCGCGAAACGCTTCGTTCATATCATGCGGAATGAAATGAAACTTATCTTTACCATCCAAATAGATGCTGTAGTCGCTGGCACGAATCCAATACCCATCGCTATTGATCAACGCGTTGTCAATCGCCAGGAACCAAAGCAGACCGTCCACATCGCAGATTTTTTCGAGCTTTGCGGGTAACTGTTCTGTTGATGTTTCGTCGAGCACACGACACAGGTCAATTAACTTTGCAAGGGACTTCTTCCCACCCGATTTCTGCTCGTAGGGATGCTGATAACTGCTGGGATCGTCGCCACGGTAGTCCAACCCTCCGCCTCCGGCAGGTGAACCACTAACTTTCCAACGTGCCCCTTTGTCGCTTGAATAATTCTCGCGCAGAAAGTCTTTGTTGAACTGTTGAACGTTGGTGTAGACGCCCCAGTTTTCGCCATTGATCACGACCCGAACGAAGTTCGCCTTCGGTGCCGCGATGTACTTGTTGGCAATTTGCGAATACAGAACGGTGCTTAGCATCGAATCGTCACTGCTGGAGTTGAGCAGATTCAATGTCTTGTAGCCCAGCAGCCGTTGGTCTTCGTCAACCATATCGATTGATAGATTGAACGATCGTTTGTAGCCGGTCGGAACCATTCCGTAGGATGACATGCCACGAAAGTGAATCCCAACGCCTTCGAACGTTTTGCCATCGACGGTCAGCATCGCAGGTACATCGACGTCCGTGCCGTGAAAGTCTTCGAGTTCGGATTCCCAGTCGGCATTTTCGAAATCGATAAACAGAGTTCGGAAGGTTGATAAGTCATAGAGGCCACCGGTCTGTGGCTGCACTGAATCTTTTGCGACCTGAACCCCTTCAGTGGCTTCAGGTCTACCACCGAAGGGTCCACCAGGTCCTGCCCCTCGTCTTCCGAATCCGCCCGGGCCAAACCCACCAGGCCCCGGATGACGCTCGCGACCTTCGGTATCTGGAGGACCGAAACCCTGAGGTGGGCCGAAATTCTGTCCGCCTGGTTCGGCGCCAGGTGGAGGACCAAAACCAGGTCCCGGAAAGCCTCCCCTTGCTCCGGGAGGACCGCCGGGAGGTCCACCAAAACCTCGACGCTCAGGCGGATTGTCTTTCAACCATTCACGGGCTTCCTTTCGCTCAGACTGATTCAACCAGCCGCTTTCGTCAGTATCAAACTGATCAAGAATCTCGCGATCTCCGCCCCCCATACCCGGTGGTTGCGCAGAGACAAATGTTGTGCCAAGACCTAGAAAAGCAGTCAAACAGCAAAAACGGATCAGCATCGGCGAGGTCAACTTCAAAAGAGTAATACAGAGTAGCCTTCCTCTTTTGTTGCCCCGCTCTCACCAAACCGCCGCCTCGCAAGATTATTTTATCGAGAAGATTGAATCGCAAACGGAGAAGCAACGGTGACGAACATGTGGCAAGCAATTTCAATTGGCCTACTTTCTTTGCTGTTTACAGCAGCGGGCGTCAACCACTTTCTATCACCGGCGATCTATCTAAAGATCATGCCACCATACCTGCCGTGGCCGTTGGCATTGGTTTACGTCTCTGGGTTCTTTGAAGTGCTCGGCGGAGTCGGAATTGCGGTGCCTCGGCTTAGGCAAGCATCCGGCTGGGGCCTGATCGCTTTGTTGGTCGCGGTGTTTCCTGCCAACATCCATATGGTGCTGCACGCGGATCAGTTTCCAGTCATTCCCAAATGGGCACTGTTAGCTCGACTGCCATTGCAAGGAATCTTGATCGCCTGGGTTTGGAGGACCGCAATCCGACCGAAGCAAACTCATTCGGCAGATCCGTCGCCCAACGCCCATAAGTCAGAGTAAGGCGTCTGGATGAGGTGGCGGTTATAGTCGGTTTCGTCATCCCACCAAGTCGGACCTTGCTCGCTCAGTGCCGGAACGGTCGTCCGACGGGTTTCTTCTGGCGTGCGACGTATCAAACAAGGTTTGCTGACGCTGCCCGACATTTTAGAGATCGCACGATCACTTCCGCGAATCAGTGATTCCTCCAAACGAATTCCGCTACGTACCTATGGGATGAGGTATCACGCGTCCGACGTATTAAATCGTCGGTAAATCCCCAGCAATACCATGTGGATTGCGTAGGCCATCAGTCCGAAGCCAACGATACCAATCAGAATCTTACCGAAGGTTTGCGATGCGATCAGCGACAGAGCGTCACCCATCCCAGCGACATCACCATTTGCGGTGCCAGTCCACGCGGTATCGGCGAGGAACCATCCGATGATGACCACCGCGATGCCACGCGTAATCAAGCCACTGCGTCCGGCATGCAATGCAGCCTTTCGGAACTTGTTACTCATGCTGGCCAAATCATATTTCGTCATGAATTTCGCTTTGTAGCCATTGATCATGAAGTAAACGCCAACTCCCGCAGTGATGGCGGCAATGATCCCCAGCACAATACGGCCCCAATCGCTATCGAGCAGGAACGAAGCTTTGTTTCCACCGCCTGATTGACTCCCGCCGCCCATCCCAAGAGCGAGTGAACCGGCGAAACATCCGAGCAGTAAGTGACTGAATCCACTGATCGCGTAACCGGTCCGCTTGACCAAGCCTTTGCCATCGGTGCCGTCACCCTCGGTGTCTTTGCTAGCCTGAATCCATCGCCACGCGGTGTAGCACAGCAGCCCGACTGCGGTGATGCCAAGCAGGATTTTGCCGTACGGTTGCTGGCCGATCTCGCGGATCGCATTCTTGGCGCCCGCAGTTTCGCCACCTGCACCGATCGCAACCTTGAACGCGAGGAATCCCATGATGAAATAGACGACACCCTTGGCGAAGTGCCCCAGCCGACCAGTCGTTTCCACCCACGGCTGTACCTCGGGCAGCTTTGCAGTCGAGAAGCCGTTCCAGTTAAATCGTGATGCGGTCGATGTGGACATGAAGGGGTGCTCCGAAGTGAAAAAATTGTAGTGGAGGTCGTCAAGACTTTCGGGACTGGATCGATCAACATTGAAAGTCTTGACGACTTGCGCTACGCTGCATTTACTCGCTCTAGCTCAATCATCTCTCGAATTTGTTCTCGGCGGCTTTCGGGGTGCGGGTGGGTATTAAGGAACTCGGGTACGCCGCTTCCGCCAGCGTTCTCAAGGATGTTCAGCAGCTCGATCATTCCCTCGGTGTCGTACCCAGCGTCGCTCATCAGACTGATCGCGTAAGCATCGCTTTCGAGCTCCTGCTTGCGTCCGTATCGAAGCTCCAACAGTTCAGATAGCAGCAACGCGACCGACGCCGATTCGCTACCCTCGGTCGCCGTTTGCAGTGCCATCGCCGATCGCATCTTCAACTGCGCTTTGGCCATCCGCTGCGACGCATGCCGATGTACAACGTGGCCGATCTCGTGCGACAAGACAGCGGCCAGTTGATCGTCGCGGGTCAGTTCGGCCAGCAAGCCGCGGGTGATGAAAATTTGCCCGCCCGGCAGTGCCAAGGCGTTGACGGTGTTCTGGTCAGCAAGCACATGGAATTCAAAAACGAATGGATTCTCGACGTCTTTACGCGCCAGCCAACCTTCGAGCTCTTGAACTAGCTGATTGCCAACCTGATCGACCTTGCGAGCGATCGGCAATTCGTCCGAAAGCACTCCGCCCATCTCTGATGCAATCATGCCGCGGCTTTGCAACCCAAGCTCAATCTCTTCGTCGGTCGTGAACGCAACACGTTGTCTCTCGCCGGTGATTGGGTTGGTCTCGACCGAGAACAGGTACGCAGTGATGCCGAACAGAAAGACCAGACAGGCCAGCACAAGTTTCAGGACGCCCCCATGACGATTCCGACGGTAGCGGAACCCATCTATCGTTTCCTGTGCTGCACGCTTCGGCGAAAGGTTTTGACGACCTCCGCTAGGTTCGGTTTCGTTGCTCACGACATCACCTCCTGCGGCTGGTTGCTTTCGATAACTAATCTACGGTCGGGATCATTCGCCAAATACAACGACTGGGTCGGGAAGGCGAAGTCGATACCGGCTTCGTTGAATCGCTCCAGCACCCGCTGGTTGACGATCGTGGCATGGTCCAGATAGCTGCACCAACCTCGCTCGGTGTCGCGTTGGATGTCGCCCTCATCGGTATTCATCTGATACCAGTAATCCGCTCGCAAGTTCAGGTAGTGCGAACCGAACTCGTCAAACCAAACCTTCGGCGGATGCTTTTCGAGATTGCCCTGCCCGTCACCGGTGATTTCGTCGCTGGAAAGGATGTCTTTCAGGATCTCAATCGCCTCGCGGACCATCGCGGGAGGTGTGTCATAGGTGATCGCGATGTCCATTACGCGACGAAGGTATTGCCGCATCGACAAGTTCTCGACGGGCGTGTCGATAAACTTCATGTTCGGCACACTGTACATCTCACCGGACAGCAATCGGATCTTGGTCGCTTGCAGGCTCACGTCGGCAACCTCACCGATTTTGCCTTCAAAGCGAATCCAATCGCCGCTGAGAAACGGGCATGTCGCGAACACGGTGAACGCACCAAACAGATTCTTCACGGCGTCTTGCGCGGCGAGCGATAGCGCCAGAGCGATGATTGCGAACCCACCCAGCAGCGCGGTTACGTTCCAATGCAATACGTTTTGAAGCAAAAAGATGGTAACGACAATGCCCGTGACGATGCGAATGGCTCGCCGAACCATGATCGCGACCATCTTGGCGTAAGGGTCGTCGTTGGAAAAGAAACTGCGTCTCACGCCCAGCACAGCTAATTCAATCAATGCGACGATCAAGAACACACCGGCCAACACCACGGCGGCTTCGATCAGACCACTACGAAGTCCGGCGAGTGTCGGATGAAAGTGCAGTCGAGTTGAACCGATCGCTAGACCGATGGTGATGATCAAGATGTACGCTGGCACGATGATGCCGTTGATCAACGGCAGCAGCAGACCGTCGCCCTGATCCTGCCGCCATTGTTTGACGCGTTTTAGGATTCGGCCGACAAAGACTGCCAAAACGATTCCACCGGCGGAGAAGCCAATAAAGAACAGCCAGTCCCAAGCGGTTGTCTTTTGCACGGTCGGTTCAAGCACATTCAGGAACAGATTCCCATGTTTCGTCAAACGCTTTCGGGGCGGAATCTTCTTCATGCTGTCCAGAAGGCCCGACGCTCCATTGAGCGTTTGCTCGTCGAACGCCCATCGCCCATCTTCGCCGGCAACCAGAACGATGCTGCCCTCGGGGCTATCGTCGAGCGCTTTGTAAACCCATTCGTGCTCGATGCCGCGTGGGAACAATTCGTACCGGCGAATCTTTTTTTCTTTGACGATCTCGGGACCTGGAATCGTGCCCGAGGCGATCTCCGGCAAGCGATCAAACACGTACAGCAGATCCAGTGCAGTTTGCTTAGCATCGTCCAGTTCCGAATCGCCAAATGTTCTGGTCGCTTGGTCAAGCACATCGTCACGTCCCATCGCGACATGATTCATTGCTTCGAGAAACGTCATCACGGCGTGGCGCGGACTTTCAGCAGAATTCCACTTCGGATCCTCTGGCGTCGGATCGGCGGACTCATGTTCGAACAGTTCGAGAAACGCAGTGCTGCCGGATTCGAGCAGTTCGAAGAAACCGATCTTGGTCGACTTTGGGCGTTGTCCATCGACGGAATTCCGCTGGCTACCGCCAAGCGTTTGAGCGCTCGACGGCGCAGTGACTACCGCGACGAGGAATAATGCCGCAACGTAGCGGAAGCCGTCAAAACTCTCGAACCTTCGGCAGAAATGCGTTGCATGCGGAAAGCCTTGACGACTTCCCCTACGTTCTTTTTTAACTGATTGATGGTTCATTAGATTTCGATGCAATTGGCTTCGTCCGTGTCCTGTTGCTCGACGGCTTCTCCTTGAGCATCGTCGTCTTCGATGGCACGCTGGATTTTCTCATCGGCCTTCACGCCTTGGATTCCTTTTTGTGCCATAATTTCGTGCTCATCACTGGCAGTTGGTTCATGACACAATTCGATCAGAATGGGAAAGTGATCGCTGCCGACGTTGTCCAGCGTTTGCATTCGCGCTAGTGTGAAGTGCGGCGAGAAGAATACATGGTCGAGCGGGAACCGCATCCCAAAACGGTCGGCATGGAAGGTGTTAAACATGCCCCGACCACGTCGAGGGTCGAGCATACCGCTGGTTCCCAAGAACAACCGCGTTGTTGCTGACCAAGCGACGTCGTTCAGATCACCTCCGATGATCGTGGGCCGCGATTCTTTCGCCAACTCTTTCCCCCACAACGTCAGTTCGGCATCGCGAGCGGTTGCGTGATTCCCGCGGATCGGTTCGGGTGGTCGCGGATGCACGGCGACCATTCGCATAGCGCGGTTGTCATCAAGCCGAACGACTGCGTCGATTGACGGGACGTCTTCCTTCACCAAGTACCGCACGCGGTGTTTTTCGATTGGCAACTTCGACAGCATCATCATGCCGTACCAGTTTTCTTGCGGGACGATCACTCGGTGCTCAAATGCGTCGGTGTAGCTCTTGATCGCCTCGGTCCAAGCGTGGTCCGGTTCAAGGACGACCAGTACATCCGGGTCGGCTTGTCGCATCACCCGCAACCACTTGGCGTACGCGTCATTCTCCATTTCGACGTTGCTGATCACGACGCGAACGGTGGTCTGGTCTTTGCGCTGGTCTGCACGATGGTCTTTGCGATGGTCGGCGATGTCCACCGACTCTGTCGCTTTGGCTTGTTTAACCCCGAGCGGTGTGTAGGGATAGATCCGAAAGCCGTGCCAGCCGGTCAGTAGCACCGCGACAACGCTCGCAGTCCAAACCGGCCAAGTGGAGGTTTGCGTGGAGGTTTGCTCAGAGAAGTAGAAAACAAGAAACTCGCCGAAGGCAAGCAACCACCCGGTTACGATGATTTGAACTCGCGGAAAATCCCATCCGCGAACAAACCATTTGTCGCTCCCGGAAAGACTAAGCAGCGAGCCTGCCGCGAGCACAAGTATCAGCGAGAGCGGAACAAGAGTTAAAAGGGTGAGCATCGATCCGTTGATGTGACTGTCCGTCTAGCGAAGCATCGTGTTTTCAAAACATTCGACGTAGCGGTAGTCGCCAAAACTTTCGTCCGCGCCACACTCGCTTCAAAACTCTCAACGGGTTCCACTACGAAAGGCGTGCCAAGTGCAATCCGCGTGCCGGCACAGGTTTTGTGCTCGCTAGGCCCAACCAACCAGAGCAGAGCACTGGATGAAGCCACGATTCCCCGACCAGGAGACACGTCAAGAATCGGCTCACCTCTCGATTTCGCGGCGAGTGCTCCGTCCGGGCGATCGCGATGCAAGCGTCCAAACCATGTGCGTGAATGTTTTGACGGCGATCGCCGGTTGCGGCGTGCTCTATTTCGCCAAGTTGCTGCTAGTGCCCATTGCTATTGCGTTGCTCGCCTATCTGTCACTACGGCCGATCGTCGCCCACATATGCCGCTCGACGATTCCACAATCACTCGCCGGTGGCCAACGTGGCCGGTTCAGGTAATCGTCAAACTGCAACACGGCTTCGCGGATGGGCAAAGCCCGTGAGCCGCTTGCACCATTTCGACTTTTGAACCGAAGTACCCGAATCCAGGCTAATGCCTGTGACGTGTCAAAATCAGATTTACGGTTAGCGGAACTCGTCAAGAATTTCCTTCAGTTGAATTAGAACCGAAAGCATTGACGACTTCCGC
This sequence comes from Stieleria sp. JC731, assembly GCF_020966635.1. Lineage (NCBI taxonomy): Bacteria > Pseudomonadati > Planctomycetota > Planctomycetia > Pirellulales > Pirellulaceae > Stieleria > Stieleria sp. JC731. The sequence continues at coordinate 1,457,581 of NZ_JAJKFQ010000005.1, read as the reverse complement.
TACGTCATGCAGCACGTTGGCTGCCATTGCAAAGGTCACACGGACAACCCGCAAGCGATTCATCACTTCCGAAGTGGTCTGCGATGCGCTGCCAACGACACTCGGGCGAATCAGCAAACTCGAGCATCTTCCGTAGGTTCACTTGTCGCTGTTCGCTTCGCGCTCGCGTTTCATTTGAAAGTCGATCGCATAGCGAAGCATCACACTCTTGCGACAGCAACTGCCAACGCCCGCGGCCGACCGGAGCGACAATGCCGCGGGATGCGAGCAAATGAAAGATGGACTTTAACTTTGATCGCCCGATCGGACTAACACGCTGAATCTCTTTCATCGATACGACTTCTTCGTCGCAACCTGCCTGCTGGGTCGCATTCAATATCGCCCGATGGGCCGTCGCAATTTCGGTCGATTCGACTTCGCCGCCGGCAAACATCTTTCGCAGCCCAATGTCGTGTTGGTCATAAAGCAACGTGCAAGTCGCTGGATTTCCATCACGACCGGCGCGACCGATTTGCTGGTAGTACGCTTCGATACTGCCAGGCAAGTCCACGTGAATGACCTGGCGAACATCCGGCTTGTCGATTCCCATGCCGAACGCACTGGTGGCAAACATCAAAGCATCACGCTGTTTCATGAACCGTTCTTGCGATTCGTTGCGATCGTTCTTTCGCATGCGTCCGTGATAACAAAGCCCGCGGAGCGACGACGCCAGTTGCTCGGCCGTCTTCGTTGTGCTGCAGTAGACGATACTAGATCCGCTAGGGGTCTGCCTGCCGATCGTCTCTTTCAAAAATTTCAACTTGTCCTCGGGTTCGTAGCATCGCCGAACTTCGATCGACAGGTTAGGTCGGGCAACGCGAGTGCGAATGACCTCCGGCGTGGCGATGCCAAGACTCAGCCGAATCTCGTCGATCATTTCAGGTGTCGCTGACGCCGTCAGTGCCATTAGCGGTGGATTGCCAAGACGAGCACGAACGTGACGTAATCCCAAATAGTCCGGCCGAAAGTCATGCCCCCACTGACATACACAATGAACTTCGTCGACCACCATCAAGCCAATGCCCGCCTCAAGCAAGATGGAAGCAAGGTCCGACTTCTGCAAACGCTCCGGTGTCGTAATGACGAATGAAGCAGCGCCCGATGTGATCATCTCGCGGGCCTCACGTAATTGCTTCTTCGACCGCGTGCTGTTGAGTACCACCGCATCCAAACCAAATTCTCGGATGCTTTTCGCTTGATCTTTAGCCAGCGAGATTAGCGGACTGACCACCAACGTTACGCCACCGCGAGCGATGCCTGACAATTGGTAGCACAAGCTCTTTCCCGAACCCGTCGGCATCAATGCAAACGTGTCACGTCCGGCGATCGCCGCCTCGCACACTTCACGCTGCCCACCACGGAATTGGTCAAAGCCAAAATGCTCTTCTAGCGTTTGCTGCAGCATGTCCATCACGACGCCGTCTTCGCATAGCGGAACCCGCGGGAAATTTCTTCAGCCTCGGAACGCAACTCGTCAAGCGTTTCGAACCACTGTGAGACGCGGGAAGAGTCTTGACGACATCTGCTAGGAGTGCCCGCCGCCAATTCTGCATCCAGCCACTGGTAGTCCGACATCATCCGGTCCAGGCTGAAAACCGAAACGGATCGCAGCGGTATCGGACCGAGTGAATGATTTTGAACGAAGTGCAAATCCGACTTGGTCATCCGACCCAACGACTGAGCGTGTGCATAGTCCTCCACCGCTTCGATCCAGCCATGGACCTCGTGACCAAACCGGTCCGCCGAATCATTAAGCGTCTCAGGCTTCGGTGTCGAGATCGTCCCGCTCAGGTTTCCACGTGTCGCGATAGGCCAAGACATGGAATGCTGTCGCCTCTTGATCAATGCCCCGAAAGTATCGACAAAGACTCCGGAATAAATCCCGGCCTTCGTCTGTTCCAGCAAATCCAAGCAACCCGTCGAGCGTCGATTCGATGAATTGCTTTTGGTTGGAGCCTGACGCAATGATCGACGACACATTCGAATCGCATATCGAAATCGCTCGCCGCTGCCGTCCGGTGAACTCGCGCACGAACTCATTAAAAAGCTTGGAGGCGGACAAAATAATACTCATCTACAGCGACCGCATTTAGGATTCACTTCCCATGCGGACAGACCACCACTGATACGCGGAAGTGATCATCCTCCGAAGCAAGATCCTTCTCCAGGGCAACCGCATTCTTCAGCCGAAGATTCGGGTCATAGACGAAGCATATCAAATGCTTGCAGGTCGTTTCCTTGGAATAGTATCGAGCGTCAATGATTAGCTGATCTGCAATGTGGCGCTGAGTTAGCCGCTCACCGGTGTGCTTCACCTCAATGGCAAGCTGATGATCAGGCAACACGAAATCGATTCTATTTTGATTGTCCGCATACGACGGAGTCCAGGGTTCCGCACGAACGTCGTCAAAAAACAGTCGCAGGATTGCATGGAACGCGTCTTGAACGTCGTACTCATCAACCATCGCGATGGTGGGTCTCGGAAGCCTTTTCTTTGTCCCGTTCTGCTTTACATCTTTTCGTCGCTCTTGAAGTTGCCGGGCGAACAAGGGAAAATTTCGGCATAGCTGTTCGACCAGCCGTACTGCGTCACGATCAGTCGCGGGAAAAATTGTAGTCTCATTAAGACGAGATCTAAGACGCCGTTCGATGCTGTCCTCCAAAGCGATCAACAGAAGCGTCGCGTCTGCGACATTCTTGAGGTCAAATTTTCCGACGGCGACATCGTTCAGAATCTTATCCTCGACCGCGATAACAAGATCGGAGTCAATGGATACGTCGACCGAGCTCTGCGTGTCCAGCCACTTAGTGACAACTGCCATTTCTAAGCAAATTTGGTCGCCCAGTATCCCCGGCAGTTCGTTGTTACCTTGCGCTAGAAGAATTTCCGCAAAACGATAGAGCAATCGAGATTTCGCGTCTGGGTTTGCCTTGGTCAGACAACTTTGAACCGTCTCGGTGAAAGCAGAGAATAGCGAACTGGATGGATCGGCCAATAGCTTGATACCGTAAGCAATGCCCAGCACCTCGATTGGCCGAAAAGTGAATGCTTGCCGATCTATGGGGAACAAGTCACGGCTCAGTGCCAACTCGCAGGCTGCGGGCCAATCTTTCTGATGGATTCGCTCGTACGCTGGATCAATCGCCAGAAGATAACCAAAACAGGCGAGTGATTGTGGATGCTTGAATCCTGTCCCAGTGGGCCATGAAGGAAGTGACTCATTCGTCGAAGGCTGTCGAAGATTGAGCGAACGCAGCAAAAGCGAAAAACCCGCTTCCGGATTTGGCAACTCGCAATTCTGCTCCACGAACGAGCGAAGATCAGCAATGGTTGTGGCGAGGCTCTGAGAAAGGATTTCATGCATCAGAGAAACCACTTGCTGTTTCGGAGCTTCGTGTTCAGAACTGCCGGCGACCAGTCATCGACGGACTTCAACCTCGCGAGAAGCTCAGCTATCAACGATGAATACAGAATGGTGACCGGTCTTTCAGATGGCAGTGTCGATCTCCACGATAGCGTCGTGAAGTTTAAGACTTGTTCAGAAAGGTAGGACAAGTCACGGTAGGTCGATTGTTTGTGAAGGTGAATCAGAAGGGGTTTGGGAAGCGACAAATTCGCACGTTTGACCATGTGCGGCCCAGTTGTTGTGACCAATCGGGTGAATTTTCCAACCTGCGCAGATAGCCCTCGTCGGGGCACGAACACTCCCTTCGCTTGATTGCGTTTCGTCACACCTCTCTGTGCCATGTCGAGCAGAGTAAATGAATGATCGAGCGATACATTTAGGAAGGCGAACTCAATCGTTTGCTCACTGCCCACCTCTTTGACACTGGAAGCAATGATGTCAGCCACCTCAACGTTCTTCAACGGTTTGAAAGCGTGAAAGACGATCCTCACGGTTTGCCCGGGTTGCCAATTGTTCCGCGTCTTAACTTCGCGAAGAACCGCGACCGTCGACTCGCGAAGTACGGCTGGATAGTCTTCGTATTTGCACTCTTTGGAAAGATTCGAGAGCAGGTAGTTTCCGTCGCCACGAAACACCGTCGTAATCCCTATATGGCGCTGGCGTTTTTCAAAGCGGCTCCCTGACAATTCCGCATTTCCAATGCCTACGACCAATTCGTCATCGACTGTCTCGCCATGGTCAACAGTCCACGGAACGCCACCCATTTTTGCGTAGAGTGCGGTGGCGAGATTCCTGAACGTGAACTGAAGCGGATATTCATCTGCCGTCAACGTGGAGACACGTGCTTCCTGAACTGGGATACCGTGTGACAGCAGTATAGATTTGGCAACCAAGTATGGATTGTGGGCGTCGGGCAAACCCGCATGCTCATTGAGAAGAATATTGAAGGCTGCGTCGAATTCACAATCTCGTGATAACCGGTCTTCAATTGCTGCGCGATAGATTCTCGCAACTTCCGACTTCTCAGCACCCAGCAGCTTTACAGACAGCGGAAAGAACACTGGATTAGCGAGGTGGAAGGTGTCGGTGAATCCGTCATACCCAATCTTCTGACTTGAACCAAATCCATCACGAAACTTTTTGAGGGCTTGGCTGATCTTACCCGACACGGTATCCGGGGTAACAAGAAGTATTCGAGGCGATCGAGTGGGGAAACTACCCCGGTCGAACGGACCGAATCTGGCCAGCCCATCCCAGGCATACTGATGCAACTTCGTACGCGAACGATCGAATGAATACTTGCCGGGTGGAAGTTCGATGATGGTCTTGTAGCCTGAATCGTTCACTAAGCGAACTCGATTTCCGATTGTTACATCGACTCCACCGTGCAAATTCACCGGACTTTTACCCTTTAGGAATGCCTCCATCTTTTGCAATTCTTGGTCAAACCCAGTTCCTCCGCAAAGCTTTCCGTATTCGTTGTCGACTGCGTGAGAAAAGCTCTCGTATCGATTGCCAAGCAAGCGACGCAAACAGGCTGCGAAAACCTCTTTCGATCCCTCGACCCTGACGTCTACTAAGGGCACCTCAGACTTTTCGCCGTATGATTCCTTCAGTACGACAGAATCGCCTTGAAGACGCTCGAAAGTGCCGATCAGGCGTCGTTGCCCAGGTTCCGCGTTCGTTCGGACGAGATGGATTCCCTGAAGTGGAATCCCTGAGTTGCATAAGTCGACAACGCTCGCAGTGCAAATCCACCGAGTTGTCAGGTTGAGCGCCAACATCAACTCTAACTCGTTCGGTCGAAGCTCAACCAGCTTTGCCTCAAGTTCGTATTTCGGGCGAATTTCAAAATTGGACAACAACTGCGGTGTTGAGCCCAAATTCCCCGCCGCGGCACCGACAAGTTCTTTATTCTGGGCCAGAAACGTAAACGGGCGGTCGCGGACGGGATCGTATTGGTCGAAAACATCTCGCATCGCTTGATCGAGCATGCTCTTTACGAAACGAAGGCCGAGATGATCTGAAAGTACCAGTAGGGTTTCGTCGCCAATGCCTCCCTTAGCATTATGGTCTTTCGCAAGTGAATAAAGGTGCCCTTCGTGGAACATAGTGAACCACGAGTCACCGAGCTTATGCCTGGTATCCTTTACCTGGGCTGAAGAGATCGCGGCTTTGAGCACGGTTAGTGAAGCACCCGAGATCTCGGTCGAAAATCCATTCAATTGCAGCATAGGAACGTGCGTTGTTTGGTGACGGTGGTTTCTTCAACTACTCAGTCAATTTGGCGACCGATTCAATCGCCTTTTCAAGTTCTGGTACAAGCGATTCTTTGGATTTGACGATAGCCTCTCGCAACACCCCAATATGAGGAACTGCATCGATTCTCTCTTCGATACTGCATTCCACGAGTGGCTTCCAAGAAATTGTTTCATCAGGATAGTTGTAATGTTCGTGGTCAAGGGCATAGCAAAGCCGCCATCCGCCTTTGAGCTTGATCATGCCAACATACCAATTCACCTCGCCGATGCAGTTTCGATGATCGTCTTCGATCGAGTGTGAACGATAAATGTGCTTGGCATCGCGCGCAAGCTTCATCGCTTTGAATCGCTTTTCATGTTGCTCAATCGCCGCATTCAATTGCTGGAGCCGATTGGCTAACGCTTCATTCAGTTCGTCGTTGCGTTCATCAACTGTCATTTCAGATCTCTCCGGCATTTGAAAGGCTCCGACATAAAAACCATTGATGCGGTTGAAGGGCATGAGACATCTCCAACGTCTACAAATAACTTGCGGACACAGAAAAAGTGGGCCTTGGGGAAACAAGAGAGCCGTTCCCTCGTCGCCATCAAAACAAAATCGTCGTCAAACGAGCTGCATACGGGCTTTCAACCCGGCGAGCAGAAAAACCGCCATCACAGCGGCGTGGGCATGGCGTCAACCAATCTCCACTAGTTCAAATGTACGATTATAGAACCGCAAGTCAATCCTATACCAACGTGCTGTAAACCACTTCGACTTATGGTGGGCGTTCAAGGAATACTTGGGTCCAGCCCGTTTAAAATGGTGTGTGACGAAACGTATTACTCATTGCAATTTGCTTTGGTGTAAAAGCCAGAGCGTTTCGATTAGATCACTTTGATTCTGACGCCCACCAAACGGCGTAGGGCGTATTCTTGATTAGGTGGCGGCTATAGTCGCTGTCGTCGTTCCACCAGGCTGGGCCTCGTTCGCCGAGAGCGACTTTGGCGGCGTGAATTCTCTTACGAACAACAGCGATTGCGGCTTCGTCGCTGGCTCGCTTGGCGGCGGCTACTTCTCGGCGTGCGGTCACCAGGTGGTTCACCAGTCGCTGACGATTTTCTTCGTCGAGGTTTGGATTCATGCAACGCCACATGCGTCCTTCGTAAACGAAGTAGCGGCCGTCAGGGGTAACTGGATATTTCAATGCCGCCGGCCTCTGCCTTCCTATTCCTGCTCTCTGAAAGCCAACTTACCCGATTGGCCGATTTGGACCGATCGTCGGGGCCTCCTACCGAACGACAATCGGTCAAACCCAATGATTTACAGGACCAAATGCTTTTCGAATCTCGATCGATTGGGAGATGCCGACGGGTTCTAGCCCGGCGCGTCTGAGAAACGGAGAATGCGAGAATAATTGGCCAGAACACAAAATCGGGCCGCCGGACTCGCGGCGGGTTATCTGGTGGTTCTCAGACGGCTGAGAGTTTTCGGTTGACCGGTGTGACGCAAGTCCTTGAGAAAACGCAAAAAGCCGTCGTGGGTTACACGACGGCTTTTCGTTTACTGTTGGGTCAGAAAGCTTTCAACCATACAGAGAAGTTGAAATTTAAACTGGCGCATTCTCGCCTGTCACGTTAGCCACAAATAGCCCCTGCGGACCTTCAGTCCCCTCTGTGGACATGCAATAAAACTGAACTCCACATTTACAATTCGTCGTTCAAGCTGTTGTTTTTGTGTTTTGGTTCCGCCTCGATCCCTGCGGCCACCGATCCCGACGTGATCCATACAAACGCCGATCCGAAAGTAACGTTTCCCCCGGTCGCTTGACTAAATACACCGACTTGACCGCGTGCGCAAGCCGACCTAAATTGTCAACATGAAAACTCTTGCCGAACGTGAAGCACTCAACCGAATCAAGGCTCGATTGGCCGAGCTGGTCGGGCAGCCGGTAGGTGATGTGGAGATTCGATGGCAACAGCGGGTCTCCGACCAAAAGGCTGTTAACGCCATCATTGTTGCTGGCAATCTCCGATTCGTTGTTGAGTGGCAAGCCAGCGGCAACACCGCGGCGGTTACAAAAGCTATCCACTCGTTGCGTCAGGCCGTGAAAGCATCGCAAGTGGACGTCATCCCTGTATTCGCCACACGTTTTCTTGGTTCGGCCGGACAAGCATTGTGCGACGAAGCGAACGTTAGCTGGATCGACTTGTCGGGAAACGCTCGGCTGATCGCTCCCGGCCTGCGAATCATCGTCGAGGGCAAACCGAATCAATTTAAACGTCCCGGACGTCCACGCAGTTTGTTCGCGCCGAAAAGCTCTCGTATCGCCCGGCACCTGTTGATCAACCACGACCGCTCAATGACGCAGCGAGAACTGGCAAAGGCCACCGACATGGACGAGGGATTCACAAGTCGAATTGTCAGGCAACTGATTGAGCAGGATCTTGTTGCGCGCGGACCTGAGGGCGAGCTTTCATTGGCCAACTATGACACGATGCTCGATGCTTGGTCAGAATCGTATGATTTCACGAAACATCACATCGTACGGGTTCACGTTGCAGCGCGCAGCGGAGAACAAACGTTGCATCGTGTTGCCGACAACCTAGAACAATCGAGCCTGACTTGGGCGACGACAGGATTGTCCGGTGCTTGGTTGGTGAACCCTTTCGCCAGTTTTCGTTTGACGACATTCTTTGTTTCGCAGATCCCTGACTCACTCGAAGCAATGGGAATGAGAGAAGAATCGAGAGGTGAAAACGTTTGGTTGGTAGTTCCTAATGATCATGGTGTGTTCGATGGTGCGGCCGACTTCGGCGGAATCCGTTGCGTTCACCCTGTGCAACTATATGTCGATTTGAAGGGGCATCCGGAACGCTCAACTGAGGCTGCGGATGATTTGCGTGCTCGACTATTGGTGGGAAACACCGATGGCAATTAAGCCAGGAACTGCCGACGGATATGATTTTGGCCAAGTCGATCGAGTTAAAAGCACCTGCCTTTATCTCGCCACCAAGCTCGGCGACTTGATGCCTGAACTTGTCGTCATCGGTGGCTTGGTCCCGACGTTGTTAATCGATCAACAATCCTTGCCCATTGGTTCGAGCACGCATGTCGGAACAATGGATCTGGACCTCGGCTTAGCGTTTGCGATGGTCAATGACGAGCGGTACCATGAAGTCGTTGATCGCTTGCGATCGGCCGGTTTCGAGCCTGACGAAAACGACGCGGGCATTGCGACTCGTCTACGATGGCGAATCGCAAGTCCGCCAGTGACGGTAGATTTCCTCATTGAGCCAGTCGGTGATTCGGAAGCAAAGGCTGGTACGTTGTTTCCATTGGCGAAAGATTGGGCAGCGATCATCGCTCCGGGGCTTCACCTCGCTTTCGTCAACAAACATGTTATCCAGTTGACCGGCAAGACAATCATGGGAGAGTCAGCGACGCGAGAGATCCACGTTTGCGGAGCTGGTGCGTTCGTGGTACTGAAATCATTAGCATTTCGGATTCGTGGCGAGAACAAAGACGCTTACGATTTGTTTTACATGTTGCGGAACTATGGCGATGGGATTCCTTCGATCGCAAACGAGGTGACACCGTTGCATAACGACGAAATTACCGCGCGGGCACTCAACTATCTTCGCGAAGACTTCGAGACGAGCGAGTCGATCGGCCCGCGACGCGTTGCCGAATTTTTGTTCGGGCAACCCGATGACATCACACAAGCTGATGCTGTCGGCTTTGTCGAAGCATTGCTCGATGAGGCGAAACTGTAAGCGAGAACCAACCTGTTCAGTTCGTGGACTCTTGCGGACGCCGACCGATAGAACATGGCAAACCAAAAAGAAAAGCCGATGCGGAGCACGCATCGGCTTTTCGATTTTTGTCGGTCAGAATTTTCATCTGACCTGTTTAAGTTGCGGGAGCCGGATTCGAACCGACGACCTCGAGGTTATGAGCCTCGCGAGCTACCGGGCTGCTCCATCCCGCACAAGGAATATCGTCGATCGTCCCTTCGGCGCCCAGGGGTTCTGACACGATTCTGTGAAATTCTTATGAGCTAATCCTGCGCGGCTCGCCACACGGAATCACATCAGTCCAACGCAAGTGCAGTTCGCTAACTTTGCATCGTTTTTTGCCGAAATAAGAACCGTTCGTAGCGACGACTCCACCCGACTCTGCCAACCGGTCCCCCTCGCAAGCAAGCCAACAACATATGACTTGAACCTGGAAAGGAAACTTGAACTTAACCACGCTCGAAACTTGTCTTTGTTTCGCGATCGAGATCCTGAAGAAAATTGCGAACATCATCGAAGATGCCGCACTGATAATTTTTATCTCGCTCGAAAAAAAAAATGAGATCGCGATAGCGGTGATCGACCGCCAGACCAATCGGAGCAGGCGCGATCTATAGTCCCATCAAAGACTTGACGTCGTAGTGTTTCGCCAAAGCCTCGAATTTTTCAAGCTGCTTCTCAACCCAGTTCTGGTCAAGGTTTAGCTCATTCGCCATCAGGCTGGCGACCATCGGTGCGGCTCTTCGTGCGGCGGCGGTATTCAAGAACAGGGCACGGGTTCGACGGGCGAGCACATCGTCGATACCCCTTGCCATCTCGTAGCGTGTGGCCCAGACGACTTCAGACTTATAGATGGGCAGCGCCGCATCAATCCGCTCCGCAAGATCGGGATGTTCTTGTTCCAGTTTTTCGATTTCGATCAAGTCCGTCCCATAGTGTGACCGGACACCTCCACCGGCACTGGTTGCGGCGTGGATCGCGAGGTCCTTCGTTCGACAAGGTGTTTGGTTTAAACCTGCATGTGCAATTGTCTGGTCAACACAGTCCTCAGCCATTTTTCGCACAGTCGTCCATTTCCCGCCCGTAATGGTGACCAAGCCGGAATCGGAAATTCTGATGACATGGTCACGCGATAACGACGATGTCTTGCTGGACTTGTCGGCCTTCACCAGCGGACGAATCCCTGTGAAGACGCTGAGGACATCATTCACCGTTGGTGTCTTCGTCAGATATTGTGACGCTGTGTCCAACAGAAACTGAATCTCGTCCTTCTGAGCCGATGGCTCCTCAACCGCTTTCGGTATCGCTGTGTCCGTCGTACCGACGATCGCGTGACCGTGCCATGGAACGATAAAGATAACTCGCCCATCGGAGGTTTTGGGGACAATCATTGCCCGGTCACCAGGGAAAAACTCGATGGGAAGCACCAAGTGGATGCCTTGGCTAGCCGCCACCATCGCTTCGGAATCGGCTTGATCCATACGGCGGACTTCGTCACAGAATGGGCCGGCAGCGTTGATGACGGACTTGGCTAAGACTTCGCAGTGGCTTCCCGTCTCGATATCGGTGACGGTCACTCCGTTCACTTGCCCCTGATCAGATTTAAGCAAACCGTCCACGTTGATGTAGTTCGCCACACAAGCACCACATTCGGCGGCGGTCTGTAGCATATTGATCAGCAATCGAGTGTCATCAAACTGGCCATCGTGATACACCACGCCTCCGTAGAGCAGTTCTTTACGAAGTCCAGGTGAGCAGTCGATTGCCGAATTGGCGGAGACGAAATGCGAGCGTCCAAAGCTATTGCGCACCGACAATGCGTCATACGCTTTCAGGCCCACACCATAGAACAGCCATTCGCGTAAATTTTTACACGGGATGACGAACGCACGATCATGGACCAAGTGCGGAGCGTTGTTCTTCAACAGAGTTCGCTCTTGTAACGCATCGTAGACCAACGTGACGTTACCCTGTTTTAGATAGCGGACGCCCCCATGAACCAATTTGGTACTTCGGCTCGACGTGCCACTTCCGAAATCCAATCGCTCTAACAGCACCACATCCAGCCCTCGACTGGCGGCATCCATCGCGATTCCGACACCGGTCGCACCGCCACCAATGATCGCGATATCCCAAGGCTTGCAGCGGGTCGAAATTTGTTCAATCGATGTTGCCCGATCCAGTTGAATCGTCATTCGCTGACGGTCTCCCAGTGCTGTGAACGCTTCAGTGCTTCGGCCCAACGTTGTCGACGACTCTCGACTTCGCTGGCCCTCATTTGCGGCTCGAATTTTCGATCGACCTGCCAAACCGATTCGATCGAATCAATCGTTGGAAAGAAACCGGTTGCCAAACCTGCCAGGTACGCCGCGCCCATGACTGTCGTTTCGGTCGTTTTCGGACGGACCACGGGCGTTTGCATAATGTCGGCTTGAAATTGCATCAGCAGATCGTTCGCCGCCGCACCACCGTCGACACGCAGTTCGCGGATCTGTTCGCCGGCATCGTTTTGCATCGCATCAAGAACGTCGGCGACTTGAAACGCGATGCCTTCCAGTGCTGCCCTAGCAATATGAGCACGGGTGGTCCCACGGGTCATCCCGACGATTGTTCCGCGAGCCTCCGAATCCCAATGCGGTGCTCCCAGCCCGCTGAACGCCGGCACCAAGTAAACACCATCGGTGTCATCAACCGTCGCCGCCAACGATTCGACTTCGGACGAGGATTTGATCATCCCCAGTCCGTCGCGCAGCCACTGAACCGCGGCACCGGCAATAAACACACTGCCTTCGAACGCAAAGGTTGAAGTGCTGTCCGGGCTAGCCGCGACGGTTGTCAGAAGCTTGTGCTGAGAAGATTGCGGCTGTTCGCCAATATTCATCAGCATGAAACAACCGGTTCCGTAGGTGTTTTTTGCCATCCCGGGCTTCGAGCAATTCTGTCCGAATAAAGCTGCTTGCTGGTCACCAGCTGATCCGGCAACTTTGATGGGACCGCCAAAGAGTGATTCTTTGGTTTCGCCATAGATCGCACACGCGGGCTGGATCGTGGGCAACAGAGAATGTGGGACATTAAATAGCCGCAACAGACCGTCGTCCCACTGGCCGGTGTGCAAATTCATCAACATCGTTCGAGACGCATTGGTCACATCAGCGATGTGCAATTGCCCTCCGGTAAGATTCCAAATGAGCCAGCTATCGATCGTTCCGAACGCAAGCTCGCCACGTTCGGCTCGCTGCCTAGCACCACTGACGTGGTCGAGAATCCAACCGATCTTTGTGGCACAGAAATACGGGTCGATCAGCAACCCCGTTTTATCTTGAACGGTTTGGTTTGCACCTTCTGAAATCAATCGCTGACATTCCGCTGATGTTCGTCGATCTTGCCAGACGATTGCGTTGTGGATCGGAACACCGGTCTGGCGATCCCAGATCACCGTCGTCTCTCGCTGGTTAGTAATTCCGATTCCTTCGATTTCTGAAGCGGAAAGATTCAATGCGGCCAACAGCGTCCTGGTGACCTCCAGCTGAGTCTCCCAAATCTCGTTGGCATCGTGCTCCACCCAACCAGACTTGGGAAAGTGCTGCGTGAACTCTTTCTGCTTGATCCCCAGAATGTTGCCGGCTTCGTCGACCGCAATGGCCCTGCAACTGGTGGTGCCTTGATCTAAAGCAACGATGAAACTCATTGATTACCGCCGTGACAAGAGTGTCGCCTACGCTGGAATATTTATTCAGCGCATGATAACAGAGTTTCAGAGTGTCGATTCGATCTTACCGACTGTTCGCTTTGACTTGCGTTCACGGGAAAACGCTTTTCGCGTCTACGCATCGAACCGCTAAACGCTTTTCTCTTTGCGTTGAACTTCAATCTGCTCGAATGTGTAAAGCTTACCTTTACCGGCACCCGGGCAGGCTTCGCAGGTTTCCTTCCAGTCTTTTTTTGAACTCAGATTGGAATCCCAAAACGGCCAAGTGCGACACTGGATCGGCCTTGCCTGATAGACCAAGCACGTCCTTTTTTCTGGATCCAGCAGAATGCAGTCGCCATCGGGATACTCCCGCAAGCTTTTGTCGGCTCCGACCTTGCGAATGAACTTGGATTCAAAGTCATCCAATTCCATCTGCATTTGCTTTGCCATGGCAGCGATTTCACTGTCATCAACCCAGACGTACCCGGGTTCACCGCTACAACACAATCCGCATTGGGTACATTCGAAACTCAGCCCTTCGCTGTACCAAGGAAGCTTTGTTGTTCGCTTCTTTGCAGATTTTCGGGAAGGCTTTTTCTCGGCCGACATTGGATAGACGTATTCAAACTGGTTCGGATTGGAAACACAAATCGTTGCCCAAAGCGATTGCTTTTTCAATCCCGCCACTGCGTCGCAATGCGCTTGCCCTCAGGCATACACGATCAGGCGGGGGCGACCATGTTTTTAGTCGCCATACCTCGGCCCCCATCAAGCGTTCTTGAAACAACCATGTTCGGCGGTAACTCGAGCGCATTGATGCCAACTCGTCGAAAGGCATTCGTATCGGCGATTGGCTTCACGTTTCGATGATCAGCATCCGAGGCGATCGGAAACCGTACCGATTGTACCGAATGGGAACGTCGTGTCGTCAGCGGTGAATTGAGGGAAACGAATTCTACTAGACAAACTTTGGCGACATGGCGGAGTTTGACGAGTCCATCATTGCGACACCAAGCGAGCTCGCCCCTCCCAATCTTGCGGGCCAGCTTGGTGTCGGTATCTGGCGGCCGATGCTTCGACCTCCGCTGAAGCCGGCCGCCAGATGCCGTCCGTTTGTCGTCTCTCCAATTGAAGCACTGGACTTAACAACGATGACTCAACCGATGTTGGTCCAATACCTACGGAGCCGCGAATCGTGAAGCTATCAGACCCGACTGAAGCATCCGATCCGTCAGTGATCGAGAGCAACCGAGCCTTACAAAACCTTCCCCTTGCCGTACCAAGTTTTGGAATGCCCTCTCATTGTGGACAAACAATTCAGACGCAGTTCTTGTTGGTCTGTGAAGCGAGATCGACCACATTGACCGACGGTCACTGGCGATTCGCACTCGAAGACAACAGCGGGCAGCTGATTCTTGATGCGGACGACAATGACTTTGGCGACCTCAATCGGTTGACATTGCTCGCCGCCGTACGCGGCCTTGAAGCGATCGATGGACCATCGACAGTCACACTATTGAGCACCAATCGGTACTTGATTCGTTCGCTTTCAAAGTCGCTACCACGCTGGCGACAAAACAACTTCGTTTGGGATCACTTCGGTCGTCGTGTCGCTGTCCAACATGCGGACCTATGGCGACGGATCGATCGTGCTCTCGACATCCATACAGTCCAGGCATGCCTGGTCAGTTCTTGCTTGGTGGGCCGTGGTTCAAATGACGCTGGTACAAAAGATGCAGCCATCACGAATCGTCCGGAGACTCGGCAAGCGTTCAATGAACCACAATTGCGGATTGACAGTCCGCCAACGCCGAGTCACCGACCAAGCATCGTGCCAGCACCCAGCTCACGGCTGCGTCGCTTGCTGGCCCAAGATGCTGTCCAGTCTGACTCGGGAACATTGACTTTCGACGGTCCGACGGCGCGCCGCCATGTTACGGCGAAGCGTCGCGGTCGATTCACCGCCGAAGATCTTAATGCAGAATAAATCGGTCGCTATTTGACCAACCAGAGCGTTTTCTTTCCACTGACTGACAGTATTTAGGGACATGCAAACACAGGTCAACCTTTCAGAGTTAGGACGACTGATTGACGGTCACCTGGAAAATCCTTCTTCCATCCTGGGACCGCATCCGGTTGATTATCGTGGCGGCAAGGCTATCGCTGTTCGCAGCTTTTTGCCTGACGCGCAAGCGGCTTGGGTCATCGACCGCGTTAGCGGAGTGCGCCGACAGATGCGTAAACTGCACCCTGCGGGCTTTTATGAAGCCATTTGCGAGGGGGCGGTCGACGTCGGGCGACTAAGCCATAATGATGCAGCCACATCCATTGACCACGCAACCTATCGAATTCAAATGGCTGATAAGAACGGAAAAGTGATCGATATTGCCGATCCCTACGCGATCCCGTCGATCATTTCTGATTACGACAGATACCTCCTCGGCGAAGGCAAGCACTATCGTTTGTACGACTCCCTGGGAGCGCAACTACGTACCGTGGGAGATGACGACGGTGTCAATTTCGCCGTCTGGGCGCCAAACGCCCGCGTCGTGCAAATCGTCGGCGACTTCAACGGATGGGACGGTCGGGCTCACGTCGCCAAACTAGATCAATCGGTTGGTATCTGGGAACTGTTCGTCCCCGGTGTAACTGTCGGCCAGAAATACAAATTCCGCATCCTCGATCAGCACGGCCAGTGGGTCGACAAGACTGACCCTGTCGGTTTTGCAGCGGAACTGCCTCCGCTTACAGCTTCGATCGTATGCGATCTGAACAGTTATCAGTGGAGCGACAGCGAGTGGATGGAACGACGATCGGGTATGGACCCGATGCACGTCCCAATGAATGTCTACGA
The DNA here is from genome assembly GCF_020966635.1 of Stieleria sp. JC731. Classification (NCBI taxonomy): domain Bacteria; kingdom Pseudomonadati; phylum Planctomycetota; class Planctomycetia; order Pirellulales; family Pirellulaceae; genus Stieleria; species Stieleria sp. JC731. The sequence continues at coordinate 1,441,552 of NZ_JAJKFQ010000005.1, read as the reverse complement.
GTGCCACCTCGGTAGCTGGCAAAAAGGCCCGGGCCGAACCCACGGATGGCTCGACTATCGTGATCTTGCGCATCGCTTGGCAGATTACTGCCATCGCATGAATTTCACCCACGTGGAATTGTTGCCCATCACCGAGCACCCCTTCACAGGATCTTGGGGATATCAAACCGTCGGTTACTTCGCCCCGACTTCCCGTCACGGAAGCCCCGACGACTTCATGTACTTCGTCGATTACCTTCACCAGCACGACATCGGCATCATCGTGGATTGGGTCCCGGCCCACTTCCCTAAAGATGCTCATGGCTTGCGACGCTTTGACGGGTCCGCTCTGTACGAACACGCAGATCCACGTCAGGGCGAGCACCCTGACTGGGGAACGATGATCTTCAACTTCGGACGTAACGAAGTTCGCAACTTCTTGGTCGCCAACGCGCTGTTCTGGCTAGAGAAATACCACATCGATGGTTTGCGAGTCGATGCGGTCGCGTCAATGCTATACCTCGATTACAGCCGCGAAGCTGGCGAGTGGATCCCCAACCAATACGGCGGACGCGAAAACCTCGAAGCGATCGAGTTCTTGCGTGAGTTCAACGTTGCGGTCCACGAGCATCATCCTGGTGCGGTCACAATCGCCGAAGAATCAACCGCTTGGCCTGGTGTTTCGCGTCCGGTGTTCGATGGAGGTCTCGGTTTCACCTACAAGTGGAACATGGGCTGGATGAACGACACGCTGACCTACATGCATCGTGAACCGGTGCACCGTGGTCACCATCAAAACGATTTGACGTTCAGCATGATTTATGCGTTCACCGAGAACTTCATGCTTCCGCTTTCGCATGACGAAGTCGTTCACGGCAAAGGCGCATTGCTGAGCCAGATGACCGGCGACATGTGGCAAAAGTTTGCCAACCTGCGTTTGCTCTACAGCTACATGTGGACGCACCCTGGCAAGAAGCTGCTGTTCATGGGTGGCGAGCTTGGGCAGTGGAACGAGTGGAACCATGACGATGGCCCCGATTGGCTGCTGCTAGACTTCGAATCCCATCGCGGCATCCAGGAATTGATTTCCGACCTGAACCGCGTCGTCCTGGAAAACCCAGCGTTGCACGAACTGGACTTCAGCTCCGAAGGCTTCGAATGGGTCGACTGCATGAACTGGGAAGAAAGCACGTTGGTCTACCTACGCAAGGGACTCGAAGGCACCGAACCCGTTTTGATCTGCTGCAACTTCACTCCGGTAGTCCGCCACAACTATAAAGTCGGTGTGGACAAGAGTGGTTTCTGGAAAGAAATCTTCAACAGCGATAGTGATCGATACGGCGGATCGAACGTTGGCAACTATCCCGGTAGCAAAACAACAGGGAACGGTCACCACGGACGCAAAGACAGCATCGAAGTAACGCTACCACCATTGGGTGTAACCATCTTCCGTCGGGAAGTGTAGCGGTACCAAGGATCATTTCGACCAGCTTGTATTTCTGATTCTGCCAAATCGCACGCGGGTTGCTCGCAGGGCAGCCCGCCGCAAGGGATAGAAAACGTCGTCGATTCTGCTAAGTCGGCGCACGCATTATGGCAATACAGTTAGCGTCAAACTGATATGATGAAGTATGTCGCCGATCGCGACGATGGACCTTGCGGCATCCAATCATCTTGATCCCCCGCTTGCCGCGAGTCCCTTATTTTTGGTGGTGACCTCACTTCAGGCTCGTCAAACCATGCCCGTCGAAATGCAACTCGCTCGGATTATCATTTCCGAGCTTACCGAAAGCCAAGTCATCTATCTCCGCGAGGTCGATGGCGAACGTGAATTCCCAATCCTGATCGGCATTTTTGAAGCGACCAATATCGATCGTCGTGTCAAAGAGGACGGGTACACTCCGCCACGACCGTTGACGCATGACCTTGTCGTGCAAACTGCCGAGGCCTTGGGGGCACAAATCCATAGCGTTGTGATCAGTGACTTGAGCAACCAAACGTATTTCGCGCAATTGCGTTTGGAAACGGAGGATGGAGACATCGTCGAAATCGATTCCCGCCCCAGCGATGCGATCGCAGTCGCGGTGACGTTCTCACCTCCCTTGCCGATCTATGTCGCAGAACATGTTTTGGACGAAGCAACGTCGAGTCTGCCGTAGCGACGTGTATCGCATCGTTAAACGGAACCCCACATGAGCCGTTATCGCACTAGCGACGGTTGCTTGTTTCTCGCAGCAAGGCTCCCGCCTTGCCACGCACTGGACGCAGCCTCCAGGCTGACCAATGCACACAACCGCGGCTAGCGCCAACGCGGCTCACAAAACTGACCGCAATTCAAAATGCGACACTCAGGAATCAACCACCTGAGCCGTTATCGCGCTAGCGACGGTTGCTTGTTTCTCGTGGCAGGGCTACCGCCTTGCCACGCACTGGATGCAGCCTCCAGGCTGCCCAATGCACACAACCGTGGCTAATGCCAAAGCGGCTCATAAAACCGACCGCGATTAAAAACGCGACAGCCAGGAATCAACCACCTGAACCGTTATCGCGCACCGCGGATAGCCACAATCCCGGCGGTCCGCTATCGTGCTGACTTCACAGCTCGTCTGCACCATTCGCTTTGCACCAGTCCGTATGAAAATCCTGAACACCGTCCGTCAGGCCCAGGAATACGTACTCCAACGACGGATGCAATCCCATACCGTTGGCTTGGTTCCCACGATGGGGGCGCTTCATGATGGCCACCTATCGTTGGTCGCGATGAGCCGCTCACGCTGCGACGATTCGATCGCAACAATTTTCGTGAATCCAACACAGTTCGCTCCGGGAGAGGATCTCGACAAATACCCGCGAACACTCGAACGTGACCTCGAAAAATTGACCAATGCCGGTTGCGACGCGGTCTTCATTCCCAGCACCGACGAAATGTATCCCCCGGGATCGAGCACGATGGTGGTGCCGCCCAAAGTCGCATTGCCGCTGGAGGGAAAGTTCCGCCCAGAACATTTTCGCGGCGTCGCGACGGTCGTTTTAAAACTGTTTCAAATTTTGCCGGCAAGCCACGCCTTCTTCGGGCAAAAAGACTTTCAGCAGCTGCGTGTCATCGAAACGATGGTCGATGATCTGAACGTCCCGATTGAGATCGTTTCCTGTCCGATCGTCCGCGAAGCGGATGGGCTGGCGATGAGCAGTCGGAATCGGTATTTAAACGTCGACGAGCGTCAACGTTCGCTGTGCCTATCCCAAGCATTGGCGGAAGTTGAAGCGGCCTTTAAGGGCGGACAACGTGAGGTGAAAACCCTAACAGAGATTCTCCATCGTCACCTGCCGCCGGCAGCGAATACGAACACGGTCGATCGGGTAGACTATGCCGTGATCGTTGACAGCCAGAGCCTCAAACCGATCGAGCGAATTGAGTCGAGCGCTGTCACCCTCCTTGCCGCTCATGTCGGCACCACACGATTAATTGATAACTGCATTTTGCGGTTCGAATAAACGAACTGGGATTTAATACGAATCAACTGACTCATGATCGAACGAATTTTAGTCACCGGCGGCGCGGGCTTTCTCGGATCGTATATCTGCGAACGTCTCGTAAACGAAGGTCACGACGTTATTTGCTTGGATAACTTTTTCACAAGCCAAAAATCCAACGTCGCACACCTCCTCGATCGGCCCAACTTCGAACTCGTTCGGCACGACATCACACTTCCAATTTTTTTGGAAGTTGACCGCATCTACAACATGGCCTGCCCCGCAGCCCCCGGCCATTATCAGTTCAACCCGATCAAGACCATGAAGACGAGCGTCATGGGATCGATCAACATGCTTGGTGTAGCAAAGCGATGCGGAGCTCGAATTCTGCAAGCCAGCACCAGCGAAGTTTACGGCGACCCGGAAATTCACCCGCAGACCGAAAGTTATCGAGGCAGCGTCAACCCCATCGGTATCCGCGCGTGCTACGACGAAGGCAAACGGGCCGCCGAAACCTTGTTCATGGATTACAACCGCAGCAATAATGTTGACGTTCGCATCGTACGGATCTTCAACACCTACGGTCCTCGAATGCACCCATTTGACGGACGAGTTGTTTCGAACTTTATCCGTCAAGCACTTGCCGGCGAAGACATCACGATCTTCGGCGATGGCTCACAAACCCGTTCGTTCTGTTTCCGAGACGACTTGGTTGATGCGATCATCGGCATGATGAACACGCCTGATTTCATCGGCCCAGTCAACATTGGCAACCCCGATGAGTTCACCATCAAAGAATTGGCTGAACTGGTAATCGAGATCTCAGGCTCGTCAAGCAAACTGGTACAGCGTCCACTCCCATCGGACGACCCGACTCGTCGCCGCCCAGACATCTCGCTGGCGAAAGAGAAACTGGGTTGGGAACCCAAGATCAAACTTGCCGAAGGTTTGCAGCGCACGATTGAATGGTTCAAGTCGATCGACCTTGGTGACTATCGCCCGCCAACGCCAAACTACAGTTAGTGCACTGGCCCCATCTGCGCCGTCATCACGCTGGCGACGGGTGCATGTAAACAGTTAAGCCTCGTGTTCACTCAACCGAGGCTAGCGCCTTTGCGGCTCAAGGACACCGATCAAACTGAGCCGCTATCGCGCTAGCGACGGTTACTTTCGCCAGTACTCTCAAATCGACAGGCGGAGCCTGGAAGACATCGCATACGAGGCAAGAGCCTCGCACGAGGCACTCGTCGCTAGGCTCCCGCCTAGCGACGCACTGCATCGCAGCCTCTGGCTGCCAAAACACTCAACCGAGGCGAACGTCTTTACGGCTCAGGGGCACCAATCAAACTGAGCCGCTATCGCGCTAGCGACGGTTGATTTCGCCAGTACTCTCAAACCAGCAGGCGGAGCCTGGAAGACATTGCATGCGAGGGAGGAGCCTCGCATGAGGCACTCGTCGCTAGGCTCCCGCCTTGCGACGCACTGCATCGCAGCCTCCGGCTGCCGAAACACTCAACCGAGGCGAACGTCTTTACGGCTCATGGGTACCAATCAAACTGATCCGTCATCGAAATAGCGACGGTTGCCACCAGCAATCGATCACTGCTCTGGAAAGCTGTGCTGCAACTTGCGGTTACGAGGCCAGATCTGCAAAATCGCTCCTTCACTTTGCTCCGCGTCATCGCCAAGTGGGTAAGCCACGATTCGACGCAACTCCAACTCGTTCATCAACCCTAGGTGACGAGCCTCTTTGCGTTCTTCGATCCACTTTGGGCCTTTGATCAAAAGCATCCGATCGATGTTGGTCCAATAGGGCTCCACCCAACGACATAGCTTGGCAATACTCCCGACGGCTCGGCACATCAGCGTGCTGAAACGAAAATCGTCCAGCAACTCTTCGCCACGCGAGGCGTAGACTGGGACTGGCAACTCCAACTCCGCAACCATTTCGCCCAGCACGTTGGCTCGCTTGGCAACCGATTCGGCTAGCGAAACTTCGATGTCCGGTCGCAGGATTGCCAGGGGAATCCCCGGAACCCCGTTCCCGCTGCCCAGGTCCAGAACCTCTTCTCCAGGCATGATCACCTTGGAGACTTGGATGCAGTCACGAAGGTCACGCCCGACAAATAGATCCCAGGTCGTATGGCGAGTCAGGTTCAGCTGTTCGTTCCATTCCCACATCTCCGTAGCATAGGCCTGCAATCGCAACACCAACTCTTCTTCGAGCTCGATGTTGTGATTGGCGAGAGCGGCGGCGAATTCAGGAACGATAGACATCGGCGGTGGATAAAGGGGAAATAAATGTTCTGCAATGAGCATCATGAACGACAAATCAGAATTTGGGAACAGCCTGCAATAGACGAAGTTCCCGCAAAGATCGCCCGGGGGTTCCCCCAAGAGACCACCGCCCCTCATTGGAGGAACCGAAAAGTCGCTGCCCCAGGTGTCTCGCTTTCACCAATCGTGGCGTCCGAAGTCTCTGCCGTGCATCTAAATTCGCTGTTTCCGCTCAAAGAAACACGCTGCCCGAGCGTCCGGACCTACCGGGTGACGGTTTGCTAGACTGCTTTACCAGCCTAGAATGATCGCTTTGATGGATCACACCGGCCGGCCCAAAGCTGGCCACTCTCGCAATCGACTCGGGGAAAACGAGTTCCAGATGGCAAGAAACGAACAGCTCATCCGACAGCACAAGCTCCTGCAACTTCTAGAATTATCGCGGTTTGGCCGCACCCTCGATGAATTGCGTGGTGACTTGGTCGCCGACCTTGGACTGACCACACTTCACGAACGAACGGTCCGTCGCGACATCGAGGCCCTGCAAGCGGCGGGCTTTGACATCCAGTCCGAAACGCTTCAGCGTGGACGTGTTTTCAAGCTTGGACAAAACACCAAAGACGTCCACGAGATTGGGATTTCGTCGACCGAACTGATTGCCCTGTCAATCGGCCGCGAGCTGCTTTATCCCCTGATGGGAACCCAGTACTGGCGCGGGATCGAGACCTTCTGGAACAAAGTTCAAGAAGCGGTCCCCAATGGCGTTTTCGACCATTACGCACGGTACCGAGCTGCGCTGCATGTCTTTGGCTCGCCTTACAAATCGTATGAACGCCAAGAAGGCATGCTCAAGACAATCAACCGAGCGATCCTTGAGCATCGCTTGGTTGAAATCGAGTATCAAGCGATCGGCAAACCGGTCTCGACGCGAAAAATCGAACCGTATGGCTTGGCGGTTTATCAAAGCAGCATCTACATCGTTGCCGCATCGCCGCGGGAAAAAGACAGACAAAGCACCGACCAAGAAGCCGGCGACCTGGAAAAGAACGCTCGCCTGCGCAACTGGAAACTCGACCGATTCCGCCAAGCACGCTTGTTGGACGAATACTTTAAACCGGATCCGGATATCGATCTTGCCAAGTACCTGGGCAGCAGCATTGGCATCTTCTCGGGAGACTCTCCCACGATGGTGCAGATCAAGCTTGGAAAACGAAGTGCTGCCTATGTCCGCGAGGATCCTTGGCACCCAGATCAGATCTTAGAAGACATCGACGAAGACACAACAATGCTGACCGTACCGGCATCGCATCCGCGTGAGATTCTTCCGCGTGTACTTTCGCTGGGAGCGGACGCAGAAGTCATCGGGCCGGAAGAGTTTCGGACGACGATTGCGGAGTCGGTTCGTCAGATGGCCACAACCTATGGCAATTCAAATACCTAGGGTGTGGGTCCGGCCATTCGGATTTTTCGCGTTGGGAGTGCGAATCAAACAGGCGGGACAATGGTAGTGGAAAAATTTCTCCCGAACCTGCCAAGAAGTGACCGAGTCCTATTTGGCAACCGCGAAGCATTTGCTACACTTCGCGGACTGCTCAACCAGCAGCACTACCCCGTGGTGTAATTGGCAACACTACTGATTTTGGTTCAGTCATTCTAGGTTCAAGTCCTAGCGGGGTAGCTTAAAAGCCTTCTGTATTATGCTGGAGGCTTTTTTCGTTGGGTTTCTGCAATGCTCCAGTAGGATTTGCTGGACGTGGGACGCTGACCTTTGAGACTTTGGTTGTCGCCATATTTATAGCGATGAGACAGGCGATCCTTTTGTCGCAGACTTATCGCTTGGGTCGGCTGTTAAGCCTGTGGAGCTCCCCTGCGATGCTTCTTGCAGTTCTCGGCATGGGTGTAAACATCGTCGCGGTCGACGGGGATAGCCATGGCCGGCAAGGACGAGAACAACACCAACCTTCTTCTCGGCTTTGATATCGTAAGTGGCTTGTTGTTCGAATCGGATGCCGAGATCACCGAATGAAGCTCGCTCGGCTTTGAGCAGGTGAATCAGATCGATAATCTCTTCAGAGAAGTCATCGAGCACTTCGCTGCGTTCGTCGTTTCGTTCATCCTCCATCAGCCGCTTGGCGCCAGCCTGCGGTTCCTGCGTCCTATTCTCAATCGGCCGCGACGTGTTAGCGTGCAGTTCCTACACGCCTTTCTGCGTGCGATCTTCGCGTCGTCGATCTGGTCGGTCATGGAAGGAACCGCACGCTGGCGCGTTGCGGCTGATAGGACTTGGTCTCCAACGGAATACCGTCGTCCGCCAGCGTCTAGCTTTTGCAAAAGCCGGAAACGGACCGGTAGCCAGTGTCCCTCGACTCTCCGAGTCGAGGGCGATTCCGACTCGGAGAGTCGAGCGACGTTAATTCACCACGCCAAGCGTGATACGTATTGGCGATGTCGGTCGCGGTCAGTTCCTTGTGCGTGCGGTTGACCATCGTGGTGTCGGATTCGGGCGTCGATAAGCAACGTGTCGCCATGGCAGTTGCCGAAGGAACCGCACGCTGGCGCGTTGCGGCTAATGGAACTTGGTCTCGAACGGAATACCGTCGTCTGCCAACATCAAGCTTTGCAAAAGCCGGGAACGGCCGGGTAGCCAGTATTCATCGACTCTTCGAGTCGAGCGCGTTTTCGACTCGGAAAGTCGAGCGACGTTCATTCACCACACCAAGAGTGATATGTGTTGGCGATGTCGGTCTCGGTCAGTTCCTTGTGCGTACGGTCGATCGTCGTGCCGCGGTTGCGGGTTGTCGATGAAAAGGTTTCGCCACGGCGGTCACCGAAGGAACCGCACGCTGGCGCGTTGCGGCTGATGGGATGAGAAGAATTCTCTTGCCCAATCCGCAGACTTGATGCAACCGTTGGAATAGGAACCGCCAGCGTCTTGGGTTAGTGTTTTCCGTCCCGCAGAGGGGATCGTAGTCTGCCGGTTTTGCCGATAGGACGGCACTAGACGGGGAGGTTTACAGCCACCCTGACAGATTCCGGTAGACCGGCGAAGCCAATTCATGTTCATCGTACGTCACAAGGAAGGATTCCGATGACAGTTGGAATGGGACGGATTCCCTTAATGCGTCAATCATCCAAAGCATCTTCTCGGGCAATTGCTTTGGTCATGATCATCGTTTGTGCCTTGCCTGCTGCGGCGGACCAGCCTTTTTCGGGTCTGTTTCGTGGACTGCGACGACTAGGAAGAGGCGTTACGGAAAAAGCGATTGAGCAGCAAGCGCCCAATCGCTGTGAGCATCAAGACGTCGAGGAATTGGCCGACCAAATTGATTGGTTGGAGCACCATCTGGAGATCTATGGGTCGGTCGTACCCAAGCATCCCGACGTCTGGGGCGAGGCGAGACTGACACGGCATCGCCAAGATGTGGAGTTGGAACTTCGCAAACAACTCTCTTCGTTCAGACCGACCCTGCAAGCATCACTTCGCCGCACCGATCAAGCAGCATTGGCGATGGCGATCGCATTGGGCAATGCCGAACTCTCAGGTGACAAGTCAATTACCAATGTGTTCGGCGTAGCCAATGCGCCGGCCGATGGATCCGTCGTCAATCGCAACGACCCTGCGCAACCGACCGCAACGCAGTTTTCAAATTACGACGGCGAGGCGCTGTCAATCTCATTGGAACCGGTCGTGCACAATGACCAGATGTTCCGTTACCTGAACGCCCTCAATGAACTGCGCAGAATCAATGAAGGTGACGATACCGCCGATGCGCCCGGGTATTCGATGAACCTGATGAGGGTCCCGGTATCGTTATTGCCTGGCAAACGTACCCGCGAAGGCTACGGCGCGGAAGTTGGTTTTACCCTGCGTCCCGTGTTGGGTGACGATTTGCTGCCGCAAACATTTCGTCAGTTGGCCATCAACGATCAGGTGGATCAATTGGCTTTGCCCATGGTGCGAACTCTGGAGCGTTACCCTGACAAACCGTTGGACGAAGACCCTCTATTGGATCTCAAAGCAATCGTCAGGGGGCAGCGACTTGCGGCTCCAACGATTGCGGCCATGGAACAACGGTTGGATGTTCTTCAAGGCGAGCTCTTTCGTACTGAACAGCAGCGCGCGTATTTCGATTTCGTCGACGACTATCGCGAGTACTTCCGACAGCGCATCAATGAGATCTTCACTGTAACGGTGATCAATGATCAGCGTCCTGCGACTCCTGACCCTACGATCGTCGCATTGTCAGAAGACACCTATCAAGTCGGAGGGCAGCACATTCATATTGCCGCCAAATTGGACTTGGACACGACGACGCCGCAACTGGAAGATCTGTTTAAATACAGAGTCGCCGTCGTTCCCATGCAGATTCAAATGTTTGATGTAGTCGGGGGCGTGAAGACGCAAAAGCCTTTTGTCGACGTGACCATCCAGGTCGTTGTCTATGAGCAATCGATTGATGACCCGATCCAGCCAGGGGACTTACCCTATCGATTGGCATGGCCACTGGGGAAGGTCGAAGTGTTCGCTAATACATCAACGATCGATCCTCAGTTGGTGTCCGTGCTCAAGGCTCTTGCGGACCAAGGATTAATCGAGGCTCAAAAGCTGGTTGTCGAACAAATATCGGGAGCAGGCCAAGAAAACCTTCGGGCGCTGCAGCCAATTGCAACTGGCGCCAGCTTCATTGCTCGATTCAGTACGGCTTCTTCACCGGGAATACCCCAGACACTGATGTCATTCATTGGGCCACGTAGTCGCATGCCGATACTGGTGGATTTCGAGTTGTTGGACCTTCTGTATCAACGTTTTTCCAGTCTTCCGAAGTCTCGAAATGCGTCGCAATCGACACAGACAAACATGAGCGGGATAGCCCAGCAGCTTAGCAATTCAGTCGTGAATTCATACTTGGGCCAAACGTCCTCACAGAACTCTAAGGAGCAATGGAATGCCGAGATCGACAAGTCAAACGGCCAAGTGACCGCCGGTAAAAACGACAGCAACTATCAGCCCGACCTCCAAACAAGCTATCGCGGTGAAGTCTCCGACAGCGTCGACCGCTTTGCTCTGAAGCGGCCGTTGTTCCGAGCGACGATGCCGGGTCCCGCGGCACCGCAGCGAGGCAGACGAAGCATTCAGCCGATTCCTCCTAGCCAATTTGCCGAAGTCTACGGTGCCGAAAACTTATTGGTCATTGCGTCGACTATCGACAATACGTTGCGAAGCTCTCATCCCAATACGGGACGGGAACGATTGCTGATTGATGTTCGAAGAGTCCTGCATGATGAATTGTCTGCGGCCTACGATTTCCTCAGTCGGGAACACACACAGATGTGGCGATTCGCGTGCGAAGGACTGGCCGAGGCAATACGCAGCAACGATATGGTCGGCGTCCGTTGTTTCCGTGAGCAATACATGGACACATTGCCGCGCGGTCTCCGTACCGATCCGATCGGCGCCTTGGGTTGGTGCCTGATGGTCGAATCGAGTCTGCTGAACGCTCGATTGATCGAAGACATGAACACACTGGCATCGGAAAAGGGATGCCTTTGCGGGGATGTTACCGGCATGTGTTTCTGGGGACCGACGCCGCCGCCTGAATCTTGCCAAGCCTTCAACTCTTACGTCCAGTGCCGTTGGCCGATTCAAGTATTCGCACTCGATCCGGTTTCGAATGAACAAAACGTGGCAGATTCATTCAGCAGTCGTCGCGAGTTGCAGCTCGCTGCTGCGATCGGTGTCGCCAACGGAGAATTAAGTCCCCAGGCCGCGGGACAATTCGTGCGACGCCTTGAAATCGATTTGCAAACCATCGGTATCAATCGGACTCAGGTTGCCTACGGACACGGCGATGATAGCTTCGGTTGGCGATTCTACCCTCGCATCCAAACCCCGGGGACACCGTCGACTATCGGGGCGTTCGCCGAGTCGCTGCTCGGTGGTCCCGGACGCGATGCACTGGTTCGCTCGCGACAGATGGAACCAGGAATTCGCGAGTGCACAGCGGTTGTGCTGATGCCCAGCTTCGTCCCCTACCTGACCCTATCCAGCCGCGGTAACTGGTTTCATCTGACCAACCCTGCGGACAAGGAGTTGACGATGAACGACACGATGAAACTGAGTTCGGCCCATCAAGCGATTCAGAAGTTCGCATCGTGCACCAAAGATTGCGGCTGCTATCGCCCCGGCGATGTCGCTCAAATGCATGACGTCATCGATAGGCTTGATAAACGATTGCCATTGCAAAGTACCACGGTTCAAATTCCGCACGAAAACGCACTCGGCGGGTTTGAAATGTTTCATACGGGCAACAGCGATTTGTCACCCGACCTAATCGGATGGTATGGGGCACCGGGGATCGATCCCACCGGTGTGACCACATTGTTCTTAGTTGGCAAAGGATTCAGTGTTCACGAGACCCGGGTGATCGTCGGCGGGCGGGCGGCGGAGTACCGATTGCTAAGCAGGGAAATCATGGAAGTGGTGATTCCGCCGAATACGCAAACGCTGGGACAACCTACCAGCAATCCCGACAGTGTCGACGTTCATATCGCAACACCGTACGGTGTCTCCAGTCACCTACTGATTCCCCAGATTCGCCGTCCCGATCCGTCGGCTACAACTGCGATCAGTTTCGATCCTGAATTCGTCGCTGGCGAGGCAACGATTACCGTGCCCTCGACCGGGGATCCAACCATTGCAATGGACGACACTTTGTTGTCGCTTGGGGTGCGAGTGCCGACTTCGGTCCGCAGCGCTACCGGGAAACTGAAGCTGACGGCATTAACCGCTTCGGCTACCACACCGCCGACGGTGTCTTCTGCGGTTGAACTGGACGTTACCTTTGACGCATCATCCAACCGAATGTTAAGTGCTGCAGGCTTCGGCACCCTGAAAGCACAATTGGATGCATTGGTGCTGGCCTTTGCAAAAGCGAATGTAACCGCGCGTCCACCCCGGATGATGATTCTAGTCAGCGGCAATCTGACTGCCGGTGCGACATCCCATCCAATCACGACAGCGCTTCCCATCGACATCGGACTCACCTGGAAATAGCAATGTATCGATCCTCACATATCAAAGCCGAGAACTGCCTCGGATTTTGGGTTGTCTCCTTTGCATGGGCGGCCTGTTTGCTATCTCCGATCGCTGTTGTCGGACAAGACGTGCTCGTCAAACAACCAGCCGCGTCGATAGAGACTCGCATCGAGTTACTGATAAACGGCGAATCGTTCTCCGCCATGGTTCACCACCGAATTTCGCCAGGCAAAAACACGGACGGAAATAGAACAAGCTTTCCGTTGCCGACGACTGACTCTTCCGAGCTGAATTCCGGGACTGTCAATGTCGGCCCCGCGGACGAATGGATATTAACATCACAAAAAGTTCCCGCTGTGGTCATCAACAACAGTCGAACCGACATTTCCGCCGCATTGCAAACGCGATTCGAGGGAATTGAGGTTGTCTTAAAGGGTTCCGACGATCGTGAGGAAACGGGGCACATCGAGGCCGTCGATCGAACTCGTTTGGTGTTGCGAAATTCCAAAACGAATTCCGTTTCGGTTCACAACCTGACCAATGTGAACACCATCACTCCCGTCCGAACTCCGGCGACGATGCAGCCTAAACTGATCGCTCGCAGGCTGGTCGCTGATTCCGACTCTGACTTGGAAGTGTCCTACCCGCTGCCCGGAGATGCCGTGGCACATTCCTACCGTTTGATCAACAACGAAGGTAAATTCTCAGTTCAACTACAGGTCAGTCTGGTCAACACTTCATTGTTTGATTGGCCGGCAGGAACCGAGGTGAATTTTCAATACAAAGATAGAGATCAACCGACTAACATCAGCACCCGGCTGTTGGATACGGCTGTCGATGACCAGACCAGCGCTGCGTTCCCGTTGCCGGGTACGGATTTAAAACAACAGTGGTTGGTGCGATTTGATTTGCAAAAAGGCATTCAAGACCCACTGCTGCGTTTACACGGTAGCAAGTTTGCATTACCCAGCGGTGCGATCCGCCTGGACGCAACCGGACCGGGGCTGCTGGAAAACGCGACCTTATCAACGGGGAAAGAAGTGGTCGTCATTGTCGACGCGCGATGGCCCCAGTCGCGGGCCGTACCCGTGTTGATTCAATCCAAGCCGGAACAGGGCGATGACAAACATGTGGTGCAAAAGATTGCCGGAACGCTGCTGGACACCTGTCGTATCATTCGTCGACCTATCACGATCAAAGTCGAAGAATCAGAGGACGACATCGAATTTCGATTTGAACCGGTCGACGGTTCGCTATGGCGATTGAATGCACGCGGTGACAACGCAACTAACGCCCCTAGCGCCGAGACGATCCACGAATCGTTCACCAAAGGCGATTCCAAACCGGGGCAAGGGGAATTGGAATCGGGCAGCTACGATCTCATCGTCGCGACCAAAAATCCGAATCGTGTCGATGTGCGTGAAATGACTGTCAGCACGTTGGCGGCATTGGATGATTTCCTGCTTGATCCGCATCGCCGGGAGTATTTTGCCTACTTAGCGTCGCTGATGAAACGCAGTGAAGCCAAACGACAGAGCGAAGACTTGTCCAACTTGGCGCGTGTCATCGAAGTCCAATCAAGAATCTTGGCACGGGGCGGAGAGCCAACAATGAAATTGACAAAGCTGGAATCCGAACGCGCCGAGTTATTTACCGTGATCAACCGATTGGCCGAAGGCAACAACACCGATCCGCCGCAACCTTGTGATCTGGATCAATTGATCCGATGTCTGGGGCGAAAGTAAAGATCGATTTGAACGTTTAGCGGTGCTGCAAATACGCGAAACGGTCATTCCGTTCGATGCGAAACGATCATCTCGGTACTAGCAAAATGTTTATAAACAAAAGTATCCCAACTGGTCTTTTCGCGTCTGCGAATTCCACTTAAATTCCGCCCATGGTTGGTCGCAAGAGGCGATCACAAGACCATCGCATGATGCGAGTGGAAGGAACCAGGCAAAGACTCGGATGTCTTTCATCAAACAAACCCCGGTCGTCTCCGGATTCTAGACGACCGGGGGTTCTCTTTGCGCAATACGAATTACCGCGTATTCGACTTCGCGCATTCCTTCTCGATGGCCAAGTCTTGATCGCAATTCGATCGACTTCATTCAATCCATCGCTGAAACACTTGCCGCGTTGCTCGGCTTGACTTTATCCGCTTGCTGGTAAGCCACAGCCGAAGTTGGCACATCGCTTGCGTCTTGACACCCAAACAAGCCAGCTGAAGTAGGGCGAGTCGGCAATCAATGTCCGGAAAAGTATTCACCACGTTGCCGATTTCGTCGCCCATTCACGATCAGACTAGCCGCGTGAGTCGTCACCCAAGGTGTTCGCCTCATCGCATATGAAAACTTGTGGATGACCTTTTCAATGGGAGAAATGAACGATGACCGACCAGTGTGTTGTCGCAAGATACAGCGATCCAGAAAACTTCAACACAGCGATCGAGGTGCTTGAAAAGGCAGGGTTTTCCCCCGAGGAAGTTTCCTTGGTCCGAAACCGCGATGATGTTGACCAGGGACTCCCATGCTTCGCAACGAAGCCATTGTCGAAACAAACAAGTTTGCCAAATGGTCCTACTACCACGAGCGCGTCGCTTATGGGAGGCACGATCGGAGCGGCTATGGGGGCCGCAACAATGATCGGACCAATGCTTGTCGCTGGACCACTCGTCGGTATGGCCGCGGGAGCAGCAGCAGGCGGAACGGTCAATATCTTTCAAACCGTTGGTGCGTCCGACGACGACGCAGCTGATTACCACGAAGCGATCGCAAACGGCGACAGCTTGATTGTGATTTGCGGTGACCCTGTCCGACTACAAAAGGCACATCGGGTTTTGAAAACCGTCTCATGCGTTTCGTTAGCACGTCACGGTCAGTAGTCCACGACCGCAGCCAGTCGCTCTGGCATTACCCAACGTTCATTCAACTGGAGATCATCACATGTCAATCAATCTGGAAAACCAACCTCATAGCGGCACCCGCGACTGGAGCGAATTTGGAAAGCACCGGGGACGGATACTGCATCGTGAAAAACTGGCAAGAAACGTGCATCTGTACGTTGTCGAAAAGCCAGACGGCTTCGAATTCACCCCCGGGCAAGCCGTCGACTTGGCCCTCGACCAGGAAGGTTGGCGCGAAGAAAAACGCCCCTTCACGATCACGAGTGTCCCAAGCGATCCAAGGCTAGAATTCATCATCAAGTCTTATCCAACGGATGAGTACCCAAACCACGACGGAATGACCGAGCACCTCGCTAAGAACGCGAGCGTTGGCGACAGACTAATTTTCAGTGACGCGTGGGGTGCAATCAAGTATCAGGGGCCGGGGTTGTTCATCGCGGGTGGGGCGGGGATGACGCCATTCATTTCCATCCTGCGATACCTTCATCAACAACAGCAATTGGACGGGAACCGGGTCTTCTTCAGCAACCAATGCGCCGAAGACATCTTCCTGCAGGGTGAACTGTTTCGGATGCTGGGAAGAAGCATTACGTGCACGCTCACCGAGGAACAGCATCGGGACTACGAGTTCGGCGAAATCAATACTGACTGGCTACGTGCAAGAGTCGAAACATTCGATCAGCCGTTTTATATCTGCGGTCCTCCACACATGGTTGAAGACATGGAGGCGATCTTACTTGACCTCGGTGTCACGAAAGAACATATCGTTCACGAAGCCGCCTAAACCGAATTGCTATCCGATCCACGCTTGGTCTACCTTTTGCAAATCCATCGTGCGAGGCATTCCTATAGACGTACGGTAGAGCGAGCAAGAATCTCATCCGGCCGAATCGCCAACATCATTTCCAACTGGATCGATGACCTCATATCTGCCCTCGTTATCGCCTTCGATCAGCTGCAGGTGCAATAGGTAGTCCACGACACGTTCTGCGGGGAAATCGATTTCTACATCGACTGCTTCGCGGACGAGGCGTTCACATTTACGACGTAGTCGACGAAGGCTAATCGGCTCTTCCTCACTTAGGACTGCGTAGAAGGCCAAGATAGCTTCGTTCATTCGTTGCCGACGTGCTTGACCGACTAGTTGCAAGCCGGCACCCGCGTTGGTGTCCAGCTTTTGGAAGTAAAGGTTCCTGGTCAGGTTCAACAGATAACGATTCTTCGTCTGAAAATAACCGAAGAAGCTTTTTACCCCGTAGCCGATCCCTGCGAGCACCAAGCCGATTATCAAAGCGGTGCTGTAATAGGCAGCCAATGCCAATGTGACGAGTACAAAACGCGAGATCTTTTGCAGCGAGAAGATCCAGCCACTCAAACTCGGCACGATCACCTTGGCGTGATCGATACCGCTTAGCTTGATCTTGGTTCCCGGCAGCAACATGTCGACATCTTGCTTTGGGATGTTCTTAAAGATGCGAAGGTGTACCTTGTTGGCAGGTAGCAACTCCCCACGCTCGTGATCTTCGGTCAACTGAAAGATCACCACCAATCGTTGATAGATCGCAACATCGACCATTTCCAAGCGGTAGAGATGGAAAAGGTTTCGATGGCATCGTTGTCCGACGATGTCCCCTCGCGCGTAGACGGAAAGGTGCCGAAAGAGATCGAAGTTGGCGCTCATCGGTACGCCCCAATGGCTGGCAACGCCGACACACTTTTCAATATCTTCCTGAGTCAGTTTCGAATAGCCGGCATCTTTGATTGTCGATTCAATCAAGTCAATCAAGTTATCGATCGGTGGATCCGCTTCGTCATCACCGGCTGACTGTGGTGTGATGCAATCACTATCTGGATCGAGTTCTTGATACTGATCCGAGAACTGGGTTTGCCGCCTAGCCGATAGCTCATCGACATCGTGCGTGATATGCCTCACTGCCGAATCAAAAATGATTTTTCGCGGACCGTCTGTGGACAGCTCCGTGTCTACCTCGCGCAAGTGATTCAGCAAGGCACTCGTTTCGATCGGGACGAATGACTCGATCGACCAATGACTGGCGTCGGGTTCAATCCACCCGGTGGTGCTGACTTCTGCGATCGAGCGTGTCAGTGGCCCTGTTCCGTCTAGGGACCAAGTGGTAAGAATGCGTTCGACCGACTTTGACACGTAAGAACTACACAGTGAGGAAGCAATGGCGACGAAGCCGAATCATCCGGATGCCCCTGCCATCTCCGAAACAATCATTCGATCGTCAATCAAGGCCATCGCGTTGGACATGGATGGGCTGTTGTTTGACACCGAACGAATTTATTGGCAAGTCGGCGAGACCATTTTACAACGCCGAGGCTTCCACTACACCACTGAGTTGCAATCTCGCATGATGGGGCGAATCGGAACCGCGGCGGTTCAACAAATGATCGATTTTCACGATCTCGATGATGACGCGGAAGACTTGCTGGCTGAAAGCGATGAAGTTTACGGTGAATTGCTTCCAAATCAAATCCGGCCAATGCCCGGCCTGGACGCCTGGGTCGATCGGCTTCGCCAAAGCGGACTGCCTTTCGCGCTGACAACGAGCAGTCGTCGTCGATGGGTCGACGTGATTTTTGAATCCCAACCCTGGAAGAGCGAACTGGCGTTTGTCCTGACCGGCGACGACGTTTCCAAGGGAAAGCCACATCCCGAGATGTATTTAACCGCTGCTGAACGGTTCGCGGTGTCACCAGAACAGATGCTAGTGCTCGAGGATAGTGGCAACGGAACCAAAGCAGGCGTGGCCGCAGGGGCGGTCGTCGTTTCTGTCCCCAGTCCACACACGAAGGACCAGGACTTTAGCGGTGCAGCGTTGATCGCCGACTCATTGACCGACCCGCGTTTATGGGACCTGTTGCCGACTGCCACCTCGAGTTGAACTAAAAAAACTCGGCCCGCTGTGACGCAGGTCGAGTTTTTTAGTTGTCCGGTGGGCGACGGCTGGCTTCGATCGCTAAACCAGACCAGCCGTCACCCGATATTCGCACAAGCTTTTTAATCCAGCTGCGACGCTACAGTGCGTCGCCACCTGAAAGCAGAAGTCGAACGCGTTACGCGATCGCAAGCAATTCCAAATCGGAATCGTTCTCGACGCTCCATTGATCATCGGAATCGTCGCTTGCGAAATAGTCTTCAAAGACAGCGTCGGTGTCTTCGGTTCGTGAATTTTCGGAAGCTTGACGAGCTTTGACCAAGCTGTCGTTTGGTCCAAGATTCGAAGCGTCTTCGAATACGACGTCGACGTCTGCCGCATCAGGCTCGTCCAGCAGATCCGATGCCGCAGCAAAACTTGATGCGCCGACACCGCCGCTGCCGTCCGTTCCCGACGCTGCGCCACCTCCGCTGGCTGTGCCGCCCGAAACCCCGGCAGCTGCCCATGCGACCGAATACAGCGTGCTGACCTTTCCGAGTCCGTCAGATCCATTGGCGTTTCCGACAACGCCGGAAACCAACAAATCTCGCAATGCCGATGGAGCCAAAGATGGGTTTGCCGAAAGGGTCAATGCGGCGACACCGACAACGTGTGGCGTAGCCATACTTGTGCCAGACATTCTTGCAAATCCGCCACCGACGTAGGTGCTATACACTCCAACGCCAGGAGCATCGATCTGCACCGCACCGCTGCCGCCGACGTCATTGCTGAATGCCGCGATGTTGCCGCTGGAATCGAACGCCCCGACAGACAAGACATTGTCAAGAGACGCACTGAATCGAGCTGGGAAGCCAGGCATCGAAGCGTATTCGTTGCCAGCCGCAGCGATGACAAACGAACCGAGCGAGCGGGCGTACTCGATAGCCGACTCAATGTCGTAGCTGTAGCCTCCGCCCAGGCTCAGGTTAATGATGTCCGCACCTTGGTCTGCAGCATAACGAATGCCCGCGGCAACACTGGTTGAGCTTCCCGAGCCATTGTCGCCGAGAACTTTCACTGGCAGGATCGTCGCGTCAGGAGCGACTCCGGTTGCGCCCCATCCGTTATCAAGTGCTGCGATCGTTCCGGCCACGTGAGTTCCGTGTCCATGAACATCGTTTGCATCAGCATCCCAATCAGCGAAGTCGAATCCGTGGACATCGTCAACGTATCCGTTGCCGTCGTCGTCGATGCCGTTACCCGCGATTTCGCCGGCGTTGACATAGATATTGCTGTAAAGATCAGGGTGATCCAAATCGACGCCGGTATCGATCACAGCGACCGTGATGCCTTGCCCGGTATAACCAGCAGCCCAGGCTTCGGGGGCGCCGACTTCATTGAGTCCCCACTCATTCGAACCGCCAAAGTAGGCAACGTCGGTCAGTGGTGAAACGCCATCGGAAGGCACACCAGTTTCGGGGACCGGTTCGGGTTCGGGCAGTGGCTCAGGAACTTGATCGGCAGTCAATTCCATGTGGTACCCGGTGGTGTACCAAGACGTTGCCAGTGACCAGACATAGTAGTTGCCGGGTTCGATCGTCACGTCGATCGATTCGGCTGTCCTTCCCCAGTTGACGGAATAGTCAATCACGTATCCACGTGAATCCGTCAGGTAAAGATCGACGTCGGTCCAGAATCCGTCCAAACGGATCGAAACGTCGGCTTCTCGTTCAACCGAAAATCCGATTCGGTCGTAGTAATTGAAATACCCTAATGAGCTTGAGACATTGACAGTACCGTCCAGATTTCCGACTTCTGCAAAAGCATTCGCACTAAAGTCGCTTGCTACTTCAATCGTCGTTTCCTCCTGATGGGAGGCGACGTCGGCTGCGAGGAGACGTCGCGCTTCCATCGACTCAAACGAGAGTTTGCGAGTCATAGTGGTATCGACCTATATAGAAAAGAGTTTTTATTTAGAAGAGGCATCACAGTTCCCTAGAGTGGTGATGTGATGTACAGGGAGCCTACCTTTCAAGCATTTGCCAGAACTGACGGTGACGGTGATATTGAGGCTGATGAGGGTAAACGGGCCTCGATGTTGCATTGAAACAACTTGACGAATTGCTAAAGCATCGCCAGGTCGACACGTGCTGCCACATCACCACGGTTTAACAAGGCGTACACGCACGTTTTCGAAGCTTCCGTTGCAAGCTTGAGGGTCAACCGCATCACCCTGTTTGATGAACGATCCTCCCCCAGGTCGATCGAAGCCTTGTTCCGAGATCGCATTTGTCGTGAATCAACGCATTGCTTTGACTAAGCAATCAATCGTGGAGCCATCGCACTTGACGACTGTTCAATTGCCAGTCGGTTCCGCAGGCACACCAGCGATAGCGACCGCAAGCCTGGAATCACTGAAGGCAGGCAGAGATGGATGCACCGATCGAACTACCGCGTTGCGGTCGCTTAAATAGGATGAATAATTCCGTACAGGATTTGTCCCTCTCCTAAGCAACTTTGACCGCCTTGATGAACTGCGAAAAATTCCGCGCCCTTTCCGAACGTATTGACGCGAAAGATATTTCTGAAGAGATTTCCGAATGGGTGAGCCACCAAAACAGTTGCACCGAGTGTGGGGACTGGGCACTTGCAAAGAAAATTCGTCAGCGTGGATTCGACCCGGATGACTTTTCATGCGTGCATCTGGCCAACTATGCGACGATGACCTGCGAACAACACCCCCAGCCTCTAGAGTGTCCCGATATCTTGGTCGCTTATATCGCGACGTTCGACGAGTATGTCCTACCTGTTCGTGACGGCGGCCCTTCGTACATCGCGATCAAACACTGCCCTTGGTGTGGAGTTCGCGTCCCCGAGTCAAAGCGATCCCGATGGTTTGACGAACTACGTGAACTTGGGATCAAGTATCCGATAGGTGCCGACCTCCCCGAAGCCTACACATCGGATGCCTGGTGGAAATCGAATCCATCCAATGATTAACGTACCGCGCAACTACTTCTTCGATTGCGACGAAAAGAATCATCAAAAGGAGTGAAACGGCATTCGTGGGGGTACACGTGCCAGAGGGTACACGGCGCGCTAAAATGTCAGAGACATTCATTATCCGACCGTATCCCCATCGACCAGACCATTCAAAGCATGACGCGACCGCGTAGACTTCCAATAGCGGCACTTCTATTTACCTACTTGCTGTTCCCTCTTGCGTCTTACGGCCAAGAGGCGGAATCAAATTCTTCTGTCTCAGGCTCGTTAGACGAATACATTGCTGTAACGACAGCGAATCCGGATGTTCCCATTGATCAATTGCAGATCATGGCCCGGCCGTTGACCAAATCTGAATTGCAAGTCGAAGCCGACGCGTGGTTCAAGCTGCTGCGCGCGAAAGCGGCACAGGTGGCTGCGGTACGGTTGGGCGCCAAAAAGGCAACGGCGGCGTTATCGACGAACAACGAAACCGAAGCGGCCAACACGATCCGAGAAGCGGAGAGCATTGTCGAAAAGGCTTCTGAAAAGGCGGAACAAACGGAGCAGGAAATCACCGAAGAAGCCGCCGCCGAAACTGGTGAAATCGCTGATCCCAGCGACCCGCCAGATCTTTCGGACGATGTGACTACTTCCGAAACGATCGAGGCAGCCGCGGTTTCAGATTCCACCGCGCCAAGTTCCACCGCTTCGGCCGAAGACGAAACGTCGATCGTGGATCCTTCTCAATCTTCGGGCTCAAATGAGTCCAATGACGAAGACTCCACATCGGAAGCAAACTCCACTGAAGAAAGTTCGACTACCTCCAATTCTGCTGATGCCGTTGCGGCGACGGTACGGGACAACCTTCTGGACAACGTTTCGGTTCTACAAGACGAACGGACCGCTCTCGGCGATCGACTCGAAGTCATTCTCGATTCGCTGGAACTTAAAGGCGGCGACGCACAGGAATATCGAGACTATGTCAACGCAATCTCGGGAATCGAGCTGGATACATCGGACGTTAAATCGGCCTGGAGCGGAATGATCGGATGGCTCAGATCGAAAGAAGGCGGACAGCGTTGGGCTTGGAACTTCGTCCGGTTCATCGTGATCCTGCTAGTCACTTGGTTGATCGCGAAGATTGTCGCCAGGATCGTGAACTGGCTGCTTGACCGAAAGATTCGTTTGTCACAGTTAGCCGAACGCCTGATTTCACAAACGGTCAAGAACGCCGTGCTCGCGATCGGATTTGCGGTCGCCTTGACGGCTTTGGAAATTGACATCACGCCCATTGTCGCCGCGATCGGTGCGACAGGTCTCGTGATTGGATTGGCCCTGCAAGGGACGCTCAGCAATTTTGCGTCGGGGCTGATGATCTTGATCAACCGTCCCTTTGACGTTGGCCATGTCGTTTCCGCAGGTGGCATCACCGGAACGATCGACCAAATGAACTTGGTGTCGACTCGGTTTCGAACATTCGACAACCAAACGATCTACGTTCCAAACAATGAGATCTGGAACAATGTCATCACCAATATCACCGCCAATGAAAACCGCCGCGTCGATATGGAATTCGGTATTGGCTATGACGATGATTTCGAACTGGCCGAAGACATCATCAAAGATGTCGTCAAGAACCATGAGCTTGTGCTCAGTGATCCAGAACCAGCCGTCGTGACACATGCATTGGCGGACTCATCGGTCAACATCGTTTGCCGTCCATGGGCAAAGACAAGCGATTGGTGGACTGTTAAGACCGACGTCACGAGAGCTGTCAAGAAACGCTTTGACGAAGCAGGCATCTCGATTCCCTATCCGCAACAAGATGTCCACATCCATCGCGTCTTGCCAAAGACGTCGAAAGATTCAGCACGGTGAATGGTTGATTTTTAATTGTCGCCCGACACTCCGCGAAGGTAGCGTTCTTTCGTGAGCTTTGCGGAGCGGTAGGCGACTTTGCTACGGACGAAGCCGGATTATGAAACCAGTTTCGCATCCATCGTGATTTCCGCGTTCAACAACCTGGAAACCGGGCAACCGGTTTTCGCCTTGTTGGCGCATTCTAAAAACGCTTCTTCGCTCGCGCCCGGAATCTTCGCGCTCACTTCGAGATGCACCTTCGTGATCGCCGGCCCATCGTCACCTTTCTCCAGGGTTACGCTTGCCTTGGTATCGATGCTGTCTGCGGTCATATCACTTTGCCCTAGGATATTGGACAAAGCCATGGAAAAGCATCCGGCGTGTGCGGCACCAATCAACTCTTCAGGATTGGTACCGACGGCATCTTCAAATCGAGTCTTAAACTCATATGGCGTCTCTTTTAAAACGCCACTTTCGGTATTTAGTTTGCCATGGCCGTCTTTAAGTCCACCTTCCCAATGGGCAGATGATTCAGTCTTCATGTGGTTCTCCTGTGTAGAGTACGGAGTAGCACTTTACATCCATGACAACCGAGGGAATCAGCGGCCCATTTGTGAATCGCGTTTCATGAGATCGACTATTACTCCGCCAAGCCGGCGGAGGAGAACGTTTGCATCACGGAATGATGGACGACAATGAAGCCTGCTATGCCCAATTGCGTTCGGGACGCTCGCGTAAGCGATTCGCTTCATCATCATCGACGAACATTTCGGTTTTCGGATCGATACGTAAAGTCCGTCCCAGAAT
Source organism: Stieleria sp. JC731 (assembly GCF_020966635.1). Lineage (NCBI taxonomy): Bacteria > Pseudomonadati > Planctomycetota > Planctomycetia > Pirellulales > Pirellulaceae > Stieleria > Stieleria sp. JC731. The sequence goes on along the minus strand of NZ_JAJKFQ010000005.1, from coordinate 1,417,347 downwards.
CCATGAAAGTGCGGCAGCGTGGGCAGCGGTGTGCGACCGACGCATGACTTCGTGATTCGCGTTGGGTAATTCGCGTGACTTGACACAGTCCAAGAAATTGCGTGAGTGGGCTTCGACATCGAGTCCCCGTTCTTTCTTAGGCAACTCAGGAAGTCCTGCCGCGAGAGATTCCGGTTTGGTTACAAGACCGCCGCTATCACCGACTTCAACCGAACCAGCAGTGCCTTCGAATCGAACTGGGCAGGTCCCCAGTTCTTGAATCCAACCGGGACGCTGGCCGAAAGGCGTTTCCAGGAAGTGAATCCGCAGTGGAATCCCGTCGTCGTACTTGCAAGTGATTCCCGTTTCATCGGCGGTGTATTCCACAGGCATCGTGTCGTCGGCTTGCTTCGCCCATTGGCACAAATCGACCGTATGGGCTCCCCAATCAAGTAGCCGCGCGCCGGAGTCAAAGTCGTGGTATCCACGCCAACGCCCATTTACATACGCTTCGTTGTAAGGACGCCACGGGGCGGGGCCAAGCCAGAGGTTCCAATCGCATTGGCGCGGATCGGGGGTCGGCTGACCAGGCAGCCATTCGGTACTCATTTCCGGTACATAGACGGTCGCATGCAGCTGCTTTAACTTCCCAAGTTTTCCATCATGAACCAAGCTGACGGCCTGCTGAAAATTAGTCACGGTCCGCCGCTGAGTACCGGCTTGGAAGACGCGACCTGTCTTCTTGATTGTGTCTGACAAGCGGCGGCAGAGGTCGATCGTGATCCCACAAGGCTTCTCGCTGTAGACGTCTTTGCCGGCTTCGGCAGCCAACATCGAGGCATTTGCGTGCCAACGGTCGCCGGTCGCGATCAAGACCGCATCAATATCTTTTCGATCCAAGACACTACGAAAATCAATGGTCGTTTCGCATCCGGAATTGCCGGCCATCGAATCGACCAGCTTTTTGCCTTCCTCACGTCGTGAGGCTTGGACGTCTGCGATCACGGCACATTGGACATCCGCATGTTTTAACATTCCGCCGAGCACGTAGCGGCAACGCGGACCAATGCCGATGACACCCAAACGAATTCGTTCGTTTGCAGCCGCAGAAACTCGTTGTGGTGAAAGACCAGAATGAACAGCAAGAGCCGAGGCGGAAGCTGCTAAAGCTGTTTTTACAACAGTTCGTCGATTAACCATGGCAGGATCGGTGGGGAAGGAAGGATGGGTCTACGGAACCGAATCTTGGTTGGCAACTTGCCAATCAATCCCAAAGGACAATTCGTCTCATCGCCATTACAGCCTGTTCATTTCCGCCTTCAGTCGACCCCAAAGTTGCCCTATGCGGTGCGAAGGCAGTAGGAAATGACAAATCATTAACGAAGCGAAAGGCTTCGATAGAAAACCAACAGGCTGCTAGAAGAAAGAACCTTCAAAGAAGGAACTGCGTGTCAGCCAAACCCAATATGACGACAGTCTGGCACACCTGCGCATTCACTCCGGTGATAGCTCTTTCCAACGGAGCATCCTAGCAGATTCGATCAACGCCATGTCAAAAAGCTGCAGACGCAGCGGCATCTCGAGAGGCAATTCAAAGAGGCAAACAGCCAAACTCGATTGGCATCTACCGACGCTCAACTTGCGGCAAATTTGCCAGCGGTCCCGGTCGCCAAACCTGAATCGAAACCTCATCGATCACCGCCTCGCCGTCACCGATGATCTCGAACATCGCCTTGATCTCACGTTCGTCGGTGCTTTGCCGATATAGCCGCACTCGTTTCCACTGGTCGGCTCCGTTGACAAGAATTCCCATCTCTTGGCCACCGATGCTGTCGTAGACCAACAGACCTTGATGTGGTTGACCGAAGCCAAGTGTTCGAACCATCACGTCGATACGGATGGTTTGATTCGGCTCAATATTGACCGCTGGGCTGGAAAGCATCGCGATTGTTCCGGCATACCCGCCGCCAAGTGGTTCACTGGTCGTTGATGATGCGGAAAGCCGCAACGCACCGGCTCCGCTAAAGAACCCCCGAGAGATCCATGCGATATCGCTGGCAGCACGGTTGATCTTCCGTTGCCCGAAGGACCAATTTTCAGGCCCGATCGCGTTTGCCTGATCAAGTCCACCGAGTGCGATCAAGTTGTTGCTCCAGCCCTTGTCGTCCATCAGCGGACGCCACACCGCTTGCAAAGCCAAGTTGCCTTCATCCAGTGGAGGAACACTGAGATAACGAACGTCATCTTGATCGGCGATCGGCACAAGGCTTTGTCCCAACTGAATGTTGGCTCGTGTCGCCCACGCGTCGGCACGACGAGACAAACGCAGTGCATTGATAAAGTCATTGCTTCGGTACGCATCTTCGGCACGTGCGTGGGTATCGACAGCAGCATTGACCAACGCAACTGGCATGATCGCTTCGGTTGCGCCTGAGCTGACCGCGTTTTGCCAATCTATCTGTGCATGTCGAACCTGTTCGCCGGATAGCTGCCATCGATCCGAAGCGGCTCGTTTGGCAAATTGACGAGCGGATCGATCAAGGTCAGTCCCCAGCTTTGCATCGGGGCTGATCACGATGATCTCCGCAACATCGGGTGAAACGATCTGCAGCTGTGTGATGCCGGCATTGGTCTGAATCGGAATTCGCTCCGCAGCAAAATCCGTCATCCGCCACGCGGTGTATTTTGCCATCTCGGGCGGCAAGCGAATTTGCACTGCCGAACCATCGCCCGCAAGTATCTGATCGCGAACACCCGCGTCACTGGACAGAAGCAGTACGTGCGCTTGATCGGTACGCAACACACCACAATGGTATGCGGCACCGGTCACAGGAAATGGGACCGACCGGTCTGCCCATGCCATCCATGGCGCCATCATCGCAATGAATCGATTGACGTAGCTTAGCGCGGACGAGCGTTGGTGTGCCGTTGGCTTTCCAGAGGTAAGCGACGCGTGCGAATGGAATACGATTGCTGACGGCGAGTGTTCCAACAAATGCGTGACTTGAGTCAACATGCTATGCCAACGGAACAAACCGTCTGCCGGTGCGCCGGTCTTCTCTGCAATGGCCGCGTTCATTTCGTGCAACCGCTGTGGTGCGGAAGACTCGATCGAAACGGCCACATCGATTCGATCAACGATTCTCGAACAAGCATTCCAGTAAGACTGGACTTGGTCGTCCGATGTCAAACCTCGCGATCGAAGCGCAGCGTCGTAGACGATCGCGTCCGCTAGCGAAGCGTATTGATTCAAAGATTCGACAGGAGCAATCACGATCGGTCGCTGCCAAACACTTGGAAAGCTGCGAAGCCGTGTGACAGTCCTATCGGTCTGTTCGATTCGCTTCTGATCAAGCGCCACACCGCCGCCCAGATACCATGCCATGACCGGATCCAACAACGTCTGTAGTTCAGGATCCGGAGCCATCGGTGGCGGTGAATAGATCATCAGTCCTGTCCGAATCGCTTCGCGCAAGACCTCGGCAGTCGGTGGACGTGACAACAGCACAGCGTCAAAACCAAGCGAACGCACCCACGCAAGTGGTTCACCGCGGTGTTCAAGAATTCGAATGATCGATGATCGTGGGAAGGGAGCAGGCAGCGCCAATGAATTTGCCTGCAGCGAGTCTATCGTCACCTCGTCTGCTGTACCAACTAAGCCGTTGGACGATAGCATGCTGTACGATTTGAAGGGACGCATCGCCTTGGATTCGGTCTGTCCGACCGATTCGGCCGGCGGAACGTTTTCGACGCGACCGTGGTCTCCCACATTGACCATCCCGTTAATCGAGATATCGTCGAATCGCAAAGTCGTCAGACCAGGCCCGCTATAGGCATTGATGGCAACCGCATCGATGTATGGGTCGGATAGGTTCGCTTCCGTACCGAGTTGTCGCCGAAGCTTGGCGATCCGGACGCGCAAGTCACTTTCAATATTACCAACGCCAAGCTGCTGAAACTTTCCGGGGCGTTCGTAAGTCGCGCCGTACAGGACGGTCGCGAGCGGACGACGTGTCTCGGGGTCACGCACGTAAGGGAAGCGGACTCGAAAGCCAACCCGTGCACCGCGTCTCGCACTGAGCACATAAAGGTTCGCGTTAAGGTCATCGATCGCATGAACCGGTTCGATCCGATACGTGATCACCGCTTCACTGCCCAAGGCGGCTTGGAACGTCAGTGTCTCGCAACCGTTGCCATCGAACCCGCTTGCTGGCAATACCTTCTGTTCGATAACGCGAGCATCGCAATCAGAAGTGTCCAATTGCCAACGCGGCGGAAAGGCATCCAGGCGATCATAGAATTCGCCCCACGCGGAAAGGTTTCCCAGCAGTAAAAACAGGACCACGATGGGCAGCTGAGACGCAGATCGGAGCGTGAAAAACCGGGGCCGCAGCTTGGCTGACAACCGCGTCGGAAAGGTTTGCCGAGTCCGAACGACTGACGTGAAAAGCTGTCGTGCGTTCCTGATCTGTCTCATCAATGATTGACCCAATACCGTTCAGCCAGAACAATCTGCTCAGCAACGGGGAGTGTGTAGGTGTCGTCTGCGATTTAGACCGATGGCCTGCCGGAAACTCGTCAATAGAGTGTGCGGTTGACGCGACGATGTGTAAAAAAATCAACGCCATGTCGCAACCCGCAACTCGAACCGTAAGCTGTTGCTATATCAAGATTTAGCGTTGGCTGGCTAGTCGAAATGATGTTGTTTTTTTGCAACGTTTTGTTTTGACATCGCCGGCATTTAGATCAACCTAAGTCGATTGGCAGCAAACACTTACGTTGTCGATTTGAGACGAGCCACGAGGATCTGGCATCGTGAATGCAATGGAGGGCCATCAAGCAAATCACCCCAAGTTTCACTCTTCGGAGCCCTGGCGCATGCAAAAGACGACGATCGGATCGAACAAGCAGCACGACGAAATTCCTCAAGAATTGCGTGAGCTAAGCAGCGCGATCGACGCACTCCCAGCCCGCTACCGCGACACCGTTGCTCCAGCACTGACTCGTGCGATCGAATGCAGCACCCGTCGCCGACGGATTTTGAACCTCGTCCAAGAAGCTCTGTCACAATTGCGTCTGGACATGAAATACTTGGTCTTCGACTTGGAAGCGACTCGTCGTGAGCGTGACCAATATCGCGAGATCCTAGAAAAAGAAGGCTTGCTGTAGTTCTTCAGCAAACGCTTCGTCAAATGGACTGACCGATCATCGCCGCAACGCCCCGTGCGGCTAACTCGTGCGGCTAAATCATGCGGCCGAGTCGCCACAGTCTTACTGACACCAATCAATTGTTCCTGGCATCCCTATCACTGAACGGTATGCCGGTAATACGTTTCCAAACATAACGTCGCCATGGCCGTTGTATACACCGGCCCGCCGTAGCCACCCCACAGAGATGTGTTTGGCCAACTGCCGTCGGCTCGTTGCGTTGCCAACAGACGTTGTTTGAGTGCTAAGTTCCATTCCTGCCATGCATCATCTTGCAGTTGATGCAGCGCGAGCGTCGCGTAGTACCAAAAGTAATAGTTGTCCTGTCCCACACCGGGACGTTGCTGCAGGATGTATCGCTCCGCTTCGGCGACTTCTCTGGCAGACATCCGCTCGCCTAGCAACAAGCGTATCGCCATCGCTTCTGCCGTCATGGTGCGGCTGACCTTTTCACCAGGGCGATAGCAAGCCAATCCGCCACCACCGACTTGAACGCTGCGCAAAAAACGCTGCACCCCTGCGAAGGTTTCGTCGCCAACGGCAACCCCGGCCCGGTACCCAGAATGCAATGCCATCGCTTGCCAACCGAGCTGACTTAGATCCCCAGGATCACCGCGTGTATATCGCCAACCGCCAGTCACCGGATGCTGCATTCGTTTGGTATGCGCGATCGCACGACGGGCGCATTCGACTGCCGATGCATCGCCAGTCATCAACGCGTCTTCGCAAACAGCTAGCGTGGCCATCGAGTGACAGTAGCTGGCCGCGTACAGAGTCGCGCCGCCTTCAAGTGAGCCATTGGGTTGCTGGTGCTGAATGAGATACGACAGCCCTTGGTACACGTTCTCTGAATACTCACCGCGCTGATGAGTGTTTCCGGCACCCATCATCGCCAACAAAGAAAGACCGGTCAGTGCCGTGGTGCATCGTTTTCCGGCGCCGAACCTATTCTCACCAAGCGGACGACGCTCCTCACCAGCACCCGTTGCCTGTGGATCCCAACTGCCATTGGCCTGTTGTGCATCGGCAAGGAATCGAAGTGCGGCGCGGACAGCGGCTTCGGTTTGTGCATCGCCCCCGGTCTGCTCGATCGCGATCTGCTTGGCAGTTCCTGTTCTGCTTGAGAAATCAGCGGTACGATCTGCCGCGATGTTCGCCGACGGTGCATTCGCCGCACTATGCGGAGTGGTATCGAATGAGTCAGCAGGATTCATCGGTCCAGATGTTCCGACTGGAACCGACTTGGAACTGACGGTTTGGGCCGTTGGCATTTGCATCGGCTGTTCATCGAGCGGCGGTGGCTCCAACAAGGGATCGACCATCGCAGGGATGTCGGGCACATCACTGACAACACTTTCCGGAGCAGCCATTTCCGCTTCATCGACCGGCATCGTGGCTTCAATTAACTCGTCCAGCGATGCATCCAAGGCTTGCTCAATTTCTGCGAACGCTTCGCTCGCCAGCTCTTGAACTTCAGATTCCAAAGACTGTGGGACGTCGGAGTTTTCAAGGCTGCTTTCAGACAGCAATGAATCGGCCTCTGGCGGCGTATCATCTCCCGGTGCGGGAACCGAATCGCTCGCAAGATCCGTCAAGTCATCGACGGGAAGCGGCATGAACGGCGTTTGGTCTGCATCACCTGAATTGTCTTCGAATTGCAACTTCGGATCAAACGTTGACATTTCGATCGAATCGATGCCAAGCGTTTCTTCCCGATCACTAGCAGTCTTTCCGCCGCCTGGGGGCTGCTGTTTGTAGGGAACCAGCCAAATCAAGACGCCGTGTAAAACCACCGACAAGATTAGGCAGATCGTACCCGCGGCACGGCCTTCGCGTTTAGCGCGGCGGAACAACCAAATCGTAACGACAAGCAATACGACCGCAGCAACCGCGACCGCATAGACGACTCTTGGATCAGACCAAATCGTGTCAATGCTTGTAGCAAGGATCAACGGCGCAGGCCTCCGCTTTGATCGACTTTGACAGCCATGGCAATCTTTTTGACTCCAGTTTGGCGGACAAGTAAGGCGATCGAAGCGTAATCCTGAATTGAGGTATCACTATCAGCGCGAACGATCACGTTCAGCGCCGGGTACTGTGCAAACTCGTTTGACAACTGCTCGACCAGTTGCTCTTTAGTCACAGGCTGATCATTAAGCAGCAGTTGCCCTTCGCGGGTCAGCGAAACGATGCGATCATCGGGAACACGCGACATCGGACTCGCCGCACCGACGGCGGGAACCGAGACGTCGATCGAACTTTCCGATTCGCTGAACTTGCTGCCGACCATAAAAAAGATCACCAGCAGGAACACCACATCGATCATCGGTGTCAGATTGATCGTGACGTCTTCGTTGGATCGATTGCGTTTTCCCATCACGCTGCCTTTCGCCTCTTGCTACGCGATGCACTTGTCGTCTCCAACCCTTCGGCCGAGATACAATCGATCACGCGTTGGCACAGTTTTTCGATCTCCACTAGGTATCGATCGGATTTACTGCTGAAGTACATATAGGCCAGGTAGGCAGGAATTGCGACGGATAGCCCTCCGGCAGTCGTCATCAAAGCCATACTGATGCCACTGGCAAGCAACTCGGGCCGGCCTAGCGATGCCTGATCACTGATGATTTCGAAGGCGTCGATCATCCCGATCACGGTGCCTAAAAGCCCGATTAATGGTGCAACATTACTGATCGCATGAAACACTCGCAGGTACTTTTTTAATCCGTCAGCGACTCGGTCACCGGCATCCATCACGGCCTGTTCGATCTCGAACATTGGACGTCCCCAGCGACGCAGCGCTGCCCGAAAAACCTCACTCACCGGACAGTCAAATTCTTTGCAAAGCTCGGTCGCTTCGTCATAGCTAAGCACACCATCCTCGACACATTCGGTGAAACGAAGCACGAATGGCTTGGGAATCACGCGGCTTCGTCGAAGTGCAATCAACCGTTCCAAGGAAAGTGAAAGCACGACCAGCGAACAAATAGCCAGTGGAATCATCAGCCATCCGCCGGACATGATCTTGCGAATGAAGTCCGGCGTTTGCAGCCAACTTTCGGATTCTGCATCTTCACTGATCTCGCCACCGATTTGCTCGGTCGCCGTCGCGGCTTGCTCTTGCGGCACCTGTGGGATACCACCTTGATACGAATCGGCACCGTTAGATCCACTCGCATCAGCGGTCCGGTACATCGGCTGTGCAGCGGCCATACCGGAACCTTGTCCGTTCCCACGCGTCGACGGTGCCGCGGAAAACTGCTGCGGAAATCCGTTGGGATAACCCTGCGATGAATTCACGGTCTGGCCTGGATACTGTGCCTGCGCTTGATCGAGCACACTCATCAGAACCAACATCCCAATTCCTAGGATGCAAGCGGGCAGCAGACGCGACATCAAACCAGCGATATGACGGCTTGGTCGACGTTTGCGAAGTTTTACCGAGGAGCGGACCGGAGGCTTCTCTTTCGTCATCGTTTCGTGGTTCGAAGGATTGCCAGATCACCACGACGCCTTAGCGACGGGTGTTCGATGGGGAATGTGTTGGTAACGCGGACATCCGATGGCGAGCTTCCGATGCATACGAGCTGTCCGCGAACTTCTCTAATAGAGTTCCGTAACAAACACTCGCCTCACGTGTCCGCCCCAATTGTTCAAAAGCTTTGCCCGCTTGAACCAGCGCCGCTGCTGCATACGGCCCCCCGGGATCAATGCCTTCGACCAGCCGGTACGCATCGATCGCTTCGGCATAGTTTTGCTGCAACAGATAGGTTTCACCGATCATCCACTGAGCACGTGCTCGTATTGGCGCCGGCGACTCGGGCGAGCGCACCACCGACTCCAACAACGAACGTGAATGATCAAATTTAAGTTTGCGGATCGCCAGATCGGCTTCAAGCAATTCCACCAACGGTTTCTGGCTGATGGGTGCAGTCTCCGCGGAATCCAAGATTTCCCGCAGTCGCCGCAATCGCACTTCGGCCTGCTCGACATCATCAACCAGCACCGAACACTCGGCACATCGAAGCAACGTGCCAAAGTCGTCTGCTTTTCGCACATCGACGACGTGCTTCCAATAGCGAAGCGCTTTCGCACGCTGCCCGGATCGAAAAACAGCTTCGGCAAATAACCGATCGACATGCACACTGCGACCTTCAGGATCGCTTTCGAAGTCGACATCCTCGGCGGCGTGCATCAACATTGACCAGCGTCCCGTTCGACCGGCCCAACGCGTCGCTGCCTCAACTGACAACATCGTCGCACCACCGATTCGGCCCCCGATCACAGCCGCCGCGATCAATTCCGAAATTGCTGAGTGATCGATCGCGTCGCAGCCTTCCAGTGTTTGCGCCGTCCACGCCCCAGCCTTGTCATTCACGGTCAAGCGGGTCACCAGAGCGTCAAAGTCACGTGGCGAAAAATCACTGCCAAACTGCACCAACGACTCGGAAACCAAGCTCAATGGCCATTGCTGATAAGACTGTTCCTGCAGCAGCCACTCCTTCACAATCTCCGGAATCGGATCGACCTGACGCAGGACTTCTGCCACCAAATCGGCTGTTCCTGAAGTATCTCCATACTCTTTGAAGTGCAGATCAATCGCGTCTAGAAGCTCAGCATTTTGATCGGCCTTAATCGCGCATCGCACCCTTAAAGCTGATGCCTTGGCAGCATCGGAATGATCGGGGTTTTGATCGATAAAGACCCCAAGACGCTCCGCAGCATCAACATGCCTGTCGGGCTGCAGGGCTGTTGCCCAACCGAGCCCCAACTGACAGAGAGAACGCCTGGCATCCCCTAGCTGCACACTGCCTCGTGAATCGGAACCTTGCATCGCCAGATACAGCTTCTCCGCACCCTCGGCGTCTCCGCCGGACATTGCCTGCCAAGCTGACTTCATAGACAAAGCTAACAGCGGATCGGCAATCGAAGCGGCCAATGCACCTTCAGCTTCATCATTTGATCGATCAATTTCGTCAAAGAGCCGCAACAATTGCTGCTGAGCCTGGCCAGCCCTTTGCCGCGATGCATGATGCGTTGCGATTGCCGTGGTCAGAACCACGTGTTGCTTGAGCGACACCGACGAAACGTCATTCCGCTGCAACCACTGCTCAGCTGCCACATAAAGCTCGTCCACCTGCTCCGGCGAGATGTCACTTTGCGCAGCCCTGGCAAGCAGCACAAAATCGGCTGCGAGCTGAACATCAGAACGCGATTCCTCGATGAGGTAGCTCGCAAGCTTCTGCAACTCACCAACAGCGGAAGCGAACTCACCGGCATCACGAAGCTTTCGAACCTCGACAAGCGATGCGGCAACATCAACCGCTTCAACGCCAATCGACTCTGCAGCGACAATCAAAGGACTTGCCAGCAGGGACCAGCAAATCATCGAAGCCATGCCGATCTGCAATACGAATCGGCTCTGCTGCATAAATCGTTCACGACGGCCAGTCCGCCAGCTCAACTTAAGCCCCAACAATCGAGCATTACAATCGCTGGCGCGCCGGGGCCCAGTAACTATGGATGCGCAGCGCGAAGCAAGACGCCGGCAGACCGCCCCAGCCAAATGGAGGGGCAGCGATGAGAGCGTCCTGACAAGCATCGTTCGGGGGAAGCGGTAGTTACGGTGCTGGCGCATGACAGTCCGGGATAATCGGAATATCCCCAATTACCGGAAAAGTCGCTTGCGGTGCAAGACGAGCCTCCCGAACTGGACACCAGCGATCGAAAGCGAATTCCAGCAAAAACGCCCAAAATACGCTGCCAGATCCGGCTGTTTAGCAATAAAAGCAACTACCCGCTGTTCCCGGTTTCATTTAGGCTAAGGGGTGTTGCTATCGAATCATTTTTCTCGGCTGACGTGACTTGCCGAGTGCGGTTGATCGAGAAAAGATTCGCTTCGGGAAGCTCGTCCAAATCGGCGGCACCCCCCCATTGATGCCGTTACCATTCGTCAATCGACCAACCAGTTCACCTCCTCTGATTCTGCACCTCGTTTCCTGACCCGATCGCTCGCATGCTGAAAGCTCTCGAACTGGCCGGCTTTAAAAGCTTTGCGGATCGGACTCGATTCGATTTTCCCGACGGCATCACGGTGGTCGTCGGCCCCAACGGAAGTGGCAAGTCCAACATTGTTGATGCGATGAAATGGGTGCTGGGGTCACAAAGCCCCAAGGGCCTCCGCGGAAAAGAGATGTCGGACGTGATCTTCAAAGGATCACAAACGCGCCCACCAGCTGGTGCAGCCGAAGCCACCATCGTGTTCGACAACTCGCAAGGCAACTTGCCGATCGATGCACCGGAAGTCCATGTGACCCGGCGCGTCTACCGAAGCGGCGAAAGTGAATTCCTGATCAACAAAGAATCCGTGCGGCTTAAAGACGTGCGTGACTTGATTCGCGGGACCGGGATCGGGATCGATGCCTACAGTTTGATCGAGCAGGGCAAGGTCGATCGGATGCTGCAGGCAAACGCGAAAGACCGCCGCGCAATCTTTGAAGAAGCTGCCGGTATCAGTCGCTTTAAGGCTAAAAAGCTAGAAGCCGAACGAAGGCTGGCGCGCGTCCAAACAAACCTGACGCGTCTAAGTGATATCGTCGAAGAAGTCGGCACCCGCCTTCGCAGTGTTCGCAGTCAAGCCGCTAAGGCCGAACGATACCGTCAAGCATCCGAACGGCTCAAGGAATTGCGAACGGTTATCGCCTGGAACGATTGGACGAACCTGAATCAAGAGCTGGACACCTGCGAGAAAGACCTCACAAACGCGAACACTCGCCTACGTGAGCTTGAAAACGAGCGAGAAGAAATCGCGACGAAGCGTCAATCTGCAGACATGGAACTGCAATCCGTTGCTGACCAAGCGAGACAGCTTGAACAGCAACGCCATGAACTGCTCGCACAGTCGGCAACACTCGGTGGCCGCAAAGATGCCGACGAAAGCTCGGTCGCAGAAGTCCGCATGTCGATTGCTGACGCACTTCGCCGAAGTCGCAAACTGATGCGACAAGCTCGCAAAGCAGACGACGATCTTCAACAAGCAATCGCTGATCACAGCACCGGCGATGAAGAACTGCAACGGGTTCGCCTTAACAACGACGAACTGGTTGCCAAACGCGATCAAATCCAAACCGAAACCGACGGGATACTTAAACGCCGCGAGGATATTTCCAAACAGCACCTCGACGCGATCCGCCGCGTTTCGGAAATGGAAGTCCGCCTACAGCGATCCGAAACACGTCTTTCTGAATCGGATCGCCAACTCGTCAGCCTCGAACAACGTCTGACCGATTCGATCGCACTGCTCGACAAGGCAAATGCGGACACACAGGTTGCCGCCGACCGGTTGCAAGAACTTGAGGCACGCATTCAGTCATCCGAAGGCGACCTACAAGTCCAACAGGCCAAAACGGACCAGCACCGCAACGTGCTCGACCGACGCAGTGGCGAAACGGCCGAACTACGCACCCGGCTTGAAGGCGTTCGGCAACGTTATCTCGTACTGGAAGACTTGGTCAAACGACACGAAGGGGTCTCCGGTGGCGTTCGCGCCGTCCTTGAACACGTCGCTGACGCTGCCCACCCCTTGGCTTCTAGCGTTCTGGGAATGGTAGCGACGCTAGTGAATGTGGATGTCGAAACCGCCCCATTGATCGATGCGGCACTGCGTGATCGTGCACAGTTCGTCGTGACACGTGATGGACAACTGGCCGAAGCCATCGTCAGCGGCGAAATCCAGATCGATAGCCGTGTCGGCATCATCCGGATGGACCACCTTCCCGAACCGCCACGCGAAAACCGAATCCAGCTGGAAGGATTCCAAGGTGTCATCGGCCGAGCCGACCGAGTGATCACATCCGATGGCGAAGGCCAAAAGTTGATCGCGCACCTGTTGAGTTCGACTTGGCTCGTGGAAGATCTGGAAACGGCGATCCGTGTTCGTCCACTTTGCGGTCCCGATCAACAAATCGTTACCCGACACGGCGAAGTCCTGATGGGTGACGGCAGTATGATCGTTGGCCCTGCCGGTGCAACGACCGCTTTGGTCAGTCGACGCAGCGAGATGAATGCCGCTGCTGAAGAAATCGAACACTACACGTTTGAAATCTCCGAAAACGACGAAGCGATTCGGGAGCTTGCCGCCCTTGTCGACGAATACTCAAACGCGCTCGGCCGACTGGAGATTCAGCATCGAAACTTGGTGACAGAAAAGGCGGCCGCCGACGCGGACCTTCGACATGCCAAGGAACGAGCCAAAGTCCGCCAGACCGCACACGACCAAATCCAATCAGACGTCACGTCGACGCGTATAGAACGCGACGAAGCGAAGTCAGAAGCGAGTGAATTGTCGGCTTCGATCGTCGAATCTCGACAGTCGATCGAGAAGCTTGAAAGCGAAGCCGCCGAAGTCGAAGAGATGCTTTCGGAAACACAGCAAGCGCTGCAATCCGCATCGAGCGCCGTCATGACAGCCTCGGTCGAACTCGCTCGTGCCGAACAACGTCAGGAAGCGTTGGCCAATCAGATCGAATCCCAAAAACGCGAGCAAGACGAACGACGTTCGTCCGTCGAAAACGCAAGCGTCACCGCACAGTCTGGCTACACCCGTCAGTCCGAACTGAAACAACGGATCACCGAAACCGTTGGCCAACTTGATCAGCTGAAATCACAGACAGACGAATTCGATAAACAGCTCCGTGAACTGGCCGAGAAAGCTCAATCGCTTCGGCAAACCAATCGTGCGATTGCGGAAGCGGGCGAAGCCGTCCTGAAAAATGTTGCCGAAGCAAGCGAACAGGTTCACAGCATCACCAACAGGCGTGACGCCGCAAAAATGCGACTGGGGACGCTTACCGAACGCATTGCCGAAGACTATCAGATCGATCTTGAAAACGATGACCCGCCGGAGGAACTGGCCGAGATCGAAGACCGCGCAAAGATGGATGAGGAGATCAACCGCCTGCGTGAACAGTTGCAGCGAACGAGCAACGTCAACATGGAAGCACTCGCAGAGCTCGAAGGGCTGCAAGAACGATACGATCACCTAAGCGGTCAATACGAAGACCTTGCTGCGGCGAAGGATTCGCTGCAACGGATCATTGGTCGTATCAATGCAGACAGTCGTCGACTTTTCCTAGACACCCTCGAAGCGATTCGGCAAAACTTTCAGAAGCTCTATCGCAAGTCGTTTGGTGGTGGCCACGCGGATCTCGTCCTCGAAGAATCCGAAGATCCGCTGGAAGCCGGTGTTGAAATCGTCGCAACGCCTCCCGGCAAACCCAGTTTCAGTAACTCGCTTTTGTCGGGTGGTGAAAAGGCTTTGACCGCGGTAGCGCTACTGATGTCGATTTTCCAATATCGGCCAAGCCCATTCTGCGTGCTCGACGAAGTTGACGCGCCGTTTGATGAAGCAAACATTGGCCGATTCGTCATGGTGCTCAATGAGTTCCTTGACCACAGCAAATTTGTGATCGTCACCCACAGCAAAAAAACGATGACAGCGGCGACGACTCTTTACGGAGTGACGATGCAAGAGTCCGGCGTCAGCAAGCGCGTCTCGATTCGATTTGAAGACGTCAGTGAAGATGGAGAGATCAGCGAAGGAGAAGCCGCGTAAAGATCTGACGGATCGTTACGTTCGGTCTTTCACGACGTCGCTGGCGTTCCCGCTGAATCAGCGGCGAAGAGCGTTACTTCCAGGGGGTGAAAGGACGCATCCGACAATCAAAGGATGTTAAGAGAGCAACCGTCTACACGATCTCGTTGCCTACGAAACGACCGGAGGCGTTTCGACTTTCGAAAGCATCGTGTCCACCCGATCCAGCAATCGCTGGGCATCGTCGATTCGGCCGGGGGCATCATCCGTTGCCATCGCAGTGAATTTCGCGTTACAGTGCGGACAAGCAACCTCACGTCCAAGTAGCGTTCCACGAATTTGAATTCGGCGTCCACAAGTGGGACATGATCGTGTGAACCGAATGAGACTGTTGGATTGCATCAGCCACTCCTGAAAAAGTATCCATCGACTTGCAGGCTGCTAGGGGAAAAATCTACCCCTATAAGAGCCGCTTATCAAGCTTAAAATTACCACGCCTCAGAATCCGGGCTATACGCTTGCTCATAGCAGCAAAGTGAAAACACGTGATTTCCGGGGTAGAAATGCCCTCAGGTTCCTCCAGAAATTTGCGGGAATTTTCCCACAGCGACATCTCCATGACGAATCCCAAGCCGATTTTTGTCTCCATCGACGGCATCGACGGAGTCGGCAAATCAACTCAGATCGCCTATTTAGATAAGTTGCTAACCGAGCTCGGATACCGCTGCTTATTAACGCGAGATCCGGGAACTTCTGAAATTGGGCAACGGCTTCGTGCCCTTTTGCTCGAAAGCGAACTGACGATGCATCGTCGAACCGAAGCGATGCTTTTCATGGCAAGCCGCTGTGAAATGATCGAATCGACGATTTTGCCATCACTGCAAAATGGGATCAGCGTGATCTCGGATCGCTTCTTGCTCGCCAACGTTGTTTATCAGAGTGTCGGCGACAGCGACAGCACCTGCGATGTCACACCAGAACTGCTATGGCAAATGGGCGACTTGGCCAACGGGGGACTGAAACCGGATCTGACAATCTTGTTGGACATGCCTGCAGCCGCTGCGATGCGGCGTATCGATGGCCCACGTGATCGCATGGAATCGCGAGGTGAAGCCTACATGGAACGAGTCCGGCAATCGTTCCTAGACCAACTTCCAAATGCGAGTCCCACCACGGCGATCATCAACGCCGATCAAAACGTAGCTAACGTTTCCAAGGACCTTAAGTCAGCAGTGCTTTCGGCGATCAACCGAGAGTCATAGCGTTAGAATTTTGTCCTTGCCCGACGAGAGTTTAAGCCCTGGAACCTATTCGGGCTGATCAATCACGGGCATGGCTTGAACGCGTTGCTCACCAAAGTGCGCTACCGGACGAAACGATAGTGGTCCGCCGCCCAACTTTTTAGCTTCGATTTCCAATACCGCTTCAGCTTGATCAGTTGTTGCAACAACCTTCCCCCAGTGCTCGATGTCGATTCGATCGGCACCTTCGCACGCGACTTTGATTTTAATCGGCGTTGCAAGTGAACCGTCATTGGCGAGGCCATCGATGTTCTCGCGAGCTTCCAAGAGTTCCGCTGTCGGTGTTGGATACAATCCTTTGCAATCGATTTCGGCGACAAAGCTGATTCGTGGTTCGGTACGATCGAGCCCCACCAACGTTGCACGAATGCTATAGACTCCCGATGCGGCTTCGGGCCAATTGATATCGACCGTAGGTACCGCAGGCACATTGCGAACAGGCACACCATTGATAAAGATTTCAATGACGGCTGTTCGAGACTTCGGGGCATTGAGATTCATTGTGCGTCGATGCAACCGAAGCTTTTGGCTGTCATCTCCTTTGGCCTTCACCATGGAGATGTCGACGATCTCGTCGGGCGCCAGAGCGTAAGGTTGTGCCAACGGATCCCCGACGATCAACAGTTGATAAGGCGACATCACCGATTGATAGAATGCTTCCATCGCGGTCGCCCCGCGCGCGTAGTACCCGTAAAGCATTGGCGTGGGAAACTTGAACTGCAGCGAATAGGGTTCATCAACCGTACCGCTACTCATCGCCGCCCCGACACTTAAAAACTCAGTCAACTTTGTCTGGCTTTCGGTATCAAACTTAGCACCATAGCTGGTTAAATTCTCGGCGATCGAACCGGGCACAAGGTTCAGTGGCGTCGATGCCAGGGGGGCGTTTGATGAGCCGACCATCAATCCGGCAACCTTGCCAGGCTTGCTAGGCAAAGCCCCTCGAAACATCTCGGTTTCATATCCCAACTCTTGAAGATAGACCGCAGCATCGGCGACCCCGCCAAAGCGGGTTTTAGCACGAACTCCCGCACCGACACCAAAGGCAAACCGCGCCTTAGGAAACGTTCGATCGCTCTTGCTTGCCCTTTCGAGAATTCGCACCGCGTCACTGGTGTTGGAACCGTTCGGATGAATCACCGCCAGCATGCATGACATCATGTAGGGAGTGCCACCCTGCTGGATCGCGACACGTCGCCCGGTGACCGCCCAGCCAACCGCACCAGAGAATCCAATCGGCCCCTGCCACGCAATTGGACTTGCATCAAGCAGTGGCATCGCGGCCGCAATTTGCGGATCGCTCAGATGCTTTTCCAATGCCGGTGTATCTTGCAAATAGTTTGCCGACCACCAACCGGCCTTGAGCGCCGCACTGATCAGTTCAATCGCTTTGGCCGAATCATCCGACTTTGAAAAAGCCTCCGCGGCCTTCAATGCGATCGCCGGCATCTCCGGATGCTTTTGGTGTAGTTCATCCCAGAGCGTTGCTGACTCGGAGTACTTTTCCTCGCTATCTAGCTTGATCGCCTCTTCGAACTTTTCCTTCAGTTCACCAGCGAACGGGTTGGCGAAGTTTCGCTCGAATTTACCACGGGCGTAGAGGTTCGATCCGAAACTCAGATAGCTGGGACTATCGGTCAGAACGAACCGATAGAAGTAGGTCAGCCCCGTAATCGAAGCGATCGGACGCTGGAACTTCTTTTCGGTACCTTCGGGAAGCTTGTCCGTGTGCGACTTAACCTTCACCCCGTATGGCAAACCGGCGGAGTAGGCAATCGTCCTCGCCAACGGTGCGAGCTTGCGTTTATCGATCTCTGCCAAAACAGGCTTTAGGATCTTGTCGCGAAAGTCATCCAGTTCGATCACTGTCCCCTTAGGCACGTCATCGAGCACAATGATATTGGGCTCAGGAATTTGCCTGAGATACACATAGTGATTGGCAATCGTTCGCGAGATCGTCGAATCACCATTAACCACGACGATTACATTTTCGCTGCTCATTCCGCCGAACGCGGAAACCTGCCATCCGGTGGCGAAAAACACAATGGCAACGAGCCAACATGCTCGGAACAGATGCGGCGTGCCAGCGTCAACCCATCGGTTCGCAAGGCCGGTCTGTGAATGTGAAAGATCAGGCTGCATCGCTATCTGCTTCATGTTGCTTCGGAGTCTGGCTGAGTTCACCCGTTGGAAGGCCCTGCCGAACCCAACCAACGCTCAGATGACGGTGGGGTAAAAATTTGCGAATCGGCGATCCACAAAATTCGAACACTGTCACTGTCGTTGCAACTATTCTATCAGGCAGCGTCCACTCCGGCAGTGTAGCGGCCAGTCCAACGGACACCTTAGAGACCAGTGCAGATTTTGCCTGTCACACTGGGGCCGGTGAGTCCTGTTTGAAAACAACAGACACCGCAGTTTGCTCCGATGGGTTCTGGCCTAAAACGCGTGAGCCTGATGAATCCATGCGTGAACAAAATTGCCGAGACACTCCGCGGTCCGCACCGAGACCGATGTGGCACGCTCCTTATCAAGTTTTCCGTATTGCTGTGGTGGTTGGTTTGATGAAAGAAACAAAAACGTATGGGATGGCAGCGGCATTGCTGTGGGCCACTTTTACATTCGCATCCCCCGCTTTCGCAGACCTCGCACTGTCAGTAGGCAATGGTTCGATAAGTCCAGAAGGAACATTGTCACTGGACGTCTTTGTCAACGAATCTTCGGCAACGGAATCGATAGCAGAAATCGAACTGGTTATCGAAATTCTGCCAATCACCCAATCAGGTGACTCGTCGCTCACGTTTGTCAATTCGCAATCCGAAGCCTACTTAGAAGACGCGGACTACGTGTTCTTTGAAAACAGTGACGTTGTGTCGGGCATTGGCGGGAATGCTACTGACGTTGATCCATCAGGCGAATTGATCTTCATCGTCGACCTGACTGCCGATTTTGAAGACGAGGTTGCCGCACCAGGAACCTTGATCGCTCGGATCGAGTTACAACATGCGCTCGGTACTACGTCAGCGGGTGCAACACTTGGCGACATGTATGAAGTCTCGATCGATCCCTTCGCAACAGTCTTCACCAATTCATTTGGCGAAGCATCGTTCTTGGACGAAGTGAACTCCCAAGCAGGAACCGTCACGATCACCGCGACAGCGATTCCCGAACCGAGTTCACTTGCACTACTGGGATTGATTTGCTGCGGGATGACGATTCGAAGGCGTCGTTAACTTCAACTAGACGCAACCAGAAGTTCGCTGGCAATCCACGCGTCGACTCGGCGAAAGACCGCACCGATCGGGTCACCAGCATCGAACGCAAGCTACGAAGTGATTTGGCTGTTAAGCCGCCCCTTTTTATCCGCCTGCCAGATCTGACGGGTATTCATCTCCATCGCGGTCAGCCAGCCACCGCCGTAGCAATACGTATCGATACAGACCAAGTGACCTGCGTCCAAGATTTCACCATCTCGGTTCGCCGTGTGTCCGACGACTGCGACTTTGTCACTTTTGTGTTTAGCCGGAATACCACCGGTCAATGAATACCAACGCAGCATCTCGATTTCCTGCTGCTCAAAATCAACCTCGGGATCATACGCAGCATGGGTGAAGAAGAATTCTCCGTGCACGTAAAAGTCACCCAATGAACCGAGAAAGTCCTTGTGTGAATCAGGCAGGAAATCCAAGTCGCCGTCGAAGCCATAGCTTTCAAGTGTTTC
The DNA here is from genome assembly GCF_020966635.1 of Stieleria sp. JC731. NCBI lineage: Bacteria > Pseudomonadati > Planctomycetota > Planctomycetia > Pirellulales > Pirellulaceae > Stieleria > Stieleria sp. JC731. The sequence goes on along the minus strand of NZ_JAJKFQ010000005.1, from coordinate 1,397,546 downwards.
GACGCCGCCGTAACGCAACCAAGCATGATGGGCCGCGCCATGGTTAAGCACCTCTAACATCATCTCTTCATGATTACCGAGGATGCCGACGACTTTCGTTCGCTCTGCCAAGCGAATCAAAACATCCAACACTCCCTTGGAGTCTTCACCACGATCGATGTAATCGCCAAGTGTCACAATCGTGTCGTTTGGCTGAGGCTGGATTTCGTCGATCAATCGTTCCAATGCCAATCGACAACCATGGATGTCACCAATCGCGATGAGCCTTTCACTCACAAATCTGACCTAGCCAATGAAGTGATGTCTTGCTGTTTTTAACTTAGTTCGATGCCACATCGACACGCACAAAGTTCGCGAACGGATCGCGTCTCTTCGGCAACGGCGGCCTATTAGCTGCCGCAAGTACGCGCTACTGCTTGAGCACGCACGCCACTGCACGAGCACGCCGTTTCACGAGCCGTACGCAAACGCTGCATTCACAGTCCTTGGACGGCAATTAAAGTTTAGTCCGAATCCCCCGATAACTTGAGGGGGTTAAATCAACCGGACCAGCCGGCAGCTCCCCAGGGGGGACCTCCAAACTCAGACCTGCCTTCAGTGACGGGTTGCTTCGCCTACGCCGGCTGGCTGTTGGGTCACTGTCTCTGTAGCGTCACTGTCTCAGCGGCGCCACTGTGTATGTAGCGTCACTGTGTATGTAGCGTTGCTGTGACAAGGTTGATAACCACCCCCCTTCTGTACCAATCGACCGTTGCCTCGACAGCGATTTCAGGCATCGATTCGGCGTATTTCGTGTCAGCTTCTGCCAGACACGCACAACCTGACAAACTTCCAAAAGTAAAACCACCATTTGTGTACAATTGAACGGTTCGGCGCGTTTTTGGAATAGACGTTTAAAGGGACGAGTCCCCGTAGCTAGCCCGCAGAGACCCTAGGAATTGGGCAAATGACCGGATTTCGCCGATTTGCCAGCTGCCGGAGCTGGCCCTAGGCACTTATCTGACCGGTCATCAGCCCTTGTCTCGATCGAGCAATCAATCGAGGGGGCAAAGCTTCGCTCGTACATTTTCACGGTCTCAGTTAGAATGAAGTGGATCCACGGCGGTCCCAAAATCGTTCGGCGCCGATTTTGGACTGTTGTTGCATTCGCACTGCGGTCAGAGCTTTGTGGTCAGAGATTCATCTGATTCGAATGAATTAAGGACGGAAGAGGTCGGAATAACCATGGGACTTAGCAAATCGGAATCACCCGACCCAGAAGACCTTCGTCATGCTGATGATGCGATGGCGCACGATGATGACGTGGATTCGGGCGAAGTCGATGCCTGGAGCGAGGAGGAGCTTGAGGAGGAAGCGGTTCTGCAAACCGATGAATCAGCGGCTCTCTTCGGCAGCATGGCTGTCCATATCCTGATCATCGCCGCGTTGGCGATCATGCCCACCCAAATCTTTGAAGAAGACGATCCGGTCGTCATCGTTTCGCCACCGGTCGAAACCGAATCCGAGCCGATCATCGAAGAAGTCGTCTACAGCGAAATCCCTGAAATGGCTCCGGGAGCCAACGCATCCGCTGAGTCCGACATGGCCGAAGCTTCAGCGGAAATGTTCGCCGAGATGGCGGAAATCCCTAGCCCAGTCGAACTCGAAATGTCTGATATGGGCGACATCGAAGTCAATCGGATCTTCTCGCAGCCGATGGCTCCAATGGACCGGCTGGTCAATCGGAAAGGCACCGTGGGCGAAGGTGAAACCGGAGCATCGGGCGCTGTCGACCGCCTGACGTACGAAATCTTGCAGTCGATGGAAGAACGTCCGACACTTATCGTCTGGCTTTTCGACCAAAGTGGCTCTCTGCACCGACAACGCCGTGAGATCCGAGATCGCTTTGACCGCATCTACGACGAACTTGGAATCCTTGGCAAGAAAAGCGAGGAAGAAAAGTTGGCGTCCAAAAAACGCGGGATGAATCATGACGCGCCGCTACTAAATTCGGTGATCGGATTCGGTGACAACATCACGCTTTACACCGAAACGCCGACCGAAGATATCGACGAAATCAAAGCCGTTGTCGACAACATCGAAACCGATACGTCCGGGGTCGAACGAGTCTTTTCCGCGGTTCGACGGGCCGCTGACGAGTACAAGTCACTGCGTGTCAGTCGTGGTGGCAACGGACCACAGCGAAACGTGCTTCTTATCGTTGTTACCGATGAAAAAGGCGACGACGACATGCAAGTCGAAGACGCGATTTCGATGTGCCGCAAATACGGAATGCCGGTTCACGTAATCGGCGTTCCCGCCCCCTTCGGCCGTGCCGAGACATTGGTTAAGTATGTCGATCCCGACCCCGAATTTGACCAGACACCTCGTTGGGCTGCCGTCGATCAAGGCCCGGAATCCTACATGCCGGAACGTGTTCAGCTGCCATTCACCGCAGATTTCTCGCAAGAACCGACTATCGATAGTGGCTTCGGTCCCTACGCGTTGACTCGGCTGAGTTATGAAACCGGCGGGATCTACTTCAACGTTCACCCCAACAGAAACGTTGCTCGCCAAGTCCGACGCCGCGAGGTCGCTGCCTATGCGTCTGACATGGAATACTTCTTCGATCCAGTCGCGATGTCACGGTATCGGCCGGACTACCTGTCACCCCGTGACTACATGACGAAGGTTCAAACCAGCCCGCTGCGCAAAGCTCTGGTAACAACCGCCCAAATGAAGCCAGCGACCGGTATTACAAAGCCACGCTTGGAATTCTTGGGCGTCGACCAAGCCCGCCTATCAACAGAACTGACCCAAGCTCAACAGCAAGCGGCACGCCTGGAACAACCGTTGGTACAAATGGCGTTTGCCCTACAGCCTGGCATGGACCACCGCGAGAAAGAAGACAGCCCACGCTGGAAAGCCGGCTATGACTTAGCGATGGGACGTGTACTCGCCCAAAAAGTACGAACCGAAACCTATAACGCGATGCTGGCGAAAGCCAAGCTAGGTATGGCTTTTGAAGACGACAAAAACAATACGTGGTTGCTTCAACCCAGTGACGAAGTCAGTGTCGGTAGCCGTTGGAAACGCGAAGCCGAAACTGCAAAAATGCTTCTCGAATCGGTCATCAGCGACCACCCTAACACTCCATGGGCATTGTTGGCCTCAAAGGAACTGGAAGTCCCAATTGGTTGGAAATGGACGGAAAAGTTCACCGACCTTTCGCCTCCCGCTCCGCGGAATCCAGGTAATAACAACAATAACCCCCGCCCTCCAAGTGACGATCAGAAGCGGATGATCCAAAAACAGGCTCCGCAGCGTCCAATCCCTAAGCTGTAAACCTAAACAGCGATTCGGTTTAGACTCCTCGCATTAGTGAATGTCGGACGAGGCGTCTTTCTGCAAAACGTAGGATCGAATTGTACGAAAATCGTCGACCGGTCTTTCGCGACTGGTTGTCGATTTGGTACTGCCTGACGAGTTGTCAATCCACCAACTCGTTTCCGGGGATCCTCCGATGTTACGTCCCTCACGACGAACGCTTTCCCTCCTCTGCACCGTCTGCCTTTCGGCAATCGTTGTGGGTCCAGCCGCCGTCGCCGCACCTCCAAGCCTGATGCGTTTGTTTGGCAAAGCAAAGCCAATCGACAAAGCTGACTCGTACGTGCTTACCGAAGAAGACGGCCCCTGGCTGCTATTGGCAACAACTTTCATAGGCGAAGACGCCAAAGAAGACGCCCAAGCCGCCGCAATTGAGATTCGCAGCAAGCTGCGGTTGCCGGCTTTCATCTACAAAGAAGACTTCAACTTTACGGGCACCGTTGACCGCGACGCATCCACCGGACGCCGTATGCGTTACGCGAACCCACACCAATACGAAGCCTATGCCGTCCTGGTTGGCGAATACGACACTGTCAATCACGAAAGCATCGACACCGACCTAGAGAAACTGAAAACTGCTCAGCTGGACGTGTTCCAGAAGGAAGCCCTCGAAAGTGACGAAAGCGATGCGGCCAACCCTGCATCCATGATCAAATCGTTCGGGCAAAAGTTGTTCAAATCGGCCAAAGGCCGCTCTCGCAATCCGATGTCTACGGCCTTCCTGACACGCAACCCGCTGCTCCCGGAAGACTTTTTTCAACAACCCGAAGTTGATTCCTTTGTCCAAGAACTGAACGAAGGCATGAAATACAGCCTTCTGGAAAACGATGGCAAATTCACCGTCGTCGTCCGAACCTTTGGCGCTTGCGGAACCATCGAAGGTGCGAAGAATTCTGACAAGTTCAAACCCAGCGCTGAACGAATGGATCAATTCGCTCGCCAGGCTGACAAGATGGTCAAAGCTCTACGCAAACAAGGACACGAAGCATACCAGTATCACGACCGCGATAGCTCGGTTGTGACCATCGGCAGCTTTGAATCTCTCGGCCGAGAATTGCCCAACGGACAATTTGAATACGCACCAGAGATCCGCCGAGTGATGAATGAGTTCAGCGCCCTGAATTCGCAAAACTCGCGATCGATCAATGGCGGTCAAGCATTTATGGCTAACCACGTCGCGATGATCCCGTTCGATGTGCAACCGGCACCGATCGCAGTTCCCAAAGCAAGCAAGCGCAGCCTCTACAGCGCGCTTCGCTAACCTCGAACTGTCGGCTCGATTGATCAAACAAGCGACTAAACACAGAAGTCGACATCTATCGCATCACCATTGACCGATGCGAAGCCAACAAACGGCCAGTGACGCAACCAAACGCGTCGCTGGCTGTTTTCGTATTCTGGAACGGATTTACCGGGTTCCCTGCACCAATAACGTCTAAGACGTACGATCCCGCCGGTTCGACAAATTCTGCGGGTTCTGCCGAATGTATCAAGATTGGCGGTGCAAACGTCGATGAATCAACCGTGAGAGGTCCGAATCGTCGATTCGGTCGTGCCGGGCAACATCTTGGCGCCGACTTGACGACCGCCTGCCCTCAACCTATGCTTTCATCCTTAACCTCAAGAGCGGCAAAGGGTTACATCGTTTACCCGGCGTCCTTTGGGACTCAGGTGTAGCGTTTACGGGAGTCGGGAGTGACCAAGAAAGATATCGTTCGAACGATTTCTGACGAGGTAGGCCTCACACAACAACAGACAAAGAAGATTGTCCAACGGACGTTTGACTCGATCATCGACACGCTTGTGCGTGATGGCAGAATCGAGCTACGGAACTTTGGCGTCTTCGAAGTCAAACCGCGGGCATCTCGCAGAGCGAGAAATCCGCGAACAGGGGATGAGGTGATCGTGCCAGAGAAGCATGTTGTTACCTTTAAACCTGGAAAGTACATGGAGGCCCGTGTGCAAGAAGCAGATCTTGAAGGCCAGGAGCCACTGAGCTCAGCCGATGAGATCGCGAAAACGCACCTCGCAGCCAACGATAACGCCAACAAGATTTCCGGTCGCTGGGACGAGGATTGAACAGCGTCCGACAACCGGCACTGCAATAACGAGAAACGTTCACGGAGGAACGTCCCATGCGTCGTCTGTTCCAAATTACTTTGCTCGCGGCTTGCGTCGGTAGCACCGTCGGTTGCATGCTGCCGATCTATTCACCAAAGCCCGAACGTCGCGTTCAGCAGTTGCTTTACACCTCTGAAGACATGCGTTCGATTCTGGACGAGTGGGAGCGATTCTGGTTTCTCGATTCGCCCAGCCACATGACTCCGATCCGGACTCACGGCGGCATCATGTAATCAAGGCAAAACGAAAGCGGGCGAAGATTGTTTTGCCCGCTTGCGGATTTGCACCAATTACCCAATCCAGATACCGAGTCGCACCAAGCGTCATCGGCGATAGGTTTCTATCGCGACCGGTCACGCGTTTCCTTTGGCTCGCTACACGACGGCGCACAGTCAACTTTGGCTTGTGCGTGTCTTCGATTTTAGAGCCAACTTGGAAATGAAAAACGGCTCGTCCGCCAAGTAGCTCGCCTGTTCTCCGATCGGAATTCACCGATCAGATCCGGTGCAAACAGGCTGCTACTTAAAGCTCAAAAGACGACTACCGAATGATGTTGGTCAGTTCTTCGAGCATTTCATCGGAAACGGTAATCGTTCGTGCGTTTGCACTGAAGCCTCGCTGGGCAACGATCAACTGCGTGAATTCGAGAGCAATGTCGACGTTGGAACGCTCCAATTGTCCGCCCATGATTTGACCACGGCTGCCGGTTGCACCAAGTCCCAATGCCGCATCACCACTACTGATCGACTGTTGGAAATAGTTCGCACCGACCGCTTCAAGAGCGCTGGAGTTCGGAAAACTCGCGATCGCAAGTTGTGCCAGCGGCAACGCACGTCCGTTCGATGCCAAGCCAGTCAATTCTCCCGAAGTCGACACCGCAACCGATGACAATGCCCCTGGTGGGATACCGTCTTGCGTTTGCGTCATCAGAAAGTCACTCGCCAAGTGACTAATCTTGCTGAAATCCAGCTCGATCGTTTGTGGGTTCGTAATACCGTTGATTTGAACTTCGATATTCGCATCCCCGATACCATTGATACCGGCAATCGCGTAACTACCGTTTTCGTTGAACGTCAGGTTCAACACCGAATCGTCGATCATCGTTCCGGATGAACTTGGGATACTGGCACTGACAGACCAGTTGTTGATCGTATCTTTTGTGAAGGTAAACGTCATCCGGTGACTTTCACCGCGTTCGTCGAACATGTCCATCGACACGTCAAAAGAATCCCCATCGGTACCTTCGGTGCTGATGAACATCGAGTTACCAGAGAAGTTCGTTTCACCGGTGTTCCCGGCAACGTCTCGCAACGTCAGACTCAGGAAGGCTTCCCCTGTATCATCCGCTGTGACGACCAAAGTCCCATCGGCCTGTAGCGACGCGACAGCATCAACCAAGTTCGCATTCAATGTATCGACGATATCTTGCATCGTCGACGTATCCGCAGGCAATGCAACGGTAAAGGTCGAACCGTCCGGATTGGTACCAACCAATTCGAACATATCGCCCGGAACGTACGGCGTCGTGTTGATCGTCAAATCGTTCAACAACGTCGCACCCGTTGCCGCACCACCCGAATCCTCGAAACCGCGAAATGACGAAAGGATTTCGGCTTGAGGTGGTGAAGACGTCGAGGGAAGGTTGCCGGTAAAATCAATATTTGCCGTCTGCGTTCCGGGAATGGCTGATCCGATCGGGATAAAGATCGTGTCGTCGCCTTCGGTTTGGAATCTCACACCGCCGTCGGCCGCTTCGCCCAAGTTACCGATCCGTTGGACTAGATAACCAGTCGCTGGGTCGACGAGTCGCCCTCGGTCATCCAGCGCGAACGCACCCGCACGAGTGTAGTGCGGCTCGCCTGTCGGTGACATGACGGTGAAGAAGCCATCACCTTGAATCGCAAAATCAAACTCGCCACTGGTGGTTTCCAGTGTACCAGGACTGAAGTTACGAGTGATCTGAGCGGTCTGGACACCAGTACCAATCGCTTGCGGGTTGATACCACCGGCCGTATCCGACGATGCCGATCCGCCTCGGTCCACGTTGTAAACCAAGTCACTAAAGATTGCCGCCTGCGATTTAAAGCCGATCGTATTCATGTTGGCCAAGTTGTTGGCCACAACGTCTAGCTTTTGTTGGTGAGTCCGAAGTCCGGTAATCCCGGTCATCAAAGCACGTGACATAAAACTCGCCCCTTATGTAAATCTCAGAATAGAGAGGTTGTTATTTAATTAGGTTGATGATTGATCGATATTAGGCAGCCGTTTCGCTGACTTTGTTGACCGCATCGAGTCCGACAGTCGTACCGTCAACGATCAACTTGACTTCGTCGCCCGACGAGAAGACATCCGATACGACCCCAGACTGCAACTCACTAGAGACAGGATGACGGTACTGAACCGTCTTTCCGATCATGTCAACACTGTTGCTCAGTTGCTGCATCTGCATGAATTGCCCGAACGATCCGTTCAGGTTTTCGATGCCTTCGAGAATTGAAAATTGCGTCAAATCGTTGACCATTTTTTCTTGATCAACGGGATCCATCGGGTCCTGGTGCTTCAACGAAACGGTCAACAACTGTAGGTAGTCAGTCCTGGCCGACGATGATGAGATTCCGTCCACAATTCTCTCCTTTACGCTACGATATCCAGGCCGCTCGGTCGTTCCGAACGGACACTAGCCATGGGGATGGTTCGGTTAGATGATCGCTGCTGTTGAAACGGCGATCGCTGATTGGTTTGTTGTTCGCTTGCGTCACTTGACTGACGTTCGTCGTAAGAAATGTTGACGTCGAACGATTCATAGCCAAGCTGATTGAGGCTTTCGACAAGTTGTTCACGATGGTGCAGCAAGATTTCGCTGGTGACCATTTCACTCGCGACGATTCTTGCTTCGACAGAATCTTCGAGCTGCGAAACTTCGATCGTTAAAAACCCGAGTTCTTTCGGACTGACTTCCAGGTACACCGACTTGTTGTCAGTCACCGCCGACTCGATCGCGTCTCCGATCGAATCACTCACTTGATCAAACGCGGCCGCGTCTGGAGTCCCGTTTAGAAACTCATCCAACGGTACGACTCCCTCGTACTCCGTCGGTGATTCCGCAGAAACCAAGGTGCTCCCTGTCGCGTTCATTGACGCAACTGCTTCGGAATCACCCCCGGATCGTTCTGTGCGGATATCAAAACCGTATCCACTCGCATCAAAGCTTTGCCGCTCGCGGGGCTGCCAGTTTTGGAATGCAAAAGCGTTCCCAAATGGTGAATCATTTGACTGATCGCCTTGATCGTTCGATTCACGCCGACTGGTGGACTCGGTTGAATCGGAGCTAAGCGACTCAGCAACCGCTTGTTCTTCCATCGCCGCTTCATAATCTCGTTTATAGCGATCCGCTTCGTCATTGATGGCAGCGGCGCTCGCTTGTGGCGTTTGATCCAATTCGATGGTGGCTGAATCTTCTAGAGCTTCCCCAGCAACGACATTGGAATCGAGATGACTTTCAACCGAAACGCTCTCGATCTCTGCCGCGACTTCATCAAGCTGCGACTGATCAACAACACTTTCTTCAGCCAAGGTTTGCTGGATCGAGCCCGCTTGGGCTTGCAAAGAGTTGACAATTTGGCCATTGGGATTTGCCTCTGGGAGCCCAACGTTCTCATGCTCCGGAACGCTTACCGCTTCGATGGGTTGCCGGTCAACGACCTCAACATCAACGCTCGATGCCGCACCCTCGGATGTGAGCTGGGAAGTTGCCGCGATGCTTGTGTCGCTATCATCGCCCTCAAGGACAGGCCTTGACTGATCAGCATTTTGCGTCGGATTCTGTTGCAGCTGCTGCGCCGTTTGGTTCGTCGATTGCTGCAACGGTAACTGACGGACATTGCCTTCTGAATCCAAACGCGGCTGCTCAACAGTAGCCGATGTCGACGCGAGAACCTCTGTATCCTGAAGATTCCCAGTAGCCTCAGACGCCTGAACTTCCGTCTCAGTATCTACAATAGAGCCCGCAGCGTCCGAATCCGATTCGCCATCGAAATCCACGAGCGGTGCATCATTGATCGTTGTTGCTGAGATCGTTCCGCTGCTGGGGTCGGTCACCGCGACCAAGTCGGTCTGCTCCGCAGCCAGTTCGACGCCACCGAGAAGCGAGGGATCGTTCGCCGGTCCCGCGTTGCTCGAAACCAGCTGCTGATTTCCGAACCAAACCCTTAGTGGATCGGTCGGATTTGCTGCCCCATCAGCGATCCCTCCCCTGCCATCAACGATGCTAACCGTATCGGTCAAATGCGGTAGCAAGGCACCACTGTTGGCGATCGTCCCGTCTTCGTTCAGACTTGCTTCCATCTGCAGCTCGCTCGTCGATGCGAGGGCTTCTGCGTTCAGCTTCGCCAGAAGATGCTTGGGAAGTTTTGACAGATCCCCCAGTGTTTCTGCGCTGATCAATTCGTCCGATAGCAACGACTCGAGGATCGAATTCGTCGCATCAGTAGCTACCGCATCGGCATCGCCGCTCGTTGCAGCCTCGGCTTGAGCGATATGAAATTCAAACGATTCAGAACCATCACCCATAAGATCGGATGATGCACCTGGCTTGGAGGGAGATGCCGACGGGGCAATGCCAGCTCCCGCGGATGCGTTCAGCAATAACGTGAAAGGATTCGACATCGTGAGACTTTGAAGAACTCGGCTCCGGAAAAACGTGTTCGGAGCACATTGGCAAACACCGTGCCAAACGCTTCAACTTCACGTTTTTGCCTGTTATCAGCCGGACTAATCTCACAGTTGCGGCAATCGGACTTTTAGAAAATTGTTAAAGCAAACCGAGCGCAAAGTTTGCTTTGCAAGCGAAGCAAGATTTTCCTTCGAAGTGGATAATTCAAAGATGCAATCTCAATGAGCCGTATTGGCGCAAGCCACGGTTGTATAACGCATCGACAACAACGAACTCAACCGTCGCTAGCGCGACCGCGGCTCAGATGCATTTCCAATGAGCCGTTATGGCGCTAGCCACGGTTGAATGACGCCTCAACAACAATTCACTCAACCCTCGCTAGCGCGATCGCGGCTCAGATGCATTCCCAATGAGCCGATATGGCGTTAGCCACGGTTGTATGACGCATCGTCAACAACGAACTCAACCGTCGCTAGCGCGACCGCGGCTCAGATGCATTTCCAATGAGCCGCTGTGGCGTTAGCCACGGTTAGATGGACGCATCAAAAACAACACACTCAACCGTCGCTAGCGCGATCGCGGCTCAGATGCATTCCCAATGAGCCGTTATGGCGCTAGCCACGGTTGAATGGAAGCATCAACAACAACACACCAAACCGTCGCTAGCGCGAATGCGGCTCAGATGCATCTTCAATGAGCCGATATGGCGCTAGCCACGGTTAAATGACGCATCAAAAAAAACGCACTCAACCGTCGCTAGCGCGAATGCGGCTCAGATGCATTCCCACTGAGCCGTTTTGGCGCTAGCCACGGTTGGATGACGCATCAGCAACAATACACTCAACCGTCGCTAGTGCGAATGCGGCTCAGGTGCATTCCCAATGAGCCGATATGGCGTTAGCCACGGTTAGATGACGCATCAAAAACAACACACCAAACCGTTGCTAAGACGATTGCGGCTCAGATCCATTCCCAATGAGCCGTTATGGCGCTAGCCACGGTTGAATAAACGCTTCAAAAACCTAAGCGGCTTCATTCCCTGTTGCGGCGTTTGATGCTGCTGTGCCGTTGGGTTCATTGCATTCACGATAACGGCGAATCTTGTTGGTCAGTGTTCGTGGAGAGATCCCGAGCTTCTCGGCAACGACCTGCCGATTTCCAAACGCCTTGATTGCGGCGATGATGATTTGCCGTTCAACTTCTTCCAGATTGGTATGGAGCCATTGATTGGGCAAACTTGGCTCCTCCTTTTTCTCAGGCTCGGATTCCTCCAAACCCAAATATTCCTTCGTGATTCGCGGACTATCGGTAAGCACACATGCGCGATGAATCACGTTGCGAAGTTCACGGATATTGCCTGGCCAGTCGTAATGTGCAAGGGCCTTCATGGCGGACGAATCAAAGCCTTCGATCTTCAATTCACTTTCGGAACGAAACATCTCGACGAAATGAAGTGCCAATGTCGGGATATCAGCGATCCGTTTCCGAAGCGGTGGAATATCAATGTTCAGAACATTGATCCGATGCAGCAAATCAAGTCGAAACTCGCCCTGTTCGACAGCCTGTTTAAGATCCCGATTGGTCGCAGCAACAATGCGAACATCGTGCTCCAGCGAAAGGCTGCTTCCGACGCGTTCAAAGCGTTTCGATTCCAACACACGCAGCAACTTCGATTGTAAAGGCAGCGGAATTTCGCCGACTTCATCAAGAAACAATGTCCCACCGCGAGCGATCTCGAATCGGCCCTCTCGCGTTCCGATTGCGCCCGAGAACGCGCCTTTTTCGTGACCGAACAGTTCACTCTCAAACAAGTTTTCTGCGATCGCGGCGCAGTTGACCGGGATGAAGGGCTGATCTGATCTTGGACTCGATTGGTGAATCAGCTGCGCAAACAGTTCCTTCCCGGTACCGCTTTCGCCGGTTAACAACACGGGTGCCTTCGACCGTGCAGCCCTCTTGGCGAACTGAATTAACTGTTCGACCTTCGGTGATTGAGTGATGATCATCCCTTATTGCCCCAAGGATGCTAACAAACGAATTCAAATACGCTTGCAGACTGACGTCTAGCAATTTGTAAGAGTAAAGATTTTGCTTAACCCAATTTCGATCACATTTCGGACGTTGTTTTTGCCATCACAACATGCCGAACGCAAGCGATTGCCCAACGCTTTATTTCTACGCCACTGCCATTCGACGATATACCTAGCTGTGATTGTTCGTGCGATAAGCGTTCTGCATTTGGATTCCACGAACACTGCCCTGAATCCTGGGGAACAACCTTCGCAATGAATCGACCGATGTCTTTTCGAGTTGCGCTAGTTTTGGCATCAACGATTTGACTAACTCGATCGTCTCGTCAGTGATCGCTTTCACTTGACCGGATGGCTCCGACTCGGAACCGATATACGATTCACGCAGGGGACGCAGCTTTTCCTCGGTCTGTTTGACCAGGGTCATCTGTGCCCGAATCGGCTCGACCGCTCCGTGCGAATCCTCCGCATATTGATCGATGATTTCGGCAAGACGTACGTAATGGCCTTTCAATTCATCGGTATAGGCGAGTAACAGTGAATCATTCGTTTCCGTCATAATCCTCGACCCTCTTTACGATCAACTCAATTTCGTCCGTCAATTGATTCAACGCTTCCGTTCGCTTCTGCTCGGACTCGGCGTACTTCAGGTACCACTTCGCCGCTTGGACGGGATAGTCAGGTGATTTGTCGTTGGCCAAGTCGCGGAGAGTACCGATCGAACTCTCGAACTTTTCACTCTTTCGTTGACACATCGCGATCATCAGTTCCAACCACATTCGATCCGACTGTGGCAATCCCTCGGTATCGACTTCTTTCAGGGCCTTTAAGGCGGATGGATAGTTCCCCAGTCGATACAAGCTTTCGCCAAGCGCTAACGAATTGATCGGTGTGGGAACGACCTGCTGGCCGCTGAGATTCGGTGCATTGGCATCCGGGGCGGCGCTTGATTCGTCCGCGTTTTCGGATGCTTCTGCGGCAGCTGATAAGGCGTCCGCAACGACCGGATGAACGGCAGGTGGAGTTGCGACAGACTCACTGGAAGGCATCGGTAGGATTTGTGGATCCAGCGGACTGCCATTTCGACTATCCAACTTTGAATCGCGACGCAGTTTCTGCAGCACGCGAATCCGTTCGCGAATCTCTTTCATCTCAGTGGATGGATCTGGCTGCTGAGACTGAAACGCGTCAAGAATTTCATTCGCAGGAGCGAGCGTTGGCGCAGTCGAACCGTTAATAGGTTTCAAACCGGAACTGGGATTGGTCGTTCCGGCCGCTTGCTCGGAAGCTTCCAATTCACGCATCCGTCGCAACCGCTCGGTCGCGTTCATCAGATTTTTTAATCGACTTTCCAGCTCGACCGTTGGCGAGGCGGCTGGTGCGACCGATGGTGACTCAGTTTCTTGTGCATGAAGGCTCCCGCAAGCTCCGATGGTAAGCATCGAAGCCACACCACCGAGAACAATTGACCGATAGGGACACATGCGCCAGGAGCCAGGCTTTATATATCGGGTAATACTCATGGAATCACAACTCCCTGGGTGTCTGTCGCTGGTTGGTTGTCAACACTTTCGGGCAGGTAGCCGGCGAAGCAAAGTGTTGCCGCGTAGTGCTGCCCTTTCTCGTTGAGGACCATACCAAGCTTGTTGAGCGCTTCGGTTTGGATCGCCTTGTCGACGTTCATCCGTATGATTCGCCGACAGATCGATTCACATTGATCTAGCTGATTGGAATCGAACTTCACTTTCGCATGAAGTAGCAAAACCTGTGGCAGCAGATCGATGGAAACTTGCCCAAAACCGTTGATCGCCTCGTCCGCTTCTTGCAGCGAACCCGCTTCATAAAGCGTCTTCGCCAATTCTAAACGGATTCGCTCAGCCCAGAATCCTTGTGGAGCTGATGCGACAGCCTCACGTAAACTCTCGATCGCTCGATTTCTGATCCCAACCGAAGCATACGCTTGAGATACGATCAGGGCATCGGCGAAACCGTCGGGATCACCCGGTTTCAAAGTTGCCAAGGCTCGCACCAATCGTTGTCCCTCATCCTGCAAGCCACCGCGTGAGGGATTGCGTTGGAATCGCGCGAAGGTCGAGAATACGCTCGCGACCCGGCGCTGTGATTCACCGATGATGTGTTGCGATTGATTGAAGAGCACCTGGTTCGCTGAATCTGGGTCATCGTTTAGCAGGTAAGCGCGTGATAAGATCATCGCACACCGACTAAGCACTTCAGGTTCCGTTGCTCGACGCAGACCGCGTGCACCAGCAGTAATCGATTTTTCCGTTTGCCCCAATTCGAGTTCTAATTCCGCGATCATCGCGTAGGCATCCCCCTGCAGCGATGCCGTTAAGGTCTGATCCAAAGCCATGTAGCAAGCGTTCAGTGCGTCTAGCTTCTGCCCGTCGGCGAGCTGCAAAGATGCTTCATTGAAATACAGCTTCGCACTCAATTCATTCGAGGGCGCCTTTTCACGAGCCTTCTTGTATTGATCGCGTGCGACATCCCACCCACCAGACAAACGGGCGTTGTTGCCTTCGTTCATGATCGCGGCAGTTTGGCGAGGCCCTTCCAGATTTTCAAACTGCAACTGACGTAGCATCCGCTGCGTCCGAGCTAGATCGAACGAGGCGAGATCGCGCGGTGCCATTTCGTCGCGGTGCATGATCGTGATTTCTGAACCCGCTTGGCTCCAGCTGAGCTGCATTGGTTCGAGGACACAATCCAGCAAATACGTCAATGGCATCGAACCGGTCTGAATGTTCGTCATACGACCGACCAAGTCGGACTTCGCACGTTCGGTCAGGGTGAATCGCAGCTTGTTCGCCTGATCGTCCAGCTCACCAGTCAGATCACTCGCCGATCCGCCTCCCTGCTGGGCTTCGACACGCTTTTCTACCTCACCCAGTAATCCGAGAACACTTAGCCCACGAACGTTTGCGGCAACGATGATGACCGAGGCGTCCAACTGCGGAGCTTGCAAAATTTGCAATTGGCTAGGCGACGTGGCGCTCCCATCGGCTGGCATATCACTATCGATCAACTGCAAGATGTCTTCGATCACTAGTGCTGGCCAGAAGTATTCCATGGGATCCTTCTGCAATGCATCGATAACCAAATCATTTGACAGCAACCGCTTTTGCAGACAATCCGAAAGCTGTGCCATCAGTTGTCCTCGAAGCAGCTTTGGAAACTGATCGCTGGTATAAAGCAGAAACAGTTCGCTTAGCAATGAATTCGAGTCTTCGAACGATCCACGGTTTTCCCAAACGCGTGCGATGCCTAATAAGCAATTCGCTTGGGCGATCGAACCTTTCTCCGCGACGCGAATCGCACTGCGATAGTGCTTGATCGCATCATCGTGTCGTTGTGCTAGTTCGGCGGCAAGTGCCAACCGCATCAAGACGACTTTGTCTGTCGGAACGTTCGATGCTTTCCAAAGTCGTTCATACTGCGTATACGCACCATCGAAGTTTCCACCCATCAACAGACGGTCGCCCAGATCGACGACGGTCCAGTCAACTGATTGATTGCGTTTCATCGGAGGACTGATCTGACTAAAGACATCATCAACCGCTTCGTTTGATGGATCTGTTGGAAGCGGTGCTTCGGCTTCAGAAACCGGGTCAGCTTGCGACTGAGGGTTCTCCCTCACATCGTCTTCAAATGGCCATGTGTCATCGATTTCAGTGTCTTCGGCGGCCAATTCGGAAGACGCATCGGCGCTAGCATCGACCGATTGCACGACGGAATCGTCCACGGATTCCGGCCAATTGTAGACCAGCCCGCCGATCGCACCGACCGCGAGAAACACGGTAATCCAGACGATTTCCGCTCGAAACACCAGTAAAAGCCCCGTTTGATGGATGTTCGTTTCACAGTTCACGAACTCTAGGATTGTCGCCGGACCGTTGTAACCGGAATATCTTTCCTGGTCCCTGCAATCGCTACCGGTGTATCGACTGAAAAAGCTTTGGGGCTTGAAGATTTTGTACGCAAGTTGGTACTGGACCTCTCGACAACCACTTGCAGTCACTCACCTGCGGAGAAATCCAAATGAGAATCAATCCTACTAACAACTCGTTGCCGTCAGACATCAAGCGGCTCGACCCTAAAGGTCCAAATGGACAATCGGCGTCGCGTGCCGAAGCGTCCGTCGCGAATGTTTCGACTTCGACGGATTCGATTCAATTGGATTCTATTCGCGAACTGTCACAGGTCCTCGAACAAGCAGCTGATGTGCGAGAGTCCGTGGTAGAGGATGTCAAACTGAAAATACAAAGCGGTGAATACCTGACCCGAGAGGCAGCCGTCAGTACGGCCAGGTCAATTCTCGATTTGTAGTGCTCGTGTGATCTCCAGTTTTCGCCCGAGGCGCCACGGATGCACTGATTGACATGGAAGTTCCGTTGATCCCCTAATACTGAGTTAGCAAGAGATGAGCTTAACTATACAAAACAATGTCGGTGCATTGAACGCCCGCAACAATCTCAACAAGTCTAGCAACGCTTTGAATAAGTCGATCGAGCGATTGTCGACCGGTTTCAAAGTCAACCGCGGTGCTGACGGCCCAGCTGCATTGGTCATTTCAGAAAAGCAACGCGCACAGATTTCTGGTCTGCGTACCGCGATTGCCAACACTGAAAAAGCTGTTTCAGTTGTGCAAACTGCTGAAGGTGCTTTGAACGAAATCAACAGCATCTTGATCAAAGTTCGTTCTTTGGCGCTGGATTCGGCTAACTCGGGCGTCAACGACGCCGACGCTTTTGCCGCCAACCAAGCTGAAATCGACAACGCACTCGATACGATCAACCGAATTTCGGCCAACACCCAGTTCGGCGAAAAGACCCTCTTGGACGGTTCGGCTGGTGTTTCTGGCACAACCAGCGACGCTGACGTCACCTTCCTAAAAGGCGGCAGCAACACCAGCGACGGAACCTATGCTGTGGTCGTCACGACCGCCGCAGAACGAGCCAACGTCACCGGTGGTACTTCGCAGACGGGTGCCTTGGCAGCTGACGAAGTCCTTTCGGTCAACGGTGTTAGCATCACGCTAAACTCGGGCCTAAGCCAAGCTGGCGTAATCGCACGGATCAACGAATACACCGACCAAACCGGTGTTGTTGCAGAAAACGTTTCTGGTGGAACGCGTCTACGCTCCATCGAATTCGGTTCGGAAGCTGAAATCGAAGTCGTTTCCGACACTGCCGCTTCAGGCACATCATCAGGCTTCGGCACAACATTGGTCACGGACTCTGGCCTGAACATTGCTGGTACCATCGACGGTGACGTCGCTTCTGGTAAGGGCAACACGCTGTCGAGTATTTCTGGCAGCTCGAAGGGAACAGTTGTTCGCCTAGGAGAAGACGCCACCAACGCCGCTCTGTCGGTCACCGGTGCTCAAGGTAACGTTTCGATCCAGAACAACGCTCTGGTCTTCCAAATCGGTGCCAACCAGAACCAGACCGCTCAAATCGCGATCCAAAGCATCAACGCTGACGCTCTGGGTGTCGCTGTCACCGGAACGAAGTTCAACAGCCTTGACGAAATCGACGTCACCTCGTTCGATAACGCTCAAGACGCTTTGAAGGTCATCGACGCGGCAATCGACGAGCTTTCCAACATCCGTGGTGAACTTGGTGCGTTCCAAGCGAACACACTGGAATCGATCGGAAGCAACATGCGTTCGACTCTGGAAAACACCGTGAACGCCGAGTCTGTCATTCGTGACACGGACTTCGCCGAAGAAATCTCGAAGTTCACCAATAACCAGATCTTGGTCCAAGCCGGTACTTCGGTACTGTCAAGTGCCAACCAAACCACGCAGTCGATTCTGTCCTTGTTGCAGTAATCACCGCGATAGTCATCAGGCCGGGAGAAGGCGAGAGACTATCTCGCCTTCTCCTTTGGTCGTGACTAGACAACGTTTTGTGAAAGAAACTTCGGCCGCAAACGCATCCGCCGCTTTCTTCGCATCGGCTTGACGAGACTAAAAGCCCATGCGAAGTAATCGTAACGAATTCGATGCTTGCCCCGAAGAATCGGTATCGACGATGCCGAGTCATTTTGCCTAGGTCATCCTGCTACCTCAAAGTTTGAAGTGATGACGTGAAAGTCCGGTGAGGGTTTACCGACTTTAAGATGTGATCGATTAGACGCCTACAAAGTGAAAATTGTAGAGTCTTCATTGGCGAGGTTTGGATGGCGAAACATAGGCATATTCTTCAGATAGGGCAAAGCACATGTTTAGTATCGACGGGCTCGTATCTGGGTTCGATACGTCCAGCATTATCGAAAGCCTTCTTGGTTTCCAACAGCGGCAAATTGATACATTCAATTCGCGCAAAGCCGAGGTAACCACCAAGCAAACATCTTTCAAAGGCGTTGAAGCTCAGCTGGTCACCCTGCAGAGCTCCCTTAGCCGTTTGAACCGAGCGACCAGTTCGGTCTTCGACGCCCGCACCGCGACGTCAACCAACGAAGACCTCGTCACGGCAACCGCCAGCAGCGGTGCGATCGCGACCAACTACCAACTGAGCGTCGACCAGCTTGCGACCGCGCACCAAATCGCTTCGCAAGGCTTCTCGTCGACATCGGACCAGATCGCCACCGGCGACATCACGTTCCGCGTCGGAACCCGTCCGGAACAAACGGTCACGATCGACGGCAGCAACAACACCCTGCAAGGGTTTGTCAATACGATCAACGAACAAGTCGACGATCTCAATGCCAGTCTCGTTTTCGACCAGGCGACAAACTCGCACCGGATTCTGATCAGTTCCGAACATACCGGCGCTGACAACGTGATCACGGTCACCAACAACCTGAATCCTCTCGCCGGCATCCTGCCAGACTTCACAGGTCCGGCTGTTCAACCGCCGTTGAACGCCATCGTGACACTCGGTTCCGGTCCCGGTGCGATCCAAGCTCAGTACCAATCAAACACGGTTGACGGACTGATCGAGGACGTCACCTTGGAACTGCATAAAGCGGATCCCGGCAATACGGTCACCGTCAACATCGACGAGGATATCGAATCCGCAAAAGAAGCCGTCAGTGGTTTCGTTGATGATTTCAATACGATCGTTCAGTTCATCGAAGACCAAACTCGGTACAACCCCGACACCCAGGAAGCCAGCCCGCTACTTGGCGATCGATCGGTTAGCACGATCAAAAATCAACTGCTGACGATCGTTTCCGGAAACGTCCAGGGATCAAACCTTGCGCGACTGAGCCAGGTCGGTATCGACCTTGACGCGCGTGGGCGATTGTCGGTCGACGACGAGAAATTGACCAAGGCGCTAAAGGGCGAACTTCAAGGCGTCGACGCAAATGACGTACGAAAGCTGTTTGGGCTCAACGGAACATCGACCAGTTCCGGAGTTCGATATTTAGGCGGTACTTTGCGAACACAGCCGTCTAACGGCACAGCCTACCAAGTCGACATCACCCAAGCTGCCGAACAAGCTCAGATCACGGCAACTAATGCGGCCGCGGCATCTATCGTGATCGATTCGTCGAACAACAAATTCCAAATCAGTGTCGATGGAATCGCCAGCGAAGAGCTAACACTGACCGATGGCACGTATACAACGCAAGAGCTGGCCGATCACTTGCAGACCGTCATCAACAGTTCGACCGAACTAGGCGTTCACGACGTTTCAGTCAGTGTTGATGGAAGCAACCATCTGGTCATCCAAACGGAAGCCTATGGTGTTTCCGCGAATCTTGCCGGACTCTCTGGATCCTCACTAGCCGCATTAGGGTTAGCAGGCACCGAAGCCGACTCGGGCCTGAACGTTGCCGGTAAATTTATCGTCAACGGAAAGGAAGAAATCGCCAAAGGGACAGGACGTGTCCTGACTGGTGACCCCGACAATGAGAACACAGCCGACTTGCGTCTGGAAGTGACGTTGGGGTCTGGCGACATCGTTGCCGGTGTCGAAGCAGAAATCAACGTCACCAAAGGTATCACCGGACAACTAAACGACTACATCCGTGACGTTTTGGATGCTGAAACCGGGCTTCTAAAGACTGTAAACGATACGTTCACAACTCGATTGGAATCTATCGACAAATCGATTGAACAGGTCGAAGAACTCACTGAAAGCAAGCGTCAGTATCTGCTCGAAGAATTTGCTGCTTTGGAAAGCATTATTAACGAGCTACAAACTACCGGAAACTTTATCTCATCTCAGCTTACGAACCTGAGCGCTTTCAAGAACAGCGGAAGCAAGTAATTCACCACTAGCTAGTTGCGGGGGCAAATCGATGCAACAACTGGAACAATATCGCACAAAGAGTATCAAAGGCGGATGGACGCGAGTCGAGATGCTATTGATGCTCTACGACAAAGCCCTCGCTTCGGTCGAAGCCTGCCAGATTGCGCACGAAGCTGGTGACCAAGCACTTTTTATCAAACACGAAATTCAAGCTCGCAAAGTCTTCGTCGCCTTGGTGTCGGGCCTTAAGCCTGAAGAGGACGAAGTCGCATACAACATCGCGCGATTGCTGGAGTTCGTTTTGTTCACGTTCGACCAAAAGCAATTCGATTCCTGCCAAACCATTCTCAATCAAATTCGCCAGAGCTTCGCGCAAGTCGCCGAACAAGCCAATGAGATGGAACGCAAAGGTGAAATCCCAGCAATGCCAGATTCGGACTCGTTCCAGTCAATCGCATAGCGAATTGCTCGCGATGTAAGCCTCGCAATTCCAATCGAATCTTCAAAGTCAACTAAAGGCCACCGCGGCAACGCGGTGGCCTTTATCGGTTGGCCAGTTCACCAACAAGATTTCCATGACGAGAAACCGAATCAGAACGTAGCAAACGTTTCTTGCGGTCTTAACTCGCTTATGGAAGCGATCGGCGCCGCACTAATTGAACGATCCACCTGTTGATTTCCCGGTTTGATCCCGCACCAAGTCTTCTATGACCACGAGCACCAGCGGAACAGAGCTAGTGCTTCGTTCCATATAAAAATACGGGTTGGAGTCATCAGCCGACGGGCGTTAGCCCCGGTTACTGCACTGAAACCGTGGCTAACGCCAAACGGCTAATCCAAAAATTGAGTTGGAACGAAGCACTAGTACTGCCGAATGATCTTGCAAACCCGCTCGATGTCTTGCTCGTCGATATCGCTGCCCGTTGGCAAACAAATCACACGCTGACATGCGATATCGGTAAATGGAAGATTCAAGTTTTGATTTCTCGGCTGTGACCGATAAGGCTCCATTCGGTGGCAGCCAGGATAGAAGTATCGCCTCGCCCGAATGCTGTTTTCGTGCAGGCGTTGCATCACCTGATCACGTGATTCGCCGCGTTGCTGTGCGTCGATTTCGATGACGACGTACTGCCAATTTGTTTTCTCCAAATGGTCGTACGTCAAAAGGCGAATTCCGGGTACCGAATCTAGGTGTGCCTGATAGAGCGAGTGTTTGTACCGGTTCGCAGCTTGAATCTCATCAAGCATCGGGAAAAGAGACAGTCCCATCGCTGCGCAGATTTCGGGCATTTTCGCGTTTGTCCCCAGATGGACAACTTCATCCATACCGGCAAACCCAAAGTTGCGCATCAATTCCAAACGCTCTGCCAATGTGTCGTCATTCGTTGCGATCGCGCCGCCTTCGAAGGTGTTGAAAAATTTCGTCGCGTGAAAACTGAACACTTCACAGTTTCCAAAGTTTCCAACCATTCGTCCGTTGGCTTGGCTGCCAAATGCATGCGCCGCATCATAAATGACTGCCAACTGATGCTCTTTCGCGATCTGGTCAATTGCCGCAGTGTCACACGGCATGCCCCACAGGTGAACACCGATGATCGCGCTGGTCTTTTCAGTTACCAACGCTCGAATGCTCTGTGGATCGATCGAATGTGATTGAGGATCAATATCCGCGAAAACCGGTGTCAATCTTTCCCACTGTGCCGCATGTGGGGTCGCCGCGAAGGTAAACGAAGGCACGATGACTTCACCGGAAAGCCCCAATGCGTGGCAAGCGAGCTGCAAACCGACCGTCGCGTTGCAAACGACCAAGCAGTGTTTGACGCCTAGATATTCGCGCAGCTGCTTTTCAAGTTCCTGGACCACACAACCATTGTTGGTAAACCATCGCCGCTGGAATATTTCGTCAACGAGTTGATTGAATTGGCGTCGGTCACCCACATTGGGCGCACCTACATGAAGCACGCGAGACTGTTCGACCTGTGCATCAATCCGAAGCGACGATCGTGTGGCAGACATTCCGACCTTTCAACTTGCGAGTGGAACTACATCTAGTTGTGTCGGCCTCGATCGCAAGTAGGCTGGAAAGGAATATGACGATTGTCCTGCGACATCGCCAATCACCGCGAGGGTTTCCCCTCAGTGATTTCACTTCGTAACGGCGAATAACTGACAGCAACGACACGTTTGCGTTTCAAATCGCTGACTGTGCTTCTAGTGCTTCGTCCCATATGAAAATGCGGGTTCGAGTCATCAGCCGATGGGCGTTAGCCCCGGTTATTGCACTGAAACCGTGGCTAACGCCATGCGGCTGATCCTAAAATCGAGTTGGAACGAAGCACTAGCCTTTTTCGCAAACAAGAAAGATGCTTGCACACAGATCCGGATAGATTTGCCCGAGCTGATAGCACCCTTCCAAATACTCATCCGAAATGATGTCCGTCGCCAACAGGCGATCCCATTGGAAATTTGCGAGTGCCTTGAAGAAGATGCCTGTTCGATAAACAACGTTCAGCCCGGCGGCACGGGCATCACGTTCAAGGGTGTCAAGTGAGTACGTAATCCGATGACCATGTTTGCTCTCACCCTCCGTCACTGCGGCGTGATGTGAAATCAGCCCCATTTTGACTGCGATCTGTCGGGACGGAGCGTTTGCGTTGGGGCAAACCAGCATCAACCTCCCGTTAGGACTCAGCCATTCTTCGTTGATTCGGCGTAGCACCAGGACCGGGTCATCGAGATGTTCCAGTACGTGTGTCAGCACGACGTTGTCGTAAGTACTGTTCAGCTGGACGTCTTCGAAAGTCGCTTGCACACATTGGACGCGATCTCCCAGCGAAGCTTCAAGTTGTTCCACAGCGGCACCGGATGCTTCGACACATGTGATCTGTTCAAACTGCTGCAGTAACCGCTTTGTAAAGTCGCCGTTGTAGCTACCTAGTTCTAAACAACTTCCCGATTTCCAAAACGCTTGAAACGAGCGCATCATGAAACGATGCATCACATCGAGGTCAAAGTTATAAGCGTATTTACGATCCTGGTTGTCCTGCAACTCTGCGTCGTAGTCTCGACGTTGTGAATCAGACTTCATCGGATACTCCTATCTCCAATCGCATATTCAGTTCAGTCCCTTCCGTCGCGGCGATACAAAATCCCAACTTACCATAGAGCGACACTGCTGCGTCGTTATCACGATTGACCTTCAGTTCCAGCAACAGAACGCGGTGATCCTTTGAAAATTGAATCGTTTGCTGTACTAGATTGGTTGCAATCCCGCGGCCACCGAACTGTCGCAGCACGCTCACGTTGGAAATGAACCCGACGTCATCGTGCTCAGGTTGGGGTGTCTCTGAATTCGCATCCGACTTCGAAAAATATGCGGCGACCAACCCCACAAGTTCACCTTCATGCCACGCTTCGAATCGTGTCGCATTACAGTGAAGCTTCTTCGCATAGTCAGCTACATTGACCCGATCGGCCAGAGCGGGAATAAACTGATCGGAGCAGCATTCTAGATGCCCCACCAAGTCGCTCGCAGAAGATTGATCGCGTGTATATCGAATGGTCATTTCGCTAGTCACCACATCGGACTCGAAGGCGATCCGTTGATGAATAACCTGTTTGTGAACATTGTCGATCGAATGGTCAAACCGATGAAGACGAAAGTGGCAGTGCTTGCCGAGCTGTTGTTTTTCCGATCTGTCTCACCCAAAGGCGTCTGACTCGGCAACAGCGACTCCAAATCCTTCTCTTCCGAATTTGTTGCCGTTGTACAAAAGGAACAACTTTTCGTTGACGCTGAAAACATTGGGGTAGCACATCATTTCACTGTCCCAGTCGTCTTTCAAATCAGATCGCTCGATCCCGACCATTTGATCATCACGAACCCATGTGCGTAAATTGTCGGAATACGCATATCCCAATCGATAGGCCCGCTTCGGGTTGGTTCGAAAGTCATTGGCATATCGAAAGCAGAAATACATGTGATAGCGTCCTTGGTGCTCAATCACCGTTGGCAATGCCTGACACTCGTCGCTGCCGATTTGATCGGCGATCAGTTGTTCGCCGCCTGTTTTGTCCCAATCGATTCCGTTGTCCGAAATAGCGTGTGCAATTTTGTAGATTCGTTGGGCATCGGGCGAGTCATCGTATTGTTTCCAAGGCAATCCGTAGATGTACCACATGTGAAACCGACCTTCATAAAACCTGACAAAGCCGTCGCCGACCAAGCATGGCTCGTGCAAAGTCGCCGACAAAACCGGACCATCGCCGATGCGTCGAAAGCTCTTTCCGTTGTCATCGCTGATCGCTAGCCCAATTCCAGTTTCAACGCTGACCGCGCTGCGACGACTCCACCCACAGGTATAACCATAGATTTGATCGCTGACGCGAAGTGGACTGATCGGAAAGATCCCGTGCTCATCGAAGCAACCAAGGCCTCCGAGCGGCAAAACCGGATGGTCGCAAACGTCGATTAGCTCACGGAGCTCCGTATCAAAATCGGCATAACAAACATGGCTAAAGAATTTCCCTGTCGTGTCGTCTACAGACCGAGTGGAAAAAAAGATTCGAACACGATCATCCATCACCAAGGCTTGTGGCGACTGAGCAAAATCGCGACAACCAAATGGCAACGAGTGCTCTTGTGGTCGAAAAATGATTCCTCGCTTGATCCACCGCGGCGGCTTCATAGCTCGCCCTCCAGCTTCGCAACTCCGAATCCGTGGCGGCCTACCTGATTGCCAAGATAGAACATGTAAGTGGTTCCATCGATCTTCGCCAGGTGCGGGTAGCTAACCATTTCCGAATCCCATCCGGATTCAGAAACCGCAATGCCGGCTCGCTCGTCATCGCGAATCCAATCGAGCGCATTTTCGGAAAACGCATATCCGATGCGATATCCGCCTTCTTTGCCACGATAGTTCCGACTGCGGCGATAACAGAAGAACATGTGATATCGTCCATCGGAATAGAGTACGTCCGGACTTGCCTGAGCCTCGTCGGACTCGATCCTGCTTTCGATTAGGTCTCTACCGACTTTCGACCAATTCAAACCGTCATCTGAAGTTGCTAAGCGAATCTTGTAGACCGGCTCGGGGCGTCCGTCGTCGAGAATCCATTTTCGACCCGCAATGTAGTACAGGAACCATCGCCCCATGAACCTTCGTATTTTCGGGCCGCTGATGACAAAGGGTTCATCGAGCGAGTACGGTATCACCGGACCAGGTCCAAGCTTGACGAATGACTCGCCCCTACTGTCGCTTTCGGCGACCCCGATCGCTGTGTTAAACGGAACCGACTCACAGCGAGTCCAACCGGCATAATATGCCCGGTAACCACCTTCGTGAGCGATTACTGACATAGGGTAGGTGCCGAATTGATCGAAGGTTCCCAATTCTCCCAAAGGCAGGATCGGTCCGTCACAAACGCGAAGGACTTTCGTCACGTCAGCTCGGTCAACATCCAGATACGCGCAGTGGCTTTTGTATTGGCCCTGATGATCGGGTTTGGGCCGACAAGAGAAATAGATGCGAACAAAGTCATCGAACAAAACGCTCGACGGTGCCTGTGCAAACTCATCGATCCATCCGGCCGAAGGCAAGCGACAAGTCGTCGGATCAAAAACGATTCCCAATTTGTTCCACCGATAGGCCCGATCCATTAAACCGATACCACGTCGTTCGAATTCTTTTCGCCGCAGACCAAGTCATAACCATCGGCAATGTAACTGCGGACTCGATCAAGACTGTTGAACATCAGGACATCCAATATTGACAGCCAAGCTTGGAACGGCTGTCCAAATTGGCTGTACTGTAGATCTTCCGATCGGATAAACCGTAAATCCATCCCGTGCTGTCGGAATGTCTCACTGGCGTACAAAGTCTGTCCGCCAATCGCATTGATGTAAGTAGTCGCATCCAATGCACGGCAAATTGCGATCACCTTGTCCTGGCTTCGTAGCTGATGATCGATAGCGATCTCTGACGACCGAATCAATTCAGTTTTCAAATCAAGGTGCTCGACCAGCAGCAGCAGCGAGTCGAAGATGAAATCGAAAAGATTGGTCTTCCGGTTCATGACGGCCTTTTCGAAAAGCAAAATAGTTGAATCGTAATTCGGTGCCTTTCGATAAGCCTGTCCGACCCTTCGAACCAACTTCAACCGATCAAAGTTGTCCGCAACGAAGCGTTGATTGATATGCAGCTCATCGGAACCTTTTTGAAGCGGGATCGTGAACGTCACATCACGACCGCCTTCTAGATAGCGATTGCGATTGATCCAGCCCTTCTTGGTGTATTTCAAATTGTCGTACACGACGAAGGCATCGACCGCGCTGATCAATTGATAGTAGCCGACGTATGGAAAGAAATACGGCTGCATGATGCCGATTCGCTTGCCCATTGTTGTCTCGCCTTAAAACCTGCTACGGTGTCGTTCGCGGCCGCCGCTACATCCCTATTCCGATCGCGATTGAGAAAAGTACGACTCTGTTTGACGATCGAAGCCGGCGTTTTCGCACCTATCGACCGCAGGCCAAAGCGGCTTTAGCTAGATACAGATGCCCCGCGTGTTGCGTCTGTGTTGAGGGGGAACGGACGTCTTGATGAGACAAAAGCAGCTCTCCTGCGGTATCGATCATAGGCAATCCAGGGAAATCAAACTCAGTGGCGGCAGACCCCCTAAGGTGGAACGATCTCCCCTCAGATCTTTTTAAGGTGATTTTCACTTGCCTTCCAGGCTGTTAACGGTATGATTGAGTGCAATCGAATGGCGAGGGTTTCGGCTCGGTAATTCTCGCCATGACATCGCATGGTCGCAGCTTTGAAATCGCTGCCGTGCACCCGATCATGGTGCATGTCCTTCTCTACCCAGAAGTCTTTCGTTCCGATTTGCCGGACCACGGTACCGCTAGGAGCGGGCGAAACGAAACTCTCATCTTCGAGCCTAAACGGTTCAACGAACACTCACGCTACGGACTTCGTCTTTGGCGCTGATTCGCTGAACGATGCATGGAGCGGTCGTCTCGGCCTCTCGGTCGATACCGCGCGATTTCGTCCACGGACGGCATTCGTTTTCTGCTCGGAGACCTTCAATGGTACAGCCAGCTGAAAACCAACCTTCGCGTCGCGAGAGCCCTCGTTGGTGGCGGTTTGCCAGACAATCAGGCAGCGAACCCAAGGTTGACTCGGTTCGTGGAACGTTCTCTTTGGCAGAGCAACGTTGCTTCGGAGATATCTGCCCGGTCAAGTTTGGCGTCGCTACTGGACTGAATGATTACCGTGGCTTGCCGGCATTTGGTCTGCTGCAGCATGCGGCCGAACAATTACCCAGGCGTGATGCGATCATTTACGGCGATGATCGCTGGACCTATCAAGACTTAAACGCGGATGCGATTCGTGCCGCGGCGATGGTTCAGCGGCTGGGAGTACGACCGGGCGACCGGGTCGGGCTTTTGCTACCCAACGTTCCCGAATACATCATCAGCGCGAACGCAGTCTGGCGTGCCGGAGGTATCGTCTTGGCCATCAGTCCATTGATGGTCGCCAGCGAAGTCCAATCGCTGTTGGAACGTACCAAATGCAAGCACGTCATTTGTCTTGACGTGCTCTCACACTTGCTTGCCGACGGCGACACCAAGGAAACGGCCAACCGGACGACCCTGTTGGTTTCCATTCGCAAGCACCTGCCAGCGCATCAACAGCTGGGTTATTTGCTAAAACGCGGCTATCAGTGGATGCGGCAACGCCCCACCGGTCCTGGCAGTCGCGTCGGTTGGTTCTGGGAAGAGATCAACCAAGTCGATCGCAGCTGGCAACCGATCACGATCGACCCGGCTTATGACCCCGCGTACATTCTGCCCACGGGTGGAACAACCGGTCGCCCCAAAGCTGTCACGCTAAGCCACCAGAATATGGTCGCCAACGCCTGGCAACAGTACACATGGACGGATCAATCGTTTGGGCGTGAGACGATGCTTGGCGTATTGCCTTTCTTTCACAGCTATGGCATGTCAGCCACGGTGATGGGTGGCGCAGCGATGGGTGCCACGCTTGTACTGCATCACCGTTTTCAAACGGTGAAGACGATCCAGTTGATCGAGCAACACCGTCCGACTGTCTTTCATGCGGTTCCGGCGATGCTGCACGCGATCAACGAAAGGCTTCGCAAGTTCCCCAGCGATCGGCTCGATTCGATCCGATGGGTCATTTCTGGCGGTGCCCCTCTGGATTGCGAGATCGCTCAAGAATTCACGGAGCACTGCCAGAAGGATGATGCCGTAAACGGGCCAACCGTGGTCGAAGGTTACGGACTTAGCGAGGCCTCACCGGTCACACATGTTGGACACTTGTTCGAACCGGCACGCTATGGACGAATCGGGCTTCCACTTCCCGAGACAGAATGCCAAATCGTTTCCGATGACAACGAACCGCTGGACGACGGCATGATTGGCGAACTGTGTGTTCGCGGGCCCCAAGTGATGCTCGGATATTGGAATGACCCGGAAGGAACCAACCAAGCGATTCAGTTCGGTTGGTTGCATACGGGCGATTTGGCGATTCGCCATCCGGACGGCTACTTCGAAATCGTCGGTCGAAAAAAGGATCTGATCATCACATCTGGCTACAACGTCTACCCCGCCGAAGTCGAGGAGGTGTTGTGCGAGTATCCAGGCATCAAAGAAGCCGCGGTTGTTGGCATTCCTGACATTCGGCGAGGCGAAATCGTTCACGCGATCGTTGTGACCGACAGCGGTTCCCCACCTGACTTCGACCAGTTGGATCAATATTGCCGCGACAAACTTTCGGCACATAAGCGACCACGACGCATCTCACATCGCAAGCAACCGCTTCCGCGTAATTTCCTTGGCAAGATCATTCGCCGACAACTCCGTTGGCAACCTGACGAAGCCAATCAACAGGGTGAATTTTTTGAAGGAGGTGACGACCATGAATAGCCAAATGCCGCTTGCCATCATCGAAGGCGTCCGCACACCGATGGCCAAAGCGTTTACCTCACTCGCAAGTGTCTCGGCGGTCGACTTGGGAACCCACGTTGTGAGTGCAACCCTGAAACGGGCTTCACAAAAGTCAGACGACTTCAATCATCGATCCGTCGATGAAGTCATCATCGGCAACGTGTCCGGACCACCCGATGCGGCCAACATCGGACGAGTGATCGCGCTTTCGGCTGGGATACCTAAAGACAAGATCGCTCATACGGTCAATCGCAACTGCGCCTCGGGCATGGAGTCGGTCATCAGCGCGTGGCAGTCTATTTTATTGGGACGATCAAACTACGTCATTGCTGGCGGTAGCGAATCGATGTCGCAGATACCGCTGTTGGTTCCGCCGGAAGCCGCGAAACTGTGGATGCGGTTGGCAAAGTGTAAAACCACGCTGGATCGTTTGAAGGTACTCAGTCAGTTCCGCCCCAAACACTTCAAACCTGTCGTCGGAGTCCAACTGGGATTAACCGATCCGGTCAGTCGAATGAATATGGGCGAAACGGCGGAACTGCTCGCTCGCGAATTTTCGATCACTCGACAAGAACAAGACGAGTTCGCACTTCGCAGCCATCAACGTGCGTCAGCAGCTCGCAAAGAATGTTTTCTTTCCGGCGAAATTGCACCGTATCCTCTCGGTTCATCGACATTCGAAAAGGACAACGGTCCGCGTGACGAACAGTCGCTCGAACAGCTCGGAAAGCTAAAACCGTTCTTCGACAAATCGGGCACCGTAACGGCGGGAAACAGTTGTCCATTGACCGATGGTGCGGCGGCAATGTTGGTCACCGACTTGGAAACGTCGCTACGTTTTGATCAACCGCTCGGATACGTCACCGCATACAGCATTGCCGGTTGCGATCCGCACCGGATGGGGCTTGGACCTGTTTATGCGACAGCCAAGCTGCTTCGAAAAACCGGGCTTCAGCTATCCGATTTTGACTTGGTCGAGATCAACGAAGCGTTTGCCGCTCAAGTTCTGGCATGTCAAAAAGCGTCTGAGTCGAAAGAGTTTGCGCAAAAAGAACTTGGGAGAAGTCAGCCCCTCGGGATCTTTGCTGACGAAAAGCTGAACTATCACGGAGGGGCGATCGCATTGGGGCACCCGGTCGGGATGACAGGGACCCGTTTAATCCTGACGCTGTTGCGTTCGCTTCGAAAGCTTGGCGGCCGCCGAGGCTTGGCAACGCTTTGCGTGGGAGGTGGACAAGGTGTCGCGATGATTGTTGAAACTGAACTCGAGGGCTGATCCATGAACAAACCAACGTACGAAACCTTGTCTGTCAATTGCGATGATGCCGGTGTCGTTCGGATCGTCATCGATGTTCGCGGACGTCCGATTAATATCATCAACGCCGATGTGATGCGAGACCTTGACGCGGCGATCACAGAAATCGAACAACGCGACGACATCAAGCTGGTCGTCTTTAAGAGCGGAAAAGAAAGTGGTTTCTTTGCCGGTGCCGACGTGTCCGTGATCGAAAGCATTTTGAACAAAGGCGACGCGGAACAGTTGCTGCTGACCGGTCAAAGACTTTTTGCACGGATCGAGAATCTGCCCGTGCCGACGCTGACAGAGATCCATGGTCCCTGTTTGGGAGGCGGATTAGAGCTCGCGCTCGCATGTGACTACCGAATCGCCCGCGACAACAGCAGTACCAAAATCGGCTTGCCAGAAATCAAGCTCGGATTGATTCCGGGCTGGGGCGGAACACAGCGTTTACCACGCTGCGTCGGTTTAAAAAACGCTTTGAAGATGATCCTCAAAGGCCTCCACTTGTCCGCTCGTGAAGCCGCTTCGATCGGATTGGTCGACAAAGCCGTCGAGCCTGACCAATGGCGTGATGAATTGATCGCGACGATTGCGCAGTTGACGACCGGAAACAAAGTAG
Organism: Stieleria sp. JC731; assembly: GCF_020966635.1. Classification (NCBI taxonomy): domain Bacteria; kingdom Pseudomonadati; phylum Planctomycetota; class Planctomycetia; order Pirellulales; family Pirellulaceae; genus Stieleria; species Stieleria sp. JC731. The sequence continues at coordinate 1,366,242 of NZ_JAJKFQ010000005.1, read as the reverse complement.
GCGGAACTACGGCGATTCGCAGGACGGTCACCAATCGATTGCAAGGAAACGAGTTCGTCCGCAAGCAGATAATTGCGGTGACCGAACAATCTATTGCGAAACAGGCTGAGCATTTCCCTGCACTGCAGTCGGCAATCCGGGCCATTTCGGAATCCTATCGAACGGATCAACGTGGGTACGAAACCGAACGTGCCGAATTTAAGAAACTGCTATTCACGCCGACGTGCCGCAACCTGTTGCGACTGTTCTTTTCAAGAGAACGTGCGCGGCATCTGAAGACCTGGGCCCCGAACCATTCTGTTGCCATCCACCAAGAACCGATTCGCAGCATCGGCGTCATCGGTGGCGGTGTGATGGGTGCCGGCATTGCACACAATGCGGCGATGCGTGGTTTCCCCTCGGTCATCAAAGAAGTCAATTCTCGTACGGTCGAGGCGGCAAATTCGCGAGTCGATTCGCTTGTTAAAAGCTATGCAAAACACAAACAGTTAGATCCGCTGCAAACGGAAAAACTGCGTTCGTCGATCATGGTCAGCGAGAACATTGCTGACACCACAAAAGCCGACTGCGTTATCGAAGCGATCATCGAAAGGATGGAAGTAAAGAAGTCCGTCCTGCGAGAAATCGAAGACAACGTCAGCAACTCCGCCATCATCGCGACGAATACTTCAGCCCTGTCTGTGACCGAAATGGCCACGGTACTTCGACAGCCTTCGCGATTCGCAGGTCTGCACTTTTTCAATCCGGTCGAACGGATGGAATTGGTCGAAGTCGTTCGTGGAAAGGAAACCAGCGATGCGACCATTGCCAAACTGGTTTCGTTTGTAAAAGCACTCGGCAAGACACCGATCGTGACTCAGGATTCCCCGGGATTCTTAGTCAATCGGATCTTGTTCCCTTACCTTGGCGAAGCTGTGTTGATGGTGCAACAAGGTTTCGATGTTAAAACCATTGACGCCGAGATGAAAGCGTTTGGTATGCCGATGGGACCGCTGCGTCTTTTGGACAAAGTTGGCTTGGACGTTGCCCTTCACGTCGCGGGAACACTTTCGGCGACGATGTCCGCTGCAGGAACCGTCTCCGACATCCTAGGGAATCTTGTCGGTCGAGGTGACTTGGGAAGCAAATCGGGAAGCGGATTCTATTTGTACAAGGGAAAACGCGCGATCCCACGATCGGGGCGAAAACTTGTCAGCTACTTCGTTCAACCGCCCGCCTCAATCGACTTCATCGAAGACGGACTCACCGACATACAACGTCGGCTCGCCTATCCGATGCTTCTAGAAGCAACGCGATGTCTTTCCGAACGTGTGGTCGATCAGGAATGGGCGATCGATCTGGCAATGGTGCTTGGGACAGGCTTTGCGCCACAGTTGGGTGGACCGATGCAAGTGATCTCGCAAATCGGGCGCACTCATTTCCAAGCCAACCTTGCCCGCCTTGCCCTACAGCTAGGCGAACGATTCGAGGACATCGACGGCGCGATCAGCGTCGCCGCTGACAATCCACCACTCTTGCGTCAGGGGAATAGCCATGAGTCTTGATTTCGAACCGACATTGAACCCTGCAACAGAAACGTCGCTCCCGGCGACATCACCACCGGAACCGGTCTCGAAAGTGCCCGAGACACGCAAGGCCGGGAAAAAAGGTTCCGACGCCGGCTCAGAATCTTTCGCCGAAGTCGCACTGCGTTTGGGCGGAGCTTCTGCAGACGAAGCCCAACGTACCGGTGTCATCGATACGGCGGATGATCAAGTCGAAGACCTTTTCGCAGAACAATACAAAACGGTCAACAGCCCCGTCCATCGCGCCGTGTGGGACAACGACGTCGATACCAATTTGTTTAATTCGCAAAAGGATCCCGACGACAACGACGTCGTCCGTGTCGTCACGAAGTCCCTGGAAGTCGTCTGCAAAGCCAAAGAGGACGGCACACTTTACAACGACAAAGGCAAATTGAGCACCAAGGTGTTTGGGCAATTGGGCGCCGCCGGATACTGGGGCCTTTTAGTCGGCAAGGAATACGGCGGCAGTGGCGCCAGCATGAGACAGTTCACAAGGATGATCACCAAGATGGCGATGGTTGACCCGACGGTCGCGGGACTCGCGTCAGTCCATGGATGCATCGGAGCTGTTGACCCCGTACGTTCATTCGGTACGGACGAACAGAAACGCCGCTTTCTGCCAGGTCTAGCCGACGGCAGGCGATTGTCTGCTTTCGCGCTAACCGAACCGGGTGCGGGTAGCGACCTGACCGCCCTGAAAACGACGGCTCGCCTTGAAGGCGATCACTATGTCGTCAACGGCGAAAAGCTTTTCATCACAAACTCTGACTTCGGTCGAACGATCGGTCTGGTTTGCAAAATCGATGGAGTTCCCAGCGTCCTCATCGCCGAACTGCCTCAACTGGAAACCGAACATTTTCACTTCAATCGCTATGGCCTTTACGCCTTGCGGCGAGCAGAAAACAACGGTTTGGTATTTAAGAACTTCCGGATTCCAGTCGAAAACCGACTTCATCCGACGCACGGCGATGGGTTAACGATCGCGTATCACGGTTTGAATCTCGGCCGCGTCTCGCTTTGTGCGAATGCCGCAGGGACGATGCGAATGATGATGGCCGAGATGCTGCCCTGGGCGTCGTTTCGATCGACCTATGGACAAGCGATCGACCGTCGCGAATTGGTGCAACGGAGGGTCGGCTATCTGGCAGGCTTGATCGTCGCTGCCGACGCACTTACACAATGGTGTGCCGAGCTTCTAGACGAAGGCTACCGCGGTGAAATGGAATGTATCATTGCCAAAATCTTTGGCAGTGAAGCTCAGAAAGAAGCCGCGATCGAACTGTTCATGAAGACTCATGGTGGGCGATCGTTCCTTCACGGCCATTTATTCGGCGACAACGTTCACGACTTCCTCGCCCCGTGCATCTACGAAGGCGAAGGTGAAATGTTGGCAATGGCGTTCTTCAAATCGCTTGTCAAAGATCACGGGAAAAAGTTCTTTGAACCGATCGGTCGGGCGCTTCATGATTTAGGAGTCAGTGCGCCAAACCTGGCCAACCCGAAACACCTTTGGGCATTGCGTGGTCCGATGACCAGCTACACCCAGTGGTACTCCGGCAAACGTCTGCTTTCATCCCATTGGGAAGACGAAGACGTATTGCGTGACATCGATATGTCGTTGCTTAAACATGTTCGGTTCGCACAACAATATTTGTCCGGCAGTGGAATCCGGATCAGTGATGCGATGCGGAAGTACCAGCTAAAGCTTGCCGACCGCCAATGCCGCATGTCAGCGCTGTCGTCCCAAGTGCAAGATGCGGTCACGGTATTGGTAACCGCGTTGTTCGCATCGCGACAAGACGACAAGGTCACGCGCATTGCTGCCGATGCGATTTGCCGCCATCTAAGAAGACGGATTAACGGAGGCTTGCCGACGGACTCTGATTTTCGGCAATTGACACAATTGGGTAAACAGATCGCCGACGAAGGCTGGAACGAATTGGATGGCACAATGCCTGGCCCAATCATGCAGTCATACCAATCGTAAATCGAAATCCATCAACCTTTCGGCGCAACGTGTGCCTGGAAATCGATTCTGGCATGTTCGCTCGTATCAATGTCCTTGAGGAGGAGCTGCGATGAGTACAGCAAGCTTCGTCAATGCCGGAGCAAAACATGCAAACGTGATTTTGAATCATGACCCAAGCCCCGGTGTTGTCGTTGCGATGGGGGGCGGAGGGGCGCGGGGACTCGCTCATCTCGGGGCCATGGAGGCGATCGGCGGTGCAGGGGTTCGAACCGAGCGCATCGTGGGTGTCAGCATCGGCAGTCTGATGGGTAGCCTTTGTGCGATCGATCTAGACATCAAGCGGGTGCAGGCCAAAGCGATCGAACTGCTGCATTCGCCGATCTTTTCTGGTAAGTGTCGCGGATTGATGGATGACGCCGAAAAGGTCAGCAAACGAAAAGCCGATCAATCGGAATCGTCAACGCCGTTGGATTGGTTTGCGACTTGGTATCGGCGGCTCGAAAAAATGATGCGCCACGGCCATCGTCTTTCGAAAATCATGTCAGGCCCGGCGATGATGTCCAACGCGCTACTCAACGAAGCGATCGAGAGTCTGATTCCCGATATTGATATTCGCGAGACCAACTGTCCACTTAGCATTGTTGCGGCGGATTTAAAAAGTGGACATCGTGTCGTGATCGAATCAGGGTCGCTACGTCGCGCGATCCTCGCATCAATGTCCATTCCGGGGTTCTTTCCACCGATCCAGTGGGACGGAATGCTGCTAACAGATATTGGGGTACTCGATTCGATCCCTGTCTTGGTCGCCCAGTCCTACGGCCTGCCAACGATTGCGATCGACGTCGGCAGCAACCTGCGAAGCGGCGACTCCTTTGGCACCACCGTTGATGTGATGCTACGAATGGAAGAGTTGGGCGAAGCGATCTGCCGGCGGCACGCACTGGCGCTCGCCGATGTTGTGATTCGACCGGACGTGGGTGAGTTTCCCTGGTACGACTTTACGACACCCGAACAACTGATCGACCTTGGACGGAACGCCGGAAAACGATCCGAGGTGTCGTTAAAACAATTCAGTCAAAGCTCTTAGCTGAACTGCATTTCATGTCCAACTTGTCCTGAGATCAACCATCGAATCACTGGACGATACTGCTACTTTTCAGTCAACTCAGTTATCGCCTCGATGACTTTCTGGTCGTGACCGTCAACTTTGACGCGTTTCCAAACCTTGACAACCTTGCCTTCCGCATCCAGCAGGTAGGTACTTCTTTGGATGCCCATGGATATTTTGCCGTACATGTTTTTCTCACGCCACGCTCCGTACTTTTCGAGCATCGCGTGCTTTTCATCGACTAGCAACGGGAACGGCAAAGAATACTTTTCGCGAAACGCGGCATGGCTCTCGGCGGTGTCTGCGCTGACTCCAAAAAGCTGAGCTCCAAGTGCTTTCATCTCGTCGTATCGATCTCGGAACGCGCAAGCCTCTTTCGTACAGCCCGGCGTGTCATCGCGGGGGTAGAAATACAGGACGACGGGGTTGCCTTTAAGATCGCTCAGCTTGACCTTGTTACCCGCGTCATCTTTCAAAGTGAATGCAGGGGCTTTCGTGCCCGGTTCCAACCAATCAGCCATGGGATGTTCCTTTCGATACCGAAATTGCGATTTCAATGCAAAAATATACCGGGCCGGCAATGCTCGCCAAACCCACCCGACTGAAAGAACGGCGATGCCTGACCATGAAGATGCGAATGGCAATTTGTGATTGACCATCGCATCATTTGACGCAGCGCAGTGCCCCACCAGTTAGAACCATGCCGCGATAGCTCTCGACGTTTCACGCAGGTCCGATGGTTAGCAGCAGCAGGAAATTTGACATCGGCATTCACACAGTAGAAACTTCCCTCTGTAGGAACCGACTTTACGAGTCCAGCTACTCCGCACTCAGTATCCGGCAGCGATCGGGGTTTACTGTCTGGGCGTTTCCCAAAAAGCTATTAGCCATCAAGCGCAGGCCAACATGATTCAGCAACTCGGTCTCTTTGCTAAACAAGTCATCTCGATCGGAAGCTGTAGGAACCTTCGCAGCAATCGGGGTTTGATCGGTGGTTTGCTCTGTATCACGAGCATCCTTGTATCAGCCAATCACACGATCGCTGCGCCTCCAAACATCGTATTTATTCTCGCCGATGACTTGGGCTATGGTGAACTCGGCTGCTACGGACAGGAGAAAATCAAAACTCCGAACCTCGATCGCTTGGCAAGTGAGGGTGTTCGATTTTTAGATCACTACACCGGAGCGCCAGTCTGTGCCCCGGCACGCTGCACACTGATGACCGGCCAACACTTGGGCCATGCCGAAATCCGCAGCAATCGAGATTCAGGAAATGGTCGAGTCTTTCCTGGGCAGTTTCCGATCACCGCCGATATCGTCACCATCGCCGAAGTCCTCAAAGGCTCGGGCTATAAAACAGGTGCGTTTGGCAAGTGGGGGCTGGGACCATCGAACACCGAAGGTTCTCCGATCAAACAGGGTTTCGATCGTTTCTATGGATACAACGGACAACGAAACGCGCACAGTTACTATCCGCTGTTCCTTGATAGTGACGAACGTGAAGTACGAATCAACAAATACCCGATCCCAGGACACGATTCAAAACCCGAGGGGCCTGTCAGCGCTGACGACTATCGCTCTGCCAACTATGCGCCGGACCTTATTTTGCAACAAGCATTGAAGTTCCTCGATCAAAACAAAGACGCACCGTTCTTTCTGTACTTGCCATTCGTTGAACCACACGTGTCGATGCAACCGCCGCAAGAATGGATCGACCAATACCCTGAATCTTGGGACGAAGAAAACGGTGTTTACCGAGGTGACAACGGATACCTTCCTCACCCCAGACCACGTGCCGCCTATGCCGCAATGATCTCCGATCTTGACGAGCACGTCGGAAAAGTCCTCGACCGACTTGAGAAACATGCGTTGGTTAACAACACGATCGTGATCTTTACATCGGACAATGGACCGACTCACGGCGGACGAAATCCAAAGTTTCATATCGGTGGTGCGGCATGCACCTTTTTCAATTCCAATGGTGGCTTAAAGGGCTTCAAGGGTAGCGCTGACGAAGGAGGCATCCGGATCCCCTGTATTGTTCGCTGGCCGGGTTACGTTCACCCAGGCACGACCAACAGTTTCCCGAGTTACTTCCCGGATTGGTTCCCCACATTAGCCGAAGTCGCGGGCGCTGCTTTGCCGACAGCGCAGACCCTTGATGGAATCAGTCTTGTTAGCCTTCTTGAAGGCCAGCCAACCGAGCGGGCGAAACCTTTGATTTGGAATTTCAATGGCTATGGCGGAATCGTCGCGGTACGAGATGGCAAATGGAAAGCAATTCGCCGAAACGTGCTGCGTAAAAATCCGGGCGAGTGGGAACTGTATGACCTAGAAACGGATGTCACCGAGTCGAATAATTTGGCTGAGAAGCATCCTGAAATTGTTCATCGGCTCGAACAAGCGTTTCTGAATGATCGAACGATCGAACCCGACTTCCCGATGCCTCTGTTTGACAAGCAGACCGAGAAACTTTAGCCAAGCTCCGAGTTGGCCGGCCAGATACCGAACCTCCGGCGCCAAATCATTGGGTTCACGCAAACCAATCCGCCCCCTCCGCAAACGCCGGATGGTCGGCCCCAAGATGGACTCGGATAACGAATAGAACGGTTATAAGTGCGAGCAACCGACCAGTCGCGGCGATTCTGTGCCCCGGCAATTCATCTGTTCTTTCGTGGGCTTACGCTACAATGGTAGATGGCCGGCGGACCGTTACTTGTTTCAAGTTACGCCTTCGGTCTTGGCAGCTCAGACTGAGCATGTCCGGTGAAATACAACTCAGGTGTTGCGATGTCCTCCATCATCAAACTTCTGCGAAACGGCTCGCTACGACTTTTCGTCGTGATCGCGTTCCTCTCGCTTTTGGGACCTTCGAATGCGGAAGCGCAACGTTTCCGTCGTGGCTATGGTGCACCGATTGTCGCGCCAGTCATCCCCGGCAGGTATCTCGCCCCCGCCCCACCAATACCTTCGGCCCCCAGTGGTGTCCGGATACAGACACCGTTCTTTTCATTGAACGTGGCACCAAGTTCATCGATGCCACCTCGATACTCGTACGGATATAGCTACCAATCGTATCGCCCTGCCTATCGATACGGCTACGAATACGAACACGTCCCACCATCGTACGCACCGGCATACCGAACTCCCGACTACCGAGTCCCCGATTATGGTGACTACCCTCCGGTGAACACCCCGTATTACGGTTCATCAGAAGTCCCACTTGGCTCCATCACACCGGTCCCGGGCGAGCGACTGCTGGAAGATTCCGCTGACGTCGCGTCACGCTTTCCACAGCCGAATCAACCTGCTCAGCTTGACAGCCTTCGCCTTTCGTCTTCGACGTTGCTTTCGAAGCTGGCCTCCCTTGGGGAGCAGGGCCAAATCTGGATCGACTATCTAAAGCTTGATCACATCATCAGCGCGACGAACACCGGTAACATCACTCGTGAACTCGTTGAAGCGGTCGATCGGTTTGAAGGTGTGACCCAAAATCCTGATCTTCGATGGCTACGTTCGACAGCCGGATTTGATGCGACCTATCGCTTGCTAAACCAGTGGGTCGCATATGAACCGGTCGATTCCGACGAAACGTTCACCGCACCGATACCCAGTGGGGATGTGACGACTTCACCTGAAACCGCTCGGGCGAACTTCGATGTCGTTCCACCAGAACCCAAACCGCCTACGACCGAGCAGCAGTTTCCGCAGGTTGGTGAAGAGCTATTACCGGAACCGATTCCGACTCCCGCAGGCGCCGAACCGATCTAAGCACTCGCTCGACCTGTCGTTTTTCTGGTTAAGTTATTCACGCCCAACGACATTCGTTGAACAGATCACTCAAGGTCGCATGCTTCATCCACTCGTTATCTGGTGGCGGGGCAGAACGCGTCATGGCCGCACTCGCCGATGATTTGGCATTGCGTGGTCACAAAATCACGTTAGTCACGCTATCTGACGATGGCCCGCAACGGAGGTCGACAAGTCCGTCCGTCAAACGGATGTGCCTGAACGTCAAGTCCAATGCGCGCGGCCCTCTGGCCAAGTGGCGTCAGGTGCTGAAACGTCAGAAAGGTATTGCCACGGCAATCGACTCGATCACCCCTGATGCCGTTCTTTCGTTCTGCGACCGCATGAATATCGATGTGCTGATGGCAAAGCCATTGCATCGCCCGCCGATCGTTGTCTGTGAACGGAGTGATCCCGCGGCTCAGTCGCTCGGCTCGGTGTGGGGGTGGCTTCGAAGCCGCACTTACCGGCGTGCGATTCGTGTTGTCGCGTTGACAGACGCTGCGAAGGCGTTTCTGGCTGCTTTCTCTCAGAACGTGGTTGTCATTCCTTCGGCTGTAAAACAACCTGAAAGCTCGTCCTGTCGCGATGAAGCACAAGCGAACAGACGAATCGTCGGCGCAGGCCGACTAGAGATCGAAAAGGGCTTCGATCGACTGGTCGACGCCTTTGCGATTGCCACCGCCCAGCACCCAGAATGGTCACTGCACATTTACGGCGAAGGCTCACAGCGAGAAACCCTTCAGCGGCAAATCGAATCGCTCGGTCTTTCTGCTCGAGTCGAACTACCGGGATGGGTTCAACCTTTGGGCCCGGCCTTGGCTCAGGCCACCATGTTTTGTTTGTCCAGTCGGTACGAAGGATTCCCGTCTGTGTTGTTGGAAGCGATGGCGATGGCGATTCCAACCATTTCGGTGGACTGCGAAAGTGGGCCACGAGCGATCATTCAAGACAAGCATGACGGATTGCTGATCGAAAACGATGTCACTTCGTTGGCAAACGCCATCAAGCAGCTGATCGAAAATCCAGACCAACGTGAGCAACTGGGGCGTCGCGGCCCCGATGTTCTCGATCGTTTCGGTTGGCAAACGATGGTTGATCGATACGAACAGTTGCTGTTGGATGTCGTCCGCTGAAACGCGAAAAGATGTTTGTGGCATGCACGTTCGGTTTCACCATCGGCCGCATGGCGCCAGCCAGCGGTTCCCACAGCCGTACCTGCCAGAACCGCACGCTAGCGCGTCGCGGCTGATGTCTGTGGCGTGCACGTTCAATCTCACCATCAGCCGCATGGCGCCAGCCAGCGGTTCCCACGGTCGTCTCAACCAAAACTGCACGCTGGCCTGTAGCAGCTGATGTCTGTGGCGTGCACGTTCAATCTCACCATCAGCCGCATGGCGCCAGCCTGCGGTTCCCACAGCCGTCCCATCCAAAACCGCACGCTAACGCGTAGCCGCTGATATCTGTGGCACGAACGTTCGGTTTCACCATCAGCCGCATGGCGCCAGCCTGCGGTTCCCACAGTCGTCCCAGCCAGAACCGCACGCTGGCGCGTTGCGGCTGATGTCTGTAGCGTGCACGTTCAGTTTCACCATCAGCCGCGTGGCGCCAGCCTGCGGTTACCACAGCCATCGCAACCAGAACCGCACGCTGGCGCGTTGCGGCTGATGTCTGTAGCGTGCACGTTCAGTTTCACCATCAGCCGCATGGCGCCAGCCTGCGGTTCCCACAGTCATCCCAACCAGAACCGCACGCTCGCGCGTTGCGGCTGATGTCTGTGGCACGCACGTTCGGTTTCACCATCAGCCGCATGGCGCCAGCCTGCGGTTCCCACAGCCATCCCAGCCAAAACCGCACGCTCGCGCGTCGCGGCTGATGTCTGTGGCGTGCTCTTTCGATTTCACCATCAGCCGCATGGCGCCAGCCTGCGGTTCCCACAGCCGTCCCAACCATAACCGCTCGTTGGCGAGTCGCGGTTGATGTCTGTGGCGTGCACGTTCGATTTCACCATTAGCCGCATGGCGCCAGCCTGCGGTTTCCACAGTCGTCCCAACCAAACCGCACGCTGGCGCGTTGCGGCTGATGCCTGTGGCACGCACGTTCAATCTCACCATCAGCGCGTGGCGCCAGCCTGCGGTTCCCACGGTCGTCTCAACCAAAACTGCACGCTGGCCTGTAGCAGCTGATGTCTGTGGCGTGCACGTTCAATCTCACCATCAGCCGCATGGCGCCAGCCTGCGGTTCCCACAGTCGTCCCAGCCAGAACCGCACGCTGGCGCGTTGCGGCTGATGTCTGTAGCGTGCACGTTCAGTTTCACCATCAGCGCGTGGCGCCAGCCTGCGGTTCCCACAGCCATCCCAGCCAAAACCGCACGCTCGCGCGTCGCGGCTGATGTCTGTGGCGTGCACGTTCAATCTCACCATCAGCCGCATGGCGCCAGCCTGCGGTTCCCACAGCCGTCCCAACCATAACCGCTCGTTGGCGAGTCGCGGTTGATGTCTGTGGCGTGCACGTTCGGTTTCACCATCAGCCGCGTGGCGCCAGCCTGCGGTTTCTTCAGTCGAACCACCGAAAACCGTACGTTGGCGCGTTGCGGCTGATAACTATCGAACGAATTCCGATCACGCCTCTTCTCAACCGACCGTCGACACCAACTCCCGAACTGGGCTTGAACCTTCTGGGGTTAAACGAATCGTGCGACCGTCGGGGGTCTGCAGCGTCGCACTCGGGTCAATGCCAAGCTGTGTATAGATGGATGCGGCCAAATCCGAGGGTGTAATCGGTCGATCAAGCGGGCTTTCACCCAACGCATCACTTGCACCAATAACCTGTCCGCCTCGAACGCCTCCACCGGCGATAACAACAGAAAATACGTTGGGCCAATGATCCCGCCCTCCATCAACATTGACCTTTGGCGTTCGCCCGAACTCCCCCATCACGACGACTAAAGTCTCATCCAGAAGGCCTCGCCCATGCAGGTCTTCGATCAATGTCCCCACCGCTCTGTCGAGGCTTGGGAGTAACGCATTGCGATCGCCGGGAAATCGAGAACGAAGCGTTGTAAGATCCTGATGTGAATCCCAGCCCGCGCTGTGGACAGTGACAAAGTCAACACCGCGTTCGACCAGCCGCCTCGCCAACAGGCAACCCTGACCGATCCCATGCCCACCCCCACGACCGTACCGGCGTCGTAACGATTGAGGCTCTTCGTCCAGAGAAAATGCAGACTTTGCATCCGCCGATAAAACGAGTTCGTACGCTCGTGCGAGTTGACGGTCCACATCCGCGGCCCCAGACAAACGGTCGATCGAGCGAACGAATTGTTGACGACGCGTCAGGCGATCCAAATCGATTTCCGGATAAGTTTCCAAATCACGAACCGCGAATTTCGGATCATCCAGATTGCCGCGCACTTCAAAGGGGGCGAACGTTTCGGCAAGAAAACCCTGTGGAGTCACATTGTTCGTGAACCTCGGGACCGCAATGCTTGCCGGTAACACGTTCGCCGGCAACACGCTCTCTTTTGAACGCTGTGAAGTGACCGCGGCGCCGATGGTCGGATACTTTAATGCTGCGGACGGTTTGTAGCCGGTCAATAAATAATGTGAACCGAAATTGTGTTCTCCCAGCGGTGATGTCATCGACCGAATGATCGATATCTTGTCCATCTGCTTGGCAATCAGAGGCAGGTTATCACCCAACCTTACTCCAGCAACCGAAGTCGAAATGGAATCGAACGGACCGCGAATTTCACTCGGTGCGTTCGGTTTCGGATCGAATGTTTCTAGGTGAGTCGGTCCGCCATCGAGCCAGACAAGGATGCAAGACTTAGCCCGGGAAGTTACCGCTCGTTCAATCTTATTGGCCGCGAATAATCTATGATTGCAGAACGTCAATGGGATCGCACTTGAGGCTGCCAGCGATCCGATGCGTACGAAATCACGACGCCTGAGTCCATCACAGTACTTTCGATTCATCAGTGAACTCACAAGGTTTGCAGTTTGGTCGTCATTTGATCGTCAAAAACTCACGGCTATTGCAAAGGCCCCAAACGAAGTCTTCAAACCAAAGCCGCCTGTCTTTGTCGCTGGCAATGCCCTCTAGTTGCTCCGTCCAGTAGTCTTGTTCGGATTCAGACAATTGACGCCCCAGGGCGATTTCGTAGAACCGATCGACGATAGCCAAGTTAGACGACGTGACGTTTCTATCCCCAAACCGCTTTTGCAGTTCCGCGATCCGGTTACCACTGGATTTCAGTCGAGCATTCAGCACCTCTCCGTTTATCAAGTACAACTTCTGAGCGATCCCTGAGGATGGACCGGCATCGTCTTCACAGGAAGCTGTACGATCACATCGCCCAAGCACATCCAGTGTTCGAGACTGAATCGTTGGGTCAATGATTTCTACCGCACGAGCGTCTAAGTCAGACTCTCCGTAGGTTTCCGAGAGTCCGATGACATCAGAAATCGCATCTGCCAGCACTTCCGGCGGCATCGGTTTGGCGATTCGATGTGTGTAGAACTGAGCCTGCTGCATCTGATTGAGCGGCAGACTTCGCCGAGCATACGTGTCACTACATGCAATCAACTTGATCGTCCGGCGAAAGTCATAGCCATGTCGAATGAAGTCGTTTGTCAGTTCGGTCAGCAACTCTGGGTGCGTCGCTGGGTTGGTGTCACGAATGTCGTCGACCGGTTCGATCAAGCCGCGTCCCATCAATTGTTTCCAAAGCCGATTGACCAAGGCTTTGGCGAAAAACGGATTGTCGTCGTTTGTCAGCCAGTTCGCGAAGTCGATTCTTGGATCCCGCGTTGAATCAGCCAGTTTTCGCCCATCGGGCAATCGCATTTCCGCGGGCATTAAAGTCACGGGATGTGTGACGTGGCCCCGCGGATTCAATTGAACCTGTTGTCCTGAACTTACTTTGGCAAAGATCGCGGCCAAACCGTGGTAATCGTCTTGGGTCCAGTGATCGAACGGGTGGTCATGGCAATTCGCGCATCGCAATCGAGTCCCCATGAACAATTCGCTGGAGAATTCTGCTTGCATCCGGGGACCGGAAACTGTTCGGTAGAAATTTGCTTGCCCAACCGAATGACTGTCGCCTGAAGCCAACACCAACTCGCGAGCCATCGATTGATAATTGAAATCGCCTTCAATCTTTTGTCGCAACCAACGCTCATACGCATCGAACCCCAAAAGATCGCCATTGATCGGACGTAGACGCATCATCTTAGAAAACTGAAGCGTCCAATAATCCGAGAACGCTTGTGACCCGATCAGTTCATCAACATATGCATCGACGTCCAGTTTTTCTCGACCGACCGTTGGAAGACGTCCAGTCAAATCGAGACTCAAGCGTCGTCGCAGCGTTGCATCGTTCGCACGATCACCAGATCGCAAGCCGAGCGTGTTTTGCAGATGCAGAACATGCCGATCAATCGATCCCAGCAATTCTGGTTCAGAGATTGATGAATCGATCTCGCGATCGAATGGCCGCAACAGTTCAACTGGGATGACTTTGTTGAGGTACCTTGCGATCACAATGTGTCGTCCAGGACGATTGACCGCTACCACGCCTGCTTGGCCGATCTTGACCGCAGCCTTGTCATCAGCCGTAAAGACGGTCAACCGAGTCACATCGCGTTGACTTCCGTCGGCAAAGTGCGCGACAGCCGATAGCGAAACATCCTTATTACCTTGAACCACAAGCTTTGTGGGAATGACTTCTAAAGAAAGTAACTCTGACGCGGAATCCCAACGGGCTCCGGCAGCAACCCAGTCGCGAAACGCTTCGGCACTCGGGCTTCCGTCGGCAAAGATTTGCTTTCCGCCGTGTTCGATCGACTCGGTGGCCTTTTGTAGGATCAGGCTTTGCGAGGGATCACGGAGATTGATTCTTCGTCCGCTAAGTTGACGAACGATGGAATCGTAGTCACGTTCGGGAGCACTTCCATAAAGCGACAATGCGAGCCCACCGCGTCCCGAAGCTGAACCATGGCAGGCCCCTGAATTACAGCCATGCAATGTCAGCCGCGGAACGATTTCGTTTCGGAACGAGACATCAGATTCGGAAACCGATAGTTTCCCCGAAAGCTTGCCATTCGCCTCGGTCGAAACCTCCACCGGATCCGGTTGACCGGAAATTGCGAATGGACTTGCGATCAGAACGCACGCAAGCGTTAGCAAACGGGTGGAGGTACACACAGCAACCGTCACCGAAATGCAGGGGGATGGGAACCAGCGTTCGACGCTGGTTTCCATCATACCAGTTCCCCGAGGGAACGAACGCTATCCGCCGCACCGCGTTAGCGGCGGTTTTTGCATGAGAAACCGGGGCTAACGCCCATTCGGCTGATCCAACAATCAAGTACGAATGCAGACCTATCAGCCGCACCGCGTTAGCGGCGGTTCTTGCACGAGAAACCGGGGCTAATGCCCATTCGGCTGATCCAACAATCAAGTACGGATGCAGACCTATCAGCCGCACCGCGTTAGCGGCGGTTCTTGTACGGGAAACCGGGCCTAACGCCCATCGGCTAATCCGACGATCAAGTACGGTTGGAGACCTATCAGCCGCACCGCGTTAGCAGCGGTTTTTGTACGGGAAACCGGGGCTAACGCCCATCGGCTGATCCGAACAGTACCGGGGCTAATGCCCATTCGGCTTATTGGAAAAAAATACTGGACGAACGACCTATCGATCGCTGGGCAGCAATTCACCCATCAAGTAGCAACGGAAGCTGGCGATCAATTCTTTCGCCGCATCTTTCAGGTCTCGACGTCGACGATCGCGATTCCGTATCGGTTTCAATTCGATGTGGACTTTCGTGTAGCTCGCCTGGTCTGCATTTTTGGACAACAGCTCATCTTGCTGAGCAGCACTTAGCGTCAGCACGACATGGAAGTTGATTTTGTGATCGACCCGACGCCTTCCACCCGGGCTAGGTCGCGAAGAAACCTTCAGCGAGAGTTGATTCTCGGCCACGTTGACGATCTCGGCTTGATGATCGGACACGAAGCCACGCAGCTTTTCGATTGCCAAGTCCATTGGGGTCGGCATCAGAATGTCGACATTGGTGGTCGTCGTGTCGTCGACTCCGGTCAGCCAATCGAGCCAACCCGTTTTCTGCGGCTCGGCAGCCACTTCTGACATCTTTCCAAGCCCCAGTTGGACAACTCGGTTGCGTCCGTTGTCCTTGGCTTTCAGCAACGCACGATCGGCTCTCGCAAGAATCGTTTCTGGGCTATCGCCTGACTGGAACTCTGTCACGCCGAAACTGGCGGTGATGCATTCGCCATCAAGCGATTCGACGGGCGTTTCCTCGAGTGCGCGGCGGATCACTTCGGCCCGTTTTGCGCCGGTGGCGTTATCACAGGAAGCAGACAGCAATAGGAATTCTTCGCCACCGTATCGGGCGACCAAGTCACCATCTCGACTGTGTGATTTTAGAATCCCCGCGAATACTTTCAGCGCGTCATCGCCTGCCGGATGTCCGTAGGTATCGTTGATGCGTTTGAAATGATCGATATCACAGATCATCAACGAGAACGTCGCACCACCTTTCCCCGTTTGCTCGACAAGCTTTCGCAGCGTTTCGTCAAAGTGGGCACGGTTTGAAACCCGCGTCAATGGATCCAGTCGCGTTTCTCGGTGAAGCGAACTGAGACGTCGTTCTAAGTTTTTTCGATCCGACAAATCATGAATGACGATCACAGTGCCGATCGACCCGGGGCGTTGACCCAGAACTGGTGCGACTTCGACGTGCACCGAGATCGGTTCGCTTCCAGGAGTCTCGATCACCATATTGCGGCGAATCGGTTCGCCCGTCTGCAAACACTCTTGCAAGGGACAGACGGTCTCTTCGTCGCGATTCACATCCGTATCCCGCATGCGCAATGCGGCCGCCGACCATTGTTTTCCAACCATCGCTTCGGCTGGGAAACCGGTCATCCGTTCCATTGCCGAATTCCAAATCTCGATGTTGCCTTCGGCATCGGTGTACGTCACGCCGTCTTTAAGCGATCGATGCAACTGAGTGTTGAAGAGCGTCTCGCGTCGAACGGTTTGACGCTTGCTTCGTTTCTGTGAATCACGCGAACCTGAAAATGATGTTGAACCGGTCCAATATTCGCTTGAATCCTCGGGACGCAATTGCTGCAGCCAACGATGCACGATCGTCCCCTGCAGGATTTCAGGCTTCGATTCCAGTAGGCGGCTGAACTCGCTGACAAGCGACGGATCAAACTGTGTCCCTGCGTTTCGAACCAACTCGGCCAAAGCACCGTCACGGCTCATCGCTGCCCGATAGACCTGTTCGGTTGTCATCGCATCGAAAGCGTCCGCGATCGACAGCATGCGCGAACCGAGTGGCAGCGCGTCTTTTCGGGGTGCTTCATCGTCTCGGCGGCTGTCGTACCAGACGTTTCCATATCGGACGATGTCCAGCAATTCGACATCACTTGTACAGCCCTGCAGAATTTGACAGCCCAGCGCAGGGCAAGTGTCCATGACGAGCTGCTCGTCGATGGTTAATTTTCCTGGCTTTCGAAGAATCCGGTCAGGGACACCGATTTTCCCGATGTCATGTAGCAATGCGGCGACTTCGATACGATCACGGTGATCCGGATGCAGCCCCATCGATTCGGCCCAACTGCTGCAAAATAGGGCGACGCGCAATCCGTGAGCCGCGGTAGCGGCGTGTTTCGCTCGAAGCGCATAGTAGAGCGACGTGGCGACGCCCAATCGCACGGCGGCAAGCCGGTTTTCGACTGCCAAAATGGGATCGTCTTGTCCCGATGAGTTGACTTCGTTGGAAACAGCTTGAGCAGCAAATTGCAGGTTTGCAAGCATCGCGGCTATGTCCGGTCCAACGGACGAAGTCCCCTGCGTACCATTCGAGGGGCTGCTTCCGCCGGTCGGTGCGCCTAGTTGGGTGGTGCCGGTATTTTGCAGGCTGTGCGGTTGAGTCATCGGGGTCAAAGCGAGAAGTTCAGTGCAACGAAGATTTCCTATCGAGCAAACATAGGTCACGACAGATTCGGTGCCTGCGAATTGAGGGTCAGCCCTCCACCACCACGTAACCGCTACAATTGCTCCCCCCCGACCAATCTAAGGTGGCGTCGGTGGACACTCTGTATGGTCAAAAGCTTGCGATTGTCACTTGGTCTACCTAGGATAAGGGGAGTTCTGCTGGGCGAAGGATCTCGCCGGAGAGTTACGCAGCAACACCGGCTTTAGACGAGCCTCTCCTTTGGTACCGGCACCGTGAGTCTTTCAGAGATAGATCGAATACTGCTCCAACGTTGCATCGATGGGGCACCGCGCGCTTGGCAAGATTTTGTTGAGCGATTTCTTGGCTTGGTTATTCATGTCGCCAACCACACCGCCCAATCACGCGGCATTAAACTGGACGAATCGCTTCGTGACGATTTGGTTTCCGAAGTGTTCCTTGTTCTGATCGCCAATGACCGCGGCGTGCTCCGACGGTTTCGACGCAACAGTTCGTTGGCAACGTATCTGACGGTCATCGCACGTCGTGTGATCGCCCGTCGGCTCTCCGCCTTGGTGGACAATCAACAAGTCGACATTGATGAATCCAAGCTGCAAGCGGCCGAATCAGCAACGCGGATCGAAAATCGCGAAGAAGTCGAGCGGCTGATGGAGCGGCTCGACCCTCAGGAATCCAATGTCGTTCGGATGTACCATCTCGAAGGCAAAACTTATCACGAAATCAGCCAAGTCACCGGTGTTTCGGAAAACTCCATCGGACCATTGCTAAGCCGCGCGCGACAAAAGATGCGAGAGGGTGCTTGAACAAGATGGCAAATCACAAGGATGCGGCCCACTTCGCGAGGCGTAGCTTTATCAAGGACGGCGGATTGATCATCGCCGGTGGTGCCATCGGCAGCTCCATCGCAACACAGGCCTCGTCCGCCGCAGTTGCCAATCGGAATACGGAAATTCGCATCGGTGTGCTCGGATGCGGTCGTCGCGCCAAAGAAGTCGTCTCTGCAGCGATTGGCATACCTGGTTTCAAAGTGACCGTTGCAGGCTTGGCAGATCGATTCGGTTCACAGACCCAGTCCATGTTTCGCATGCTGAAAGGTCGCCATGCGGACCATATTGAAAAATCGTGCATTCGTGCAAGCGGCCAAGACGCACTCGATCAATTATTGGTCGCTGATATCGATGCGATCTACGTCACCACGCCTCCGGTCGAACGGGCCGCGGTCGTCCGTAAAATCGTCGCCGCAGGAAAGCACGTCTTCTTGGAAAAACCGCTTTCGAGCGACTTGGAAGACGTCCTGGCAATGAACGCGATTGCCTCCGAAGCACAGCGACAACGCCTGACGATTCACACCGGCTTTCAACGCCGTTATGACCCTCGCGTCATCGATTCGATTGAACAGTTTCAAGCCGGTTTGATCGGCGACCCGGTGTTCGCAAAGGCCTATTGCAATGGCGGCCCTCTGCGAAAGCGATCGACGCGCTCAGGAGAGTCTGCGGACGAGTATCGCATCAAGAATTGGAACCACTTCGTCGCAACCGGCGGTGACTTCCTGGTCGAACAGCATGTCGCAGGGTTGGACCTGATTCGTTTAGCGCTGGGCAAAATGCCGGTCGCCGCGCAAGGCCAAGGCGGCTGGTCCGAATCGCGGCCGATGGAATCAGCCGAAAATGAAGTCGATCAGTTGGGCCGCGAAGTCTTCGACCACCAAACGGTTGAATACGACTTTGGTGACGTCATGCTACTCTCACAATGCCGACGAGTCGCCAAAGGCTGGAATGCACTCGGTGAGTCGATTCATGGGACAAAGGGAATCTTGGATTTAGCGGCTGGCAAAGCTTTCAACCGAAATGGCGATCTGATTTGGGAGTCCTCGGCTCACTCCAATGCTAAGGCCAACACGCTCGCGCAGCAAAACGCCTTCCTGACATCCATTCGTGATCAGAAAGCGGAAACCCAAATTGAGTCTGCCGCACAAAGCACACTGATCGCACTGCTAGGCCAGCAGGCAACGATCAGCAAACGCCGTGTACGAATGGACCAAATGCTGGTGCAAGCGGTTTCCCAGATGAGCTAAGTCTTCAAAAAACTAGCTCTCGCTGAACAGGCCGTTGCTTTCCCTTTTAGCCCTTCACCCCGTGAAGACAGCGTTCGACCGACAGCATGCTAAGCAATCTTATAGTGCTAGTTGGGATAGCGCAAACGCCCCAATTCCCCAACGATTAGCGCAGCAGAAAACCCACACAACCCAAAAATCGATCGAATTGTTGCGTGGGTGTTAGGTGACGAATTCGTGATGGTGGATGCAATCGCTTTTATCCACCACAATGGCCAATCGTTTAACTGCGATCGACCACGATTCGGCTGAGCTATTTCTCGATGGTTAATAAGTCACGCAAAACAAGCGTGACGAACCATCCTCCTCAGATTAGCGACGGGTCTTTTTGACCTTCGCGCCACCTTGGCGGACTTTGAATTTTGGATTGCTCTTGCAGATCACGTAGACTCGGCCACGTCGTTTTACAACTTGGCAGTCAGGGTGACGATACTTAAGAGCTCCGATGCTGCTGACAACTTTCATGGGTCTAATTCCTGTCAATCGCGTCCTATGCAATCGATTCGGACGCTTCGAATTTCATTTTCGACCTTCACCTTTTTCCATGGAGGTGAAAATCGCAGCAATTGGCTGATTGTGAAGGTCGCAGAGTATAGCGATCTCGTACCGGGGTTCAACGGCAAACGGCCTGGTTCGCTATCAAAGTCAACGCAAATCTTCATGTCGGTGAATTCCCGCCCAAAATTGAGCCATTCCGGCGAATGAACAACGGGGTGACGAAACGTTATTTCGTCGTTTTCGTCGTCGAAATGCCCTACTTGCGCACGACTACTCGATATCGATACCGAATTTTGAAAGGACCTGATCATTCCGACTGGCTCTTGAACGATGTCACGAACCAGGCCGATTGCTTGGACGAGGCCCAATTTTCTGGCCTGGATATGTCGTGTTGTTCCCCCTCTGCGTACACCAATTCAATCAAGCGGCACGCCCCCACGCAGTCCAGCAGAGGGGGCTTCCCCTTTCGGTCAGAGCTTCTAATCTGACGCCCGATTCGAATTCACTTGCTCAACCTGATGGACGGACGGTCAATGACCAAGACTGCTTACTTCGATTGTCTTAGCGGTATTAGTGGCGACATGACATTGGCGGCGTTGATCGACCTAGGAGCATCGGTTGACCAGATACAGACGTCTCTGCGATCGATGGGGCTACCGGAGCTTTCGATTTCGGCTACCGATGTCAAGAAATGCGGCTTCCGTGCAAAGTCGGTCAAGATCGAGCATCCACCCGAAAAGGCTCATCGTCACCTTCATCACATCCATGCGATGATCGACGGCTCGACTGAGATTGAATCAGATGCAAAAGAACTCGCCAAACGCATCTTTGGACACGTCGCCGAGGCTGAAGCGAAGGTCCACGGAACCACGCTACAGAAGGTTCACTTTCACGAAGTCGGCGCGATCGATTCGATCGCCGATATCGTGGGTGTTTCGATTGCCATAACGCAGCTTGGCATTAAGACTGCGATGGCTTCACCGGTGCCAACCGGAACGGGCAAAATCACGATCGACCATGGTTTGGTGTCCGTGCCCGCACCGGCGACGGCTGAAATATTAAAGGGGATTCCGATCGCCGCATCATCGGTCGCCAAAGAACTAACAACGCCTACGGGAGCTGCGATCCTGAAGGAGCTTTGTCAGTCTTATGGACCGCTTCCAAACATGACGATTGATGGGATTGGCTATGGTGCCGGAACGATGGATTTGGAAGGACAACCGAACATCCTGCGAGTCCTAGTTGGTGAGCAGCACACTGATTCCGCCAAAGCGTCGGTGCAATCCGTTCACCATGATCATGTGGTCGTCCTCGAAACCAATTTGGACGATGCCACAGGTGAACAGATCTCAAACTGCTCACAACGTTTACTCAATGCCGGTGCCCTCGACGTTACACAGACGCCTTGTGTGATGAAGAAAGGTCGCAGCGGCATTTTGTTATCCGTCATCGCCAAACCAGATCAGTTAGGATTGATCGAAGAGCTTATTTTCCGGCACACTTCAGCCATTGGGATTCGTCGTCGACTGAGCGAACGCGATGTCCTGCCAAGGCGAAACGTCTCGATCGAGACGCCAATTGGCCCTGTCGCTGCAAAAGTCGTTCGACTACCTGACGGCAATGAACGGATGAAGGTTGAAGCTGACGACGCCTTTCGCTTGGCGGAAGAAAACGGCATCAGTTGCCAAGAAATCCGTCAAATGGCAGAACAAAGTTTCTCCAGAGGTTAACCGTCTACACCTGACCACAAAACAAAGCATTCGCTAGAAAGAACGGCGAACGTTTCGTTAACCCTCGCATCCATTGAGTGGCAACGCATTGCCTGCCACCCAAGTTTGGTAAGCAACAGCCATCATACATACAGCCAAAATGCATGCTGATACGATTGATGACTGCTAAACGTTAAAAGCAATGCAAACAATCAACGGGGTTTCACAAGGGTAGGCAATGAATGCCGGCCCGCATCCTCGATCATCGAAACCCTAATTCTTTTCCTATTGACGAACTTCAGCGATATCCGGATGGACCGTCCACCAAATCCACCGACGAACGATTCCGACGAAGGCTACTCATCACCATCGCGTGACCGAGAAGACAGTCAAACGACACCATCGGTGTCCGAGACTGAACAGGCCCCTGCCGAGTCTTCCGGTCGGTCCAAATCAACTCGGTTTGACCAATGGCTGCTATTTAATGTTGCCATTCCTGTACTGCTGCTACTGGTCGGCGTTTTTATCTTCAAGATGCTCGGCGTAGCGAAAGCCAAACCACTGCCGCCACCAGAGACCACCGAAGCGGCGGTTCTAGAAAGCTTGCCAGTGGTAGTAACAGAGCCGATCGAATCTCTCGAAGCGACAGGCCAACAGCTGGAACTGGTGATTGATGGCACCGTCGTTCCGTTCCAAGAAGCTCAAATTTCTGCCGAAGTTGCCGGACGCATCCTGTTTAAAAGTGAGACTTGTGAAGCCGGTCAAAGGGTTCGCAAAGGTGACTTGTTGATGCGGATCGATTCGACTGACTACCAGTTGGATGTCGAACGGCTTACACGACAACGCGAACAAGAATATCGCGCCCTTGGCGAAGTCGACCAGGAAATCATCAACACGCAGAAGTCGATGGACGTAGCGCGACAGGAAGTCCGCTTGCAACAACAGGAAGTCGAACGACAAAAACGCCTCAGTCAGTTCGGAAGCCAAAGCGAATTGGACCGCGCTAAAAGCGCATTGCTTTCGGCAACCCAGCAGCTGCTAACTTATGAGAACTCAGTCGAAACACTTCGCCGCCGGCGTTCAAAGTTGGAAGCCAGCGAACAGCTTGCGGCCACCCAATTAAAAGTCGCCGAAGTCAATCTGCAGCGCTGCAATGTCTCTGCACCGATCGACGGTGTGATCGTCAGTGAACAGGCCGACGTCAACAACTTCGTCAACCGCGGGACACCGTTGGTAACGATCGAGAACGTGTCCAAGTCCGAAGTCATCGCGAACATGCGGATGGATCAACTGCACTGGGTGATCGATCAAAAAAACGCAGAGGCCGAAGAAACGGATTCATCGCTTAGCGCATATGACTTGCCCGATACCGACGCGATCATCGAGTACTCCGTCGCCGGTCGCGAAGGGTCGACACAGCGTTGGCAGGGCAAGTTGGTTTCTTACGATGGTGTCGGAATCGACCCCAACACTCGAACGGTTCCGGTTCGAATCGTCGTCGAAGATCCAACTCGCTATATCGATCAAGACGGCCAACAACACACCGCCAATCACACGACTTCGTTGCTTCGCGGCATGTTTGTCAGCGTTCGCTTGCAGCTTCAACCGAAAGCCGACTTGGTCGTCATTCCGGCTCGTGCCCTACGCCCCGGAAACCGGGTATGGAAATTCCGCCCCGACCCACAGGTCTTGGCTGACGCGATCGAACAAGCCAAGAAGGCCGCCGAAAAAGCAAACGAATCCGCCGAAGGCACCACCGAGCCACCTTCGGCTAGCGAAGAGGTCGATTCAGATGCAGAAGAATCGGAAGTCGACTCTGAACCCTTTGACCCAGCAAAATGGACTGCAGGCTTGGTAGCCTATTCGCAAACCGTTTTCCCTATCGAATCGTTGCGGTTATCTGACAAGAAAGAATCCGATCCGAATCTCGCCCCCTCACTGCAGACAGCAGAACGCTATTGGGTCTGCGAAGCGGAACGATCGGACTTGGCAAACGGAGACTTCGTTGTTGTCTCGCCGCTAGATTCCATCCCGCCAGCCGGGCTGCCAGCGAGGGCGGAACTGAAGAAATGAAGACAGCAGTAAAATGGGCGATCAGCAATGCGCCCGGCATGAACGTCTTGATGGTCGCACTCATGCTGATCGGTGGCGCATGCCTGTATCGTATGCGCCGCGAGATGTTCCCGGAGTTTGAACTGGAAGTCGTCATGGTTTCCGTTCCCTACCCGGGCGCAACTCCGAAAGACAGCGAAGAAGCAATCTGCCAAAAGATCGAAGAAGCGATTCGTCCGATCAACGGAGTCAAAAAGGTCACTTCGATCGCGCGCGAAGGCGGTGCCTACGTCTTGGCAGAACTGCGATCAGACGTCCGCAACGTTCAAAAAGTGATGTCGGAAATCGACCGCGAAGTCGATCGAATCCCCAGCTTTCCCGATCTCGCCGAAGATCCTCAAGTCCAACAAATCACATTCCGTGATGCGGCCATTCGTGTCGGTGTGATCGGTCCCAACGTCCGTAGCCGCGAAGCCGAATTGCGACTGCGTGAAATTGCCGAAGACGTCCGCGACGATGTGCTGATGCTACCGACGGTATCGACCGCGTCGATCATGGGAACCCGTCCCTACCAAATCGATGTCGAGATCCCCGAAGCAACCCTACGCAGCCATGACCTGACGCTGAACCGCGTCGCAGACATTATCCGCCAACGGAATGTCGAACTGCCCGGCGGTCAAATGAAAACCGAAGGACAGGAGATCTTGCTGCGCGCGAAGAGCAAAGGTCGTGTTGGCGATGAAATTCGCAAGATCCCCGTCGTGACACGCAATGATGGTGTGGTCCTGACGATTGGTGATCTGGGTGAAGTCCGCGATGAATTCGAAGACTCTACAAAGGTCGGCGAAATCAATGGTGAACCCGCCATGGTCGTCAATGTGGAACGATCAAAAACCGAAGACCTCTTGGCAATGGTCGATGACGTCTATGCCTACGTTGCGCAAAAAGAACTGCCGACCGGGTATCGTTTCGAAGTCTGGAATGACACCAGTACCGAAGTTCGTGGTCGATTGGACTTGTTAAAACGAAACGGACTACAGGGTCTCGCGTTAGTCTTTCTTGTGCTGACGCTATTCCTGGAAATGCGGTTGGCTTTTTGGGTCGCACTCGGAATCCCGGTATCGATTCTAGGATCGGGTGCCGTCCTTGCGTTGGGCGATCAAACCCTCAACATGCTTTCGCTGTTCAGCTTCCTGATGGCACTGGGGATCGTGGTCGATGACGCGATCGTCGTCGGCGAGAACATCCATGCTCATAAGGGCATGGGCAAGCCACTCAAACAAGCGGCACTCGATGGAACGCTGGAAGTTTTCCCATCGGTGACCGCATCGGTTTCGACAACCATCATCGCATTCGCACCGATGTTTTTCGTCTCCGGTGTGATGGGTAAATTCATGGCGGTCATTCCGATGGCGGTGATCGCAATGCTGTTGATCTCGCTATGGGAAAGCATGTTTGTTTTGCCCAGCCACCTGTCGCATACCCACACGGGATTCTTCCGATTCCTATCGATACTTGTCTACCCGCTGCGTCCTCTGGGACTGCTATTGGGTTGGCTCAGTGAACGATTCACCGCCGGACTGGAGTGGGTTTGTGAGTCGGTTTATGTTCCGGCACTGAAATTCAGTCTTCGGCACCCAATCGTTCCGATCGCGGCTGCGACGACTCTTGCGATCGCCAGCGCAGGGCTAGTGCGTAGCGGTATCGTCCCATCGATCTTGTTCCCCGAAACGGACAACAACTTCTTGCAGGCGGTGATCACGTTTCCCGACGGAACACCAGGAATCGAAACCGATCGCGCGACGAAACGGATGGAAGAAGCGATTCGTCGTGTCAGCCGCCGAGTCGGAATGGAACGCGCGAAAGCGGAAGGCAAATCCATTGGGGAGATCTATCCGAAAAGCAGCGACGTTATCGCCGGGCCAGTCCGCTTGACGTTTCGCGAGGTCGGAAACAAAACCAACACGCAGAATCCTGTCGGCGGTGGCGGATCTTCCAGCAGCAATGTTGGACAGATCTTTGCCGAACTGTACGACACCGAAGTGCGCGACATCCACAGCAAGACCCTGTTGGCCATGTGGCGTGAAGAAGCGGGCGAATTTGCCGGTGCCGATAGCGTTTCCTACGGAAGCGTCGGTGTCGGACCGGGTGGTAAAGCGATCGAATTCAAACTGCTCGCCCCCAGCGACGACGAAAAGAGCTTGCTAGCAGCGACCGAAGCCGTCAAAGAAAAGCTGGCAACCTACGATGGTGTGTTTGATATCTCCGACGACAACACGCCCGGAAAGTGGGAATACCAATTCCGCGTCAAGGACAACGCGATCGCGACAGGCATTACCGCTTCCGATCTAGGCAACACCGTCCGCAACACATACTTCGGTGCCGAAGCGATGCGACTGCAACGCGGACGACACGAAGTCAAATTGATGGTTCGCTATCCGGAAGATGAACGACGATCGCTCGTCAATTTCCGTGAAATTCGCGTTCCCGATCCGATGGGCAACGAGCACCCGATCGAGGAATTGGCCCACGTCGAACTTAAACGTGGGTTCAGCGAAATCAACCGAGTTGACCAATTGCGTTCGATCACGATCACAGCCGACTTGGATTGGCAGCGAGCCAATGCGAATCTGATCATTGCGGATTTGCAAGACAACTATATGCCGGAGATGGCGAAGGAATTCCCCGCAGTCGAAGTCCGTTGGGAAGGCCAAGCCGAACAGAGTCGCGAATCGGTTGGTAGCTTGATGCAAGGTTTCATGGTCGCCGTTGTGGCAATGTACGTCTTGCTTGTCATTCAGTTTCGCTCCTACATCCAGCCGATCTTGATCTTGATGATCGTGCCCTTTGGAATGATCGGTGCAGTTTGGGGACACGCGATCCTAGGGCTGCCACTGACGTTCTTCAGCATGTTCGGATTGGTGGCGCTTTCCGGAGTTGTGATCAATGACTCGATTGTCTTGATCGACTTCATCAACTCGCGAGTCCGCGCCGGTGATCCACCAATGGAAGCCCTGGCCGAATCGGGGCACCGTCGATTCCGTCCGATCATGCTGACCAGCCTGACAACGGTCGCGGGATTGATTCCGTTGATGTTGGAACGGTCATTTCAAGCGCAGCTGCTGATCCCCATGGCTGCTTCGCTGGCGTTTGGACTCGCGGTCGGAACAACGTTGTTGCTGTTCTTGGTCCCGGTGTTCTATTCGCTGTACTTGAAGCTCTACCACATCATCCTAGGTTCGGTTGGGCTAAGCGAAGAGTAAGACTTGCCAACCGACTGGATGCATTGGCAAGTTGACAAAATCGCTGGTCTCGATTCGTACTCAGGTGCTCCACCGGTACTCGTACTCGTACTTGAAAACTCCCGGACGCCAACAACCAGCCCCTCACCCCCAGCCCCTCTCCCCACACGTGGGGCGAGGGGAGCCAGAAGTCTGATTGGATGGCTGGTAACTTGAGCCTCAAAGCGATTACCAAGCTCGAATTCCACAGAGGGGATCGGCCATAGCCAACAACAAGACTGTCGAATGCTAATGGAAGAGGCAGGACCCCAACGGCTAAGGTGGTGTTAAGATTCGCAGAATAGGAAAACTTAACCAAACCAGATGATTGCAATTGATAGCGAGAATTTTATCATCGCGCATGAAACTGACGCTTTACTAACGTTCACATCGTGTGAGAAGTCATGCTACGCAAACTATCCTCAGCTGTATTCGCAGCATTGCTGTTCGCCGCACAAGCGCCAGCAGCATTGATTAGCGAATTTGAGCCGAATCCGGATGGCGATGATCCCGCCAGTGTAAATTTCGAGCTTTCCGGAACCGCATTTGAGTCGTTCGATTACTGGATCTTGTCGATCGAAACCGATTCGGGAGCCTCAGTGGGCCTTGTTGACCGAGCGGCAAATGTTACGGGAACGTTTGATGCGCTGGGGCTGGCTGTCGTTACGATTCCTGACCTTGAAAACCCATCGTTCACCGTCTTGCTAACAGATACCTTCACAGGCACCGTTGGTACATCGGACGTGGACGCCGACAATGACGGTGTCGTTGACGATACATCGTTCTGGAACACTGTCGAAGACGCCCTGAGCATCGTCGATAGGGAGACAGGCGATGCCGAGTATGGTGCACAACTGGGTGGCACCAACTTTCAGTACTCCGGTGCCGAGCCATCGCTGACGTTTCGTGATCTTTCGACCGGCCAATGGTTTGCTGTGAACGATCCAGCCGTTGACGAAATTTTCAGCGCAACAGGTGATGCATACACTTCGGATGACTTCACCGGTGGTGATCCATTGCTTGCTACCTTTGGTGCACTCAACCCCACCTTGATCACCGCAATCCCCGAGCCTAGCTCCTTGGTTGCTTTGGGTGTGCTGGGTGCCTTCACCGCAGTTCGTCGTCGTCGCCGCAAGTAAGACTTGCTGTCGACCGCGATCAAATGATCATTCGAAAAACGCTCGCTTTTATGGCGAGCGTTTTTTATTTGCACCGGCTTGTTTCGGGTCATGCCCGATCAGCTCTCAGACAACTTGGCGTAGACGCTCCAAAAGTTCGTCACGCCGCTTCAATCGCGATGCGGTTGTCGGATCTAGCTCAGCACCTTCTTCTAGTACCGGTGTTTGAATCTCTTCCAATGTTTTGATTGCTAGATCCTTCCGCTTCATCACCTTGGTTTGGATCTGTGCCATCAACAATCGTCCTTCGTCGGCTTGCGGTCCGCGTTTTTCGATTAAGACCACCAAAGGGCGAATCGCATCAATCCATTGCTTTGCTTGGCCCAAGGCTTTTGCGAAGCCCATCAATGTGACCTCTGCCAAACCCGGTGAGATCTTCAGCTGGTCCATCGTTCGGAATGTTCTCATCGCTTCGACAAGATTACCGCTCTTAACACTGTCACGAAGCACGAACGCCAAGCGATTGAACTCCGGATGGGATTGGCACTTTTCGGTCAGTTCCTCACCTTCGGTTTTATGCACTCGCTTAAACCGTCGCTTTTGCCGACCGCCTTCCTGTTTGCGTTTTTCCTGACGCTGTTTCCGCTCTTGTAAATTCGACTTACAGAAATCAGGCAAGCGAGTCGCGCCATAGCGTGCCGCATTGTCGACGTCACCACCTTCCATCTGCAAGGCACTGGTGACAGGGTCAAAATCATCCTGGACTCTCAGTGCATCTCGCTGCCGCTGCTTCTCACCGTACAGCATTGGATACTTTTTTAGCCAATCGTTTCGGGAAACGGCGTCCCAACCTTCACAGTCGACGATGTCGTGCCGCAAACAATAGCCGCCGACAAAGAACCCCAAAACCGTTCCGATCACATGACTGAGTGCACCCGACATCGTAAAACCGCTAAGCAACACCGCTAGGATGTCGGCCATAATGAAGTACAACGCAAAGACCGCGACCGGTGTCTCCAGTCGCCACACAAAGAAAAACCAGTGCACATCGTTGTCGGGCGCCCAAAGGATCGCGATCAGCATTAACCCAGCGATCGCTGCGGAGGCCCCCATCGCGGGAAGTTCGCTGCCTAAGACGAACATTCCGACCTGAGTAATCGCGGCGACGCCAACGCCGATCGCGAAATAGATCGATGCAAATTTGACCGAACCAATTTTGCCTTCGACGATCACGCCGAACACAAACAAGAAGAACATGTTGCTGAGCAGGTGAAACGGATTTGCGTGCATGAACAAACTTGTCAGCCACTGCAACGGATTGATCTGATCGGGCATCAAGACCAACCATTCAAACTGCTCGAAATCCATCCCACTGGAAAAGAACTGGATGACCAGCGCGATGAAGACGACCACATTGGTCGCAATCAATCCGGCCGTCACGACGGGCCAATGATAAAGCGGCGCGTCGGTGCTGTAGGGGATGATCATGAAGCAGCTCGATCAATCGACGGTAACATTCAACCGGACACCCGAGGGGGCGACAAACCGCTACAGCATACTCGATCCACCGCTGCGGATTAAATAGAAGGCCCCCGATTGATCTAGTTGGCCAACAACCGGCCGTATCAGGGCGCGTTTTCAATTTCCAATTCGAATGGAACCAATGTCATTGCGGTGCCACCAACGGTCACCGCTGTGCTTCAAGCTCAGCTTTGAGCCGCTCGCGAAAGATTTTGCTGTTGTGACGAATGTCCGTTGGCAAGGGTTGATCGCGAACGACGATTTCTTCAATGCGGCAGGTCAGTGGATTCAGCGAACCGAGCGTGCGCAGCTCTTCAACCAGCCGACTCTTTTCTGCCTCAGTTTTTGGCCAAGCTTCCGGAATCGGTTCGACAAGGATGACCGGCGACTGCTCACCCGCCTTGCCTCTGCCAACCAACGCACAACGGTAGACTTTCGGATGAGCGTTAAAGATCGCTTCGCAAGGCACCGTGTACCAAGTTTTCTTTCCGTTGGTCACGCGATGAGCTTTGCGTCCACAGAACCAGAAACGGTCCTGATCGTCGAGATATCCGACGTCGCCCATTCGATGCCAAACTCGATCTCCGTCCGCGACTTTGTGCATCGCATTTTGATCCTCGCGAACGACGTATTGCCTTGTGACCATTGGGCCAGTCACCATCAGTTCGCCAGTTTTACCGCGAGGTAGCTCGACGACGTCGTCCATCGATTCGATTGGGCCGTCATTGATTTGGATTACTTTCCAATGGACATCGTCAAATCGTGTTCCGACACAGACGCCTTTTCCACGTTCTGAAGCCGGCCCGGTTTCTTCGATGATTTGTCGTGACTCGATCGATGCCAACGGCAATGCTTCCGTCGCGCCGTAGGGCGTGTAGATCTCTGCGTCTTCGCACAACAGCCGCCGCAACCGGATCATCGTGGATGCCGGAACGGGAGCACCTGCACTTAGGATTCGTCGCATCGTCGGAAACGGATCCGCAACGCCATTGTTTTCACACCAACGGACGACCGTATTCCACAGCGCGGGTGAACCGAATGACTGGTCGACCTCCCATTGTTCGGCTGCTTCGATCAAACGCTGGGGATCGACATCAGCCGGCCGCGTCGGGTCCATATCCGGGATGATCGTGGTCACTCCCATGACGGCGTCGAACAACCCAAACAACGGAAAACAAGCCAGGTCACGCGAACCACGATGGATGTCGTAGCGTTCGCGGATTCGATCGATCTGCGAGTGAAACGTTCCGTGTGTATACAAGACGCCTTTGGGTGGCCCTGTGCTACCGGTGGTGAAGATGATCGCGGCCGGATCCGAGCGCTCGATCCTCGGCAAAACGTCCTTGATGTTCTCGCCGGATTGTGGCATGCCCATCGCTTTGATTTGTTCCAGGGTTTTGCCGCCCCAAAACAGTCGCCGTCCGACGGTCACATTCCATTTCGCAGCCGGAAACTTCCTCTTCAGCAAAGTGCGAATCGCCATCGCCTTGGGGATCCCGATGAATCCGTCGGGCTTGGCATCTGACAAGCACTGCACCAAGTGTTTTCGGCCGATTCCCGGATCAATCAAGATCACCGTGACACCGGATTTCAGCAGCGCAAAAACCAGTTCGATGAACTTTGCCCCGAACGGCACTAACATGGCAACGCGCATTCCCGGGCGCAGACCCCAACGCACCAAACCACACGCGATCGCATCACTTTGACGATCAAGATTCTCAAACGTGGTCAGTGAATAACTGCGAGTCCCGTCGGCGGTCCTAGGACCTCTCGGCTCGGCAGTCGCGATCGCACCGGGGGTCAACGAAGCGATGACTTCAAGTCGTGAAGCGACATTCCCATCTCGAACTTGGCTGGTCATTGACTCGTTTTATCCGATAAGTTCCAAAGTCTTTCGATAATCATTTCAGCAATTGAATCGCCACACACGGTTTGAGCCCCTTTCCATCCGGGAATCGCGTTGACCTCCAAGAATAACGGGGGACCGTTGTCGTTGTCGATGATATCGACGGAAGCAAATTCGAGCTTCAACGCACCAGTGATCCGCAAAGCGTCTTCGGAAAGCTTTGAATCCACTGCGATCATGTCACATGTCGCACCACCGGCTACGTTTGTCCGGAATGATTTTTCATTAGTTCGGCGAAACCCAAGCACGCGATCACCGATCACCAGCAAGCGCGTGTCGCGACCGCCAGGCGAGACGAAACGCTGCACAACGATGGACGCTTGCAGCTGTTCCAGGGTCGAAAAGCATGTCCATGCCAACTCGCGATCCTGAACTCTCATCACCCCCCGACCTTCACCACCGAAGATTGGCTTGATGACGCAGTCGCCCCCCAATGAATCGAACGCTGCCAAAGCGTCATTCCGATTCTGGACAACATGAGTTTCCGGTACTGGGTACCCTAAACTTGCTAGCCGGATCGATGTCGCAAACTTATCGATCGCCCATTCCAAGCCACGAGGCGAATTCACAATCGGTGTTTGCGTTGCACCCAAGTTGTCCGCAATCGAATGCAGCACAGCCAAACGATATGTCAGTTGCTCCATGGATGCCGCTGGCATTGTCCGAGTCAAGATTGCGTCGAACGACTCGAGCGAGCCTGCGGTGCACTCGTTGCGTGGACACTGGTCGACAGTCGAACGCAGCGACTCATATGCGGCGAAATCGACATCGATTCCACGATGCCGGCAAGCCGTTCGCAACTGGTTCGCATGCCAGCCTTGATCGGGGCCAAGAACCAGAAACCTTACCGGCAAGCGTCCCACGCTCATGCCCCGAACGATTCCTGTAAAACCTGCGGCATAAGATTGCCGGCGCTGAAACTGCGACCGCTTCGCAGATTGCAAATGGTGGCCACAGCCGGACTAAATAGCGAAGGGTCGACCTTGTAAAAATCGTGATCGTAGTCGGCAAAGATCTTTGCGAACGGACGGCCAAAATCGTTCGACGAACAGCTGGGCAAACGTTGATAAATCGACTCGACGTCTGAATCGTCACAGTCGACATACAGTGTGACTTCGGCACCATACAGCATCGCATCGTTCGTCCGACCGATCCCACCAATCACGTCACCGCGTTTTGCGGGTGGAGGCAACGGAGCAGCCCCCACACCGCTGATGACATTCGAAACGTTGAACCCAAGTTCATCAATCTTGTGTAGCGCCGTTTCGATGCTTCTGGCAACCACTTGGACGCTTCCTGCGATGGAGGTGCTCGGCGCGATACAGATGCTTAGCTGGTCGGGCGAAACCCCGGCTTGTTCACACAGCAAACCGATGGTCGATTCGGTAGGAAACGATTCGGCCTCCAAAACCACAACCACTTTTTCGGAAGCTTCGTCGCGAAGCTCATACTTTTGCAGCATTGCTTCGCGGCCTCGTTTCAGCCTTATCGGTCCGCTTCCCATCGCGAAGAAGTCATCGGTCTGAACGGGCCAGCCCGCGTACTGGCAACCCAAGCAAGCTAATTTGGGAAAGTCGGTTGCGACGAGAACTTGGTGGCTGGCGATGTAACGCTCGCGATCACAGGGGGACAGCGAGACATTGCCCAAGCCCCCCATGCTAACCGACGCGAGCGCCAACCCGTCCGACAAACCGCCAGGAACTTCGATACCAAAATCGAAAACGCGTGCTCCGGCGATCGTTCGAATCGCGACTTTACTCTGAAAGTTCGCCTCCAATCCTTCGATCACGTGGATTGCCAGCTGGTTCGGTGACAACTTCATTTCAATCTGGGTTCGGCGAGGCAGAGATGTGGGCACGTCAGGAGAAGCAAGCTGAATCGGCAAATTAACTTTGCCAAGCCGCCAGACCGATCGGGCGAGTCGGGCAGAATAGACAAATGCGCGATGAGACCCAGTAGGCAAGTTTTGGCGGTCCACCATCACTTTCCCAACACAGATCACATCGGTTTCGATATCCCATCAAAGCGAAAACACCGCCAGTTACGGGGATTCCGAAGCGGTCCCGATGTTCGCAAACCAGAAAGAGGGTGTCGAGGGGGCGAGGACCATCGAAGGGACTTGGTCGACGATATTTAGTCAACCCGAATGACAAGACCGAATCGATCCGTCATTATAGTCGATCTTGAAACGCCAACTCTTTTTTCATTTTGACCGTCATGCCGCTCGAAGTCATTCATTATCCGCACCCGACGCTCCGCTATGTCAGCAAGCCGATCCGCAAGGTCGATGCCGAATTAAAGCAGATTGCCCAGGAGATGCTGGACTTGATGTACGAACACAAGGGCGTCGGGTTGGCCGCCAATCAAGTCGACCTGCCGCTGCGAATGTTTGTCGCCAATCCAACCGGTGAACGGGGCGAGGGCGAGGAATTCGTCATTTTGAATCCGGAAGTCCAACGCCCCAAAGGCAATGTCGCTTCCAGCGAAGGGTGCCTGAGCGTACCAGGTTTGACCGGTGAAGTGATCCGTCCGAAGTCGATCCGCATCAGTGCATACGACATTTCCGGCAACGCGATCGACGCGACGGTCGACGGATTCCTAGCCCGTGTGTTCTTGCACGAAATCGATCACCTCGACGGGACAATGTTTTTCGACCGGATGAACGACCAAGCCGCGCAGGAGCTGCAGTACGAACTGGACGAATTCGAGACAGACTTCCGTTCGAAACAGGCGACCGGCGCGATCCCGTCGGACGAAGAGTTAATCCAACGTCTGAGCCATTGGACCGAGAAGTATTGCTGATCGGTCGCGTGAACATTTCAGTCGGGTCAGAAGATTTGACGGTCAACATTTCGCCAGCGTGCATCTGACGGAGCCTCCACGTTTTGAAAATTATCTTGATGGGCACGGGCCCGTTCGCGGTTCCTAGCTTTGAAGCGATCCGCCAATCCGAAAACGAGATCATCGCGGTCGTCACCAAACCGGAACCTCCAGTCAAGAGCCGCAAAGGTCCGCCTCCGGCACCGGTCCGCACCTGGGCAACCGAACATGGTCTGCCGATCATGGACCCGATGTTGATCAACGATGAAGAGGCTGTAGCGCGATTGCAGCAACTGGGTGCTGATCTAATGGTTGTCTGTGACTACGGACAAATCCTGAAACCTGCAGCACTGGGATCGGCGAAGCTTGGCGGTATCAATCTGCACGGTTCGTTGCTGCCAGCTTACCGGGGCGCGGCGCCGGTTCAGCGTGCGTTGCTGAGCGGTGACCCTCAAACCGGTGTCAGTGTGATCCACATGACGCCCAGGCTGGATGGCGGCCCGATCTTGGCGAGCGCGACCACGGATATCTTGGCGGAAGAAACGTCAGGTCAATTAGAAGAACGTCTTTCAAGTCTTGGCGTCGATCTCGTGATGGAATCCATCGAAAAGCTTCGCCAGTGGAATGGCGAAGAAACTATCGGCGAGATCCAGGACCCAGCCAAAGCCACCAAGGCTCCGCGGCTGAATAAACAAGAAGCTCAGATCGATTGGGCATGGTCACAATCCAAAATCGATTGCCACGTCCGCGGTATGCAGCCCTGGCCGATTGCCTATACCGAAGTCCAACTTCGCGAGAACAAACCGCCGCAACGGATCGCCATCCTAAAAGTCAGCTCCGTTGAAAACGACGCAACCGACCTGGCCGCGGGTCAAGTCACCGGCGAAGGACAATTGATCGTGCGCTGTGGTGACGGCTTTTTACAGATCGACCAGCTGCGCCCCGCTGGCAAGAATCAAATGAGTGGCGAACAGTGGCTGCGAGGACATCAGCTTCAGCGCGGCACAAGTTTTATTCAACCGTCCTAGTGCTTCGTTGCAACTCGATTTTAGGATTGGCCGTATGGCGTTAGCCACGGCTTCAGTGCAATAACCGCGGCGAACGTTCGGTCGGCTGATGACCCGAACCCGTGTTTCCATATGGAATGAAGCACTAGCCGAAACTCGGTCACTGAGATGTTGAGGCATTGGAAATTGCAGTCTCCGCGCCTTTGCGACCTAAGATCACCGAAAGGTAAGGTCGCTTGGCGTCGGCAAACAGCCATGGCTTGACGCGATACTTGATCCGCGACCGAGTGGATTGGTCCATCCAAAACGTGGATTCGACTTCCGTTCTCATCTCGACCGACTTATCAAGCGTCCGCTTCAAGCTTGATGCCTTTGGCATGTTTGCCCACAAGACTATTTCCATCACCATGCGTTCATCACGCATCTTTGAAAGAGCCTCGGAAATCAGTTGCGTCGCTTGCAAGCTGAGCTTTCCCGTCTGCGGGTCCGGTGGCTGGAACGAATCAAAAACGACCTGATCTTCGATTTGCGGCAGCGTCTTCAGATCGATCTTCTGTTCAAGATCGGTCAGAAACTTTTGAAACTGCTCGCGATCCCGGTCAATCACCCGCTCGTGGTTGTTGTTTTCATCTGGCCCAAAGTTATCTTGCTTTTCGTTTTTATCTAAGTTTTCAGCGAGTGCGTAGATTGGTGCCTGAGACTCTTTCTGAATGACATCGGCTGATCGGTTCCCACCAAGATGCCCTGGTGTGCCGGAACTGGTGAATGCGTTTACAAACGAACCGGTTCCAGAATAAAGGTTCGCACCGGTTTGTTCCTTGGCGAGCGAGTTGAGAACGATAAAGAACGCCAAGAGCGCCGTCATCGTATCGCCGAATGAAACCAAGTAGGCCTTACTAGGTGCACTCGGTGGAGCTTTCTTTTTCTTGCTCATCGTCCACTCTGATACTGCTCGAGTACCACTCGCACCATCCCGGTTGTTACCTTGTCCGAGATGGCGGTCCCGATCTGA
Source organism: Stieleria sp. JC731 (assembly GCF_020966635.1). NCBI lineage: Bacteria > Pseudomonadati > Planctomycetota > Planctomycetia > Pirellulales > Pirellulaceae > Stieleria > Stieleria sp. JC731. The sequence continues at coordinate 1,329,759 of NZ_JAJKFQ010000005.1, read as the reverse complement.
CCGGGTCGAGCTTTTTCGGTGTGATAAAGATAGTCGGCGAAGGCGCAGACATGATCTTCGAGATTGCGATCGGAGATTTCTAGAACACAGTGGATGCTAAGCGACTCGAGTTGCTTTGCCAGCTTCGCGGCTGCCTGCGCACCTTGACGGTTCACCTTCAAGTCGTCGCCCACCATCTTTTTAAGCGGAAGCTCGAAGGCGAAGGTTTTCATCACGTCGCGTTTCGCTGCATCCTCCGATGGTCCCTCCAGTCCTTTACCGATCGCTGCCGTCGCGATCTCCTTTTCGATCGGCGGCATCTCGCTGCCCTGCATTGCGATACGGGCGACTCGTGAACGAATACGAGTGGTCCATGTGTTTTTATCAAGCTGATCATGCTTGTGTCCTGCAACGCCTGTCGCACCGGCGCGTCCAAAAACACTGACGGTTACTTTTTCAAACCGTTCCGGTTCGGTCGTCGCGAAGGTTAGCAGCAAAATAAAGAACGTCATCAGCAACGTGATCACGTCGCTGTACGTCATAAACCACGCTGGGATGTCTTCTGGCGGATCTGGCGGTTTATCCTTACCCATGAACCTATGCCTTCGCTATCGAGCGTCGAGCTTTCGGGGCGAGGAAGCTGAGCAATTTTTCTTCGACCACACGTGGGCTTTCACCTTCGCCGAGCAATGTGATTCCGCAGATCATCAGTTCGCGAATCATGGATTCTTCGGCGTTGCGTGCTTCCAGCTTTCCGCCCAAGGGAATACAGACAACGTTAGCCACCAACGCACCGTAAAGCGTCGTCAGCAACGCGACCGCCATACCACCACCGATCTTACTGGGGTCGTCCAAAGAACGAAGCATCTGAACCAGACCGATAAGCGTTCCGATCATCCCGAACGCAGGGGCAGCCGCACCGGCCGCGTCAATGATTTTTTTACCAGCGGCGTGACGCTGTTCGATGTACGACAATTCGATTTCCAGCGACCGCGCGACGTCCTCCGCAGCGACACCGCTGATCAACGATTCCAAGCCTCGTTTCATATAGTCATCGGTGACTTGTGACGCTTGGTCTTCGAGAGCCAACAGGCCGTCTTTACGAACCACCTCGGCAAACTTTTTGAATTGGGCGATGGTGTCTTGAGGTGAAGGCAGCTTGAACAAGAACGTCTTCAAAATCACAGAGAAGGCGCCCAAGTTCATCTTCAATGGGAAGTTGATCAATGACGCCGCGATCGCTCCACCAAAGACGATCATACCGCTGGGGATATCGATAAAGGGGCCGAGACCACCTCCACCCATCGCGATCGAGGCGAGGATCAAACCTGCGCCCATGATCAACCCAATGATTGTCGCTATATCCATATTTACTGAATCGTTTCTTGCGGGCGGCCGTCGCCGCGAAATTGGGAGTTGCCAAGTCAGAGGGCGCGCAAGAAAACGCACCCACCCGTGCGAATTCACAATGCTGCAAGATTGACCGGGAGGATGCGTTGTGACCGGCCGGGATGAAGCTTTCAAAACAGCTTCACACGCGGGGCAGCAACACACTCTTGCAACAAGCCCTCATTCGATTCTTAGTTCATCCATAGGGATCGACTTGAAGATCCCTTCAAAGGCAGGTCGTGATGAGGCAATTGAGGGAACACCCTCAGGCCTAGATCGCTGAATCACAGCGATTGGCGGGTTTTCCCCGCAAGATGTCCTTAACGCTTATAGCTTCACAGGCCGATACAACTGGCATGAGCGGAATATTTTACCAAATCGATTTACTCAGCTCCGCGGTCAACGCGAGCGAGAAGACACATCGCGTGGTCAGCCAGAACATCGCGAATGTGAATACGCCTGGATATCAAACCAAGCGTTTAGATTTTCAAAAAATGCTCGAGCTCTCCCAAGGTGACTCAAGCAGTGAAACGAGTAGCAACTCAACGGAACTTCCCATTGAGATGCCTGAAGGTTTGGAAGAACGTCTTGACGGCAACAACGTCAACTTGGAACAGGAAGTCGCAGAACTGAAAAAGAATGCGCTTGCGTTTCAATCGTTCAACCAGTTACTTGCGTCCCGAGTCGCGACGATGCGACGAGCAATATCCGGCTAAGGGCTAACCGTCATGGTCAACTTTCCAACAATCGATATCGCAGCATCCGGTCTTGCCGCAGAACGCTTCCGCATGGAAGTAACTGCGAACAACTTGGCCAATGCGTCGACAACGATGACCGAAAACGGCGATCCCTACCGACGCCAAGCAGTGGTGTTTTCAGCGGCCGCCGATCCCCTTACGGATCCGAAGTCAGCCGCCGCCTTGCACGGTGTCCAAGTCGTTGGTGTCCAGCCCGACGCCAGCGAATTTCCGACCGTCTACAACCCCTCGCATCCACATGCCGACGCCGATGGGTTTGTCCGACTGTCGAACGTAAAAATCCCCGAGGAAATGGTGGACTTGATCACCGCAAGTCGTTCGTACGAAGCGAACACCAAGGCGATCAGTGTCTTTAAAGAGATGGTCGAACAAACCCTAACGCTTCTTCAAGGAGGCCAGTGATGTCTGCTTTGCCGCCTGTCGCATCGGTTAATGTTCAGTCGCCCGGGTTCAGCAATCCTGCTCAAGCCGCGGGAGCACTTTCGCCCTCGGAACAAACAACCGATCGCAACGTCTTCCTCGATCTTATGGCTCAAGCCAACGAAGACCAACTTCGTAGCGAACAAGCCATCAACAACCTTGTCAGCGGTAAAACCGAAGACGTCCAACAGGTTGTCATGGAAGTCGTCAAAGCCGAAATGTCCTTCCAAGTTTTCATGGAAGTCCGTAATCAAATCATCGATTCGTACAACGAATTGATGCGTATGCAATTCTAAGCGTCACAGCTGTTCTCCCCACGCGAACATTTGACGAACATTGAACGTTATCCAACCTTACATCGATTCACTGCTGTCCATCTGGCACCAGAGTTCCCCCGCAGGTCGCGTGGGAATCTTGTTGCTCGCTGTCTTATGCCTCGTCACCATCGGTGGCGTCGGCTATTGGTCTGTCCAGCCAAGCTATGTCACGCTGGTCAGTCAAGAGGATAGTGACAAAATGGACCGTGTTATTGACGCCCTCGACAAAGCCGGAATCGAATATCAACTCTCAGGTGCTGGCGGCAACCTGATGGTTGATAAACGAAACTTTGCCAAAGCAAGGCTCCTGGCACGCACGCATGGCGTTTCCGATAGCAGCCAAGGCGGCGGATCGATGCTCGGTGGCGCACTTAGCAGCCCCAAAGAGCGCGCAATTCAGGCTCGCATTCAGAAGCAAAACAGCTTGGCAGCGACGATCGAAAAGATCGAAATCGTCGAGCACGCGGACGTGCACTTAAACGTCCCCGATCGCGGACCATTTGAACGTAAAACATCAGCCCCTACCGCCAGCGTTCTTCTAACGTTGCGTGACGGAAGCCAATTGTCAAAACAACAAGCAACGTCGATCGCTTCATTCGTCGCGTACGCGGTGGAAGACCTTGCCCCCGAAGCGGTTCAAATCACCGACCGCGACGGACGCAGCTACACCGTGCCCGATGAAGAGGCCGGCCAGATTGCTAGCCAAGTCGAATACACCGCTCACCTAGAGCAAAAGCTCGCCGAAAAGGCCGAAGACCAGCTGTTCAAGTTCCTTGGCTATGGCAACGCCAACGTCCAAGTCAGCATGGACATGACCTTCACCCAGGGCTCTCGAAAGATCACGAAATACGATAGCAAAGGTGCCGTTCCTAGCCAGGAAGACTTGGTTTCGGAAACCACTACCAACGTTCAACCGGCCCCCGTCGGGGCAGCCGGCGTTGCCTCCAACCTGAACGCTTCGGCGGGCAGCAATGCTAAAAACGGGATGGAAAGCAAAACGGAAAACATCAAAACGACTTACCTGGTCCCCATCACGGAGGAAACCTCAGCTAACTCCACCCCCGTTCGAAATTTCCTGACCGTCAGCGTCGTGGTCAACTCGGAAGCAACCGGTGTCAAACAAGAAGACGGCACGATCCTGCCGGACTTGGCACAAACGGTCACCGAGACGGTTAAAACCGCCGTCGGGTTCCGTGACGACACCGACATGATTTCCGTCAAACTGGTGCCATTCTCTGACACTTTGCTGACTCCGGCTGAACCGGTCAGTTCGTTTGACTGGACGAAGATTACCTCAATCGTCGAAAAGGCCTCGCTTGCGATTGCCGCCCTTTTGGCCTTTGTGCTAGGTCTTATGTTGCTGCGTAAGTTTGGTCCAAGCAGCAATTCTCGCCAGGCGGGCGGGGAGGGCCAACTCGGTGCCGCTCGCAGCGAAAGCGTCAGTGAGTTGTCTCGATTGATCAAAGACAATCCGGAGGTCTTCGCGCAGGTCGTCAAAGCGTGGTCCGGCGATAGTGGGGCAAAAGATTCTGGTAAGCAGAATGCCGCCTGATAGCGGAGCGAGGTTGCCGCGATGAAAACAATGTTAACGCGACAGGAACGCTTAGCGCTTCTGCTATACCTGATGGGCGACGAAGCCACCGACATGGCTCGGGAAGGCATCACAGGTCCTGCGCGCGTTGAACTGGATCAAGCGCTCGACGACTTTAGGGATTACCCTCCAAGCCCCGAAGAGATCGATCTCGTGATCGATGACTTCGAGCACTATTTTCGACTGGCACTTCAGAACAAAGAACAGTCCGGCGCCGATGGTGACTATGACGACGAAGACGGCCCTCGCATCTTCCAAATCGCCGAAGAAGCGTTTGATGTCGAACTGGAACCAATCAAAAAGTTCGAACAGCCAAAGCTGACCGGGGATGTCATCAGCGACTTAAATCGCATGCACCCCTACCAAGTCGCTCAAGCTCTCAAAGCAGAGCTGCCTGCCGCGTCCGCCATCGTGCTGCGAAAGCTTGCGAACGAACACGCCGCGAAAACGCTGGAGCTGATGCCGGACTTTTTGCGTCCCAAGGTTTTCCTGGAACTGGCCAAACCCTCCAAAGTCACCTTGATGATCCAGCAGCGGATTTTCAACAAGACACTCGAGATGGCTTTGAAGGTCGAAGAACGAGAAATCGAAGTCGACTGCTCGCAAAAGATGTCCAACATGATGCGTTCGCTGCCGCGTGCACTACGTGGACCGATGCTGGATGAATTGGCTAAACGCGACAAAGCATTATCCGAATCCGTTCGTAGCCTGCTGTACCGCTTCGAAGACCTCAATCGCCTCGAAGACCGCGACATGCAGAAACTGCTTGGCCAATGCCAAACCGACCAACTTGTCCTGGCACTACAGCAGGTCGAACCAGAACTGTTGGAAAAAGTCCTGGGCAATATGTCCAAGCGTGCGAAGGAAGCGTTGCAAGAAGAAATCGAATTCAAAGCCAATGCGGCTGACGATGAAATCGAAGAAGCGCGTAAGGCTGTCGCCAAGACACTGGGCACCCTGTGCGAATCTGGCGAGGTGAGCATCGACTGATATGGCTGTCATTCAGATTCCATTTCCGAAAAAGCTTTCATCGGTTTCGACGACGCGAGGTCATGTCAAAAATCTGCAGGTCGTCCCCGAGGAAGAACCGCAAAATGACGTGCTCGAAGCGATCGGAGGGATCGCAGCGGCGATTGATCTGTTGCAGCAACAGCGGCAAGAACAATTCGGCGAGATCAGTGCGAAGCTAATCGCGACGGCTTGCCAGATCGCACGAGACGCCTTGGGAAGTGAAAACGAGCTTATCGAGCAGCGCGTCAATCACTTCACCAAAGTCCTTTTGGACGAATTGCAAGAATCCAAAGACGCGATCATTTTCGTGCACCCGACACTCGTCGAAACACTTTCGCAACACGAAGCCATTATCCAAAAGGGTTCGATCGAAATCCTTCCGGACACCACCGTCGCCCCCGGTGACTGCCGAGTCGAAATCGAAGGCAAAGGATTGCTCGCATCTTTGGATGCCTATCTCGATGCTGCCAGCTTGCGTCTACGTCAAGAAGCAGGGGGAACGCGATGACATCATCGTTGCTTGATACCACCGACTGGATCCGCACCACGGGTCGATTGCAAAGCGTCGAAGGACGCATGTGCGCGACGATCGATGCGGCCGTTGGTGAAATGGTCGAAATTTTGACATCGGACAATAAACGCGTCCTCGCCGAGGTCATCGGCTTCAATGACGACAAAGCTCAGCTCATGCCGTACAACTCCGGCGTGAACTTCCAACGCGGCAACGTGGTCGTCTCGACAAGGCGACGACTCGAAATCCCGGTCGGACGTGAGCTGCTCGGTCGTGTCATCGATGCGCTTGGTCGACCGATCGATTCGCGAGGCCCGATCCACTGCGAAGATTTCGCCGACTTGCACTTCGAATCCCCCGACCCACTGACACGCCCACTGATCCGCGAGCCCTTTGTTACGGGAATGCGGTCTATCGACGGCCTACTGACGATGGGGCAAGGACAACGTGTCGGGCTGTTTGCCGGTAGTGGTGTTGGCAAAAGTACGCTACTTGGCGAAATTGCCAAACACGCGTTATGCGATATCAACATCGTGGCAATGATTGGCGAACGTGGTCGCGAGGTGCGGCCGTTCATCGAAGACACACTGGGACCGGAAGGCCTCAAGCGATCCATTGTCATCGTCTCCACTTCCGACCAGCCGCCTTTGGCCCGGATCCGTGCGAGCGAATCGGCCGTCGCAATTGCCAACTGGTTCCGAATGCAAGGCATGAATGTACTGTTCATGCTGGACTCGCTAACCCGTCTGGCGCACGCACAGCGTGAACTGGGCTTGCTGCTCGGCGAACCACCGACGTCACGTGGATACACCCCCAGCGTGTTCCAAAAAATGGCCAGGCTGCTAGAGCAACTTGGTACAAGCGACCGTGGTGTTATCACCGGGTTGCTGACTGTTCTGGTTGATGGTGACGACATGAACGAACCGGTTGCCGATGCGGCGCGTTCCATTCTGGATGGCCACATTGTCCTTGACCGAAAACTGGCACACCAAAACCACTACCCAGCAATCAATATCCTCAGCAGTGCGAGCCGATTATTCGGAGAAGTCACGACGCCCCTGCACCGAGATCATGCAGGCTCGGTCCGTCGAGCGCTTGCAAAATACGTCGAAGTGGAAGACTTAATCCAAATCGGTGCCTATCAAAAGGGTTCAATGCTGGAATCAGATCGAGCGATCGAAGTCCAGCCCGAACTGAACCGTTTCCTGCGTCAAGGGATGAATCAGCCCAGCGATTTGCAACAGACAACGGCTGAGCTTGCCAAATTGAATCAGCTGATTGTGAGACCCACGCAATGAGCACGCAGCAACGACTAAAAAGAACCGAAAGGATTTGCAAAGTCGAAGTCAATCGACTGAACGCACTGATCGGAAAACGAAATCTGATTGACCATCAGATCAACGAGATCCAAAAACTGATCGCCGAACTGATTGATCAGCGTGATCAACAAACCTTCGGCGAAGGCTGTCGCCCGACGATCGAGCAATTGACACAGTCTCATGTTTGGATCGAAGGGTTGGACGAAAAAATCAGCAACCAAAGATCCAAGGGCGAAGAACTCAACCAGAAACGCGAACAAATGCAGGCCGAAGTGCTTGCACAACGGACACGTTTGCGAGGCCTGGAAATTCTGGTTGACCAACTCCGCATCGCGGTCAACACCGAACAACAAACACAACAATTCACGTTGGCAGACGAACAAGCCATACGCGACTTTGCAGAGGGGTAATCCATGAAAGCGATCATTGCAGCGATGCTAACCTGCGTCATCATCTTTGGATTGTCCGCCGGGGCGACACATATGCTGATGCAATCACCACCGGCGGAACCGCCAGAGGAACTTGGCGAGACCGATGGGCAACCCGAAGAAGGTGACAGCGCCCAGGCCGCCAACGTCGAACAGATGCCAGTCTCGTTCCGCCCCGACGCCAACATCTCGGTCGAAGCCGTGATGCAGATGAGCGATTCGATTAAACGAATGGAACAAGAGCTTGCCGAACGTGAAAAGAAAGTCAAACGCGACGAGATGCGAATCAAGCTGATGTTTGACGACCTATCGACGGAACAGGATGAGCTGAAGGCTTATAGCGACGGAATTGAGACCAAGATCGCTGTCTTGGAACAACTCAAGAACGAAGTTGCCGGTTCGCTCGCATCTTTGGATGAACGCAAAGCAGAACTAGATAAAGCCAAAGCCAAGATGGACACCGCGGAGGAAGCAGGCGAAACACCGCTCGATGAACGTGTCGAAAATGTCAAAAGCTGGTTTGCCAACCTCGCACCCGAACAAGCATCGGACTATTTGCGTGAGTTTGCCAACAACGGAAAGATCGATCTCGCCGCGACGTTGCTCCAGAAGATGCCCGATCGCCAAAAATCCAAGATTCTGGCTGCGATGAACGACCCAGTTTTGGTTGACCAATTGATCGAAGCGTTGGGCAAATAGCCGACCGTTTAGACTCACCATCTTCAGCAATGCGCCATTCGGTTTGCCAATGCAAGCTGCATGGGTTTCAGGGTGCAGCAATGTCCTGCGGCAGTACTTCCCAATCGAAATTCTGAGATCGGATGATTTCAGAAACTCGATTTGCGATACGCGGGAAAAACTTTGTATGCTCGGCTGATCTCGCTGTCTTTGCACCGACTGGAGCGATATGGCCTGGACCGAGTTAGGCCGGACTGATATGCCCCGGACCGGCAGAATCGAACAGCGAACAAGCATAGATCCTGACAACCACCACGGAAGGCCATTGTCATGCACATCGAAGACGCAGTTTTCATCGGGCGCGAATTCTTTGCGTTGGCCTTGCTTTTGACCACACCGGTGGTCGCAGTCAGCTTGATTGTCGGTTTGCTGATCAGTATCGGGCAAACGGTCACCAGCGTCCAAGAACAGACGCTTTCATTCGCCCCGCGGATTATCTCGGTCGTATTCGTGCTGATGGGCTTGGCAACTTGGTATCTGCAGACGCTGCAGAACTACACGATCGGCCTGATGACCCAGATGGTCGAGCTTGTGAAATGACCGACGATGTCGTGCTTTTCCTACTGGTGCTCGCACGCGTCTCCGTTTTCGTCGCGTTCTTTCCGCTTTTCACAAAGCGTCAACTGCCGTCTCACGTCAAAGTCGGCTTAGCGGCATCACTGTCAGTCTTTTGGCTTGCCGATGCAAAAGCGGTCATTCCAACGCCAGAGCTTTCCGGAACCGGCGGAGTGGTGTTCACGCTATTGCTGTTCAAAGAGATTTTTACGGGAATCTTGCTAAGCCTTTTACTGGGTTTGTTTTTCTGGCCCGCGCGGATTGCCGGATCGTATATCGCGCAAGAGCTGGGGCTTTCACTGGCGTCAATCAGCGATCCCAGCAGCCAAGATTCGTCGACACTCGTTTCGCGAATCTTCGAGTCGTTTTCGATCATGGTGTTTTTCGCACTCAACCTGCACCACTTTATCATCCTCACCCTGCACTTCTCGTTTCACTACGTCATGACCCGAGTCGGTGTCATGACCGTGCCGACTGACGCTTTTGTCAAAGCGATCGGAAATTCGGATGACTATGGCTTGCTGATCATCGCACCGGTCTTAGTGATGCTGATGATGGTGACCCTGGTGCTGGCGTTTCTAAACCGAGCTGCACCATCGCTGAACCTGTTTTCAGTGGGCATGCCGCTGCGCGTTGGATTCGGTGTTTTGCTGTTGTTTATTTTCAGCCCGGTGATTTTTGGCGCGATGGAGATGTACCTGTATCGCGTTCAAGAAGATATCGAGTCGATCCTGGTCCTACTTGCCAGCTAAGGAGCACCAGCGATGGCCGAACAGGGGCAGGAGAAAGATCAGAAAACAGAAGACGCAACCCCGCAGCGTCTGCAAAAGGCGCGCGAGGATGGCCAAATCGGCTTTAGCTCTGAACTGGTCAGCGGCGTCATGCTTGCCATGGCAACAGGCTTCTTTTGGTTCGCCGGTGCGTGGTTCATCGAAACGATTACCGGTGTGATCTCGCGCCGCCTGACATCGTTCGAACTTGTCCTGACCGATCCACGAATGCTGATTCGTGTCATCATCGAAGAGACACTGACCATCGGTACCGCGGTGCTGGCGTTGATCCTTCCGGTGGCGGCGATCGCAGCCGCATCCGGCTTGCTTCAAACCAACTTTAACCTCAGCACCAAGCCGCTGGAATTGAAGCTCGACAAACTGAGTGTTATTGAAGGTTTTAAGAAAATGTTCTCCAGTCGCAGCGCGGTCCGAGGCGCACTGTCGATTGCGAAGGCCGCCGTCATTGTGGCGATCTCGATTTTTGTTGGCTGGGGGCGAATCGGCGAGATCACTTCGGCCGGTTTAAGCTCGTCCGACGAAATGCTTCACTACCTTGGAGCTTTGCTGATTCACACGTCTTTGGCGATTGCGGCCACCATCGCCGTCATATCGCTTGCTGACCTGGGCTTTCAAAAGTGGAAACACTTGCAAGACATGAAGATGAGCCGCCAGGATCTCAAAGACGAGCAAAAGATGACCGAAGGTGACCCGATGGTCCGCGCTCGGATTAAGCAACTGCAAGCCGAAATGGGCCGCAAACGAATGCTGGCCGATGTCCCCAAAGCTGACGTTGTCGTCACCAACCCGACCCACTTTGCAGTCGCGCTTAAATATGACCGTAAAACGATGGACGCGCCGATCGTCGTCGCGAAAGGTGCCGACCACCTAGCCAAGAAGATCATCCAGATCGCAAAAGAAAACGGAGTCGCGGTTGTCGAAAGGAAACCCGTAGCGCGATTCCTGTATAAGAACGTAGAGATCGGCAAAATGATTCCGTTCGAACTGTATCAAGCTGTCGCCGAAATCCTGAACTTTGTCAACAAGATGCGATCGGCAATCTAGCCAGGCTTTGGCGTTGCCTGCTTGCAACGGCTCTTAGCCAGCTTCAGGTTGGCTACTGCAACCCACAAACCAATTCTGGTTCCAGCACCGACAACCGGGTGCCACCGTAGCATCGGTGGTCCCAATTGGCTTCCGGCAGCAAGCTCTCTTCTTGGTGCTTGTCCGTTTCGGCAACAATGACGCTACATGGCGGTGAATGGGCGATCGCCAAGCGAACGAGATTGACGAGTTCTTCGTTTCTGGATTCCCACATTTCATAGGGTGGACAGAAAAAGATCACTCGCGCGGTGTCATTCAGCGGTGCATCGGTAGGCGGTGGGCCCAGCAATCCGCTTGCGATCCGAAAAGTATCTCCGTTGATGACTCGAAGCTGATCGCTGACTTCCAATGTTTCCGCGGTCGTCTTTAGAAACGTACAGGCATGACGACTGCGCTCTATCGCGATCGCCGAACTGGCACCACGACTGATCGATTCAAACGTCACCGCGCCGGTCCCTGCGAACAAGTCAATCACATCGCTGCCACGGACACGCTGGCCGAGAATGTTAAACAGGTTCTCTCGAACGCTGTCCTTCATCGGGCGGGTAAAATCCGCACCGTGGTAAACCACTGTTCTGCCGCGCATTTTGCCGCCGATAATCCGCAGTTTAATCGGGCGACGCTTCGCTGGCTTTGCCGGACGGGTGCGTCCATCGGATTGCGAATCCGAATTGGCAGCTGCAAAATTGCCACCTGAAGCAGCATTTCTGCTAGAAGGTTTCTTTCCGAAACTACGTGATTTGCCGGAGCTATTTTTTTTGCGTCGATTCATCCCGAGAGTATAAAGCGGCAGCTTGATTTGGACAGAGGAGCGAACAGACGCAAAAGGACATCCGACCAAACGACGCCCCCCTCCCCTAACCACTCTTGCCAACGATGTTTTAGCGAGATAATCGCCAAGCAACCATCGGTCGGGAATATCACCGAACGCAACTTATTCGATTCGGCGACCCTTTTTTCCAAACCAGCCCGCCCCATGGTGCGTACGTTACCACGCCGGTTGTTCTCGTTCGGCCCACCCGTCTTTAGTTTTCCCTACGGCCTTCAATTTTCAACATCCCGATGCTGAAACACCTGACGCTAACCACATTCATCATCATCGGTTGCTGTTCGGCGCAAGACGCGTACAGCCAGGAAGCCCCCCCCACGAATAGTGCGTCGGCCGGATCAGCGATGCCCGCCAATGGCGAGCATGATCACGATCACGCTGGCCATGACCATGAGGGCCACGATCACGGCGAATCGCCGGAAACCTTCGACCCATCCAAGATGACCGAAGCGGAGCTATTGGAAGCGATGAAGGCTCAGTTTGGGCAGGATGTCTACGAGCGCGGCGTCAAAGCACTGGAAACCTACAAAGAGAAAACAGAATCGCTGCGCAAGACGGTCACCGAAATGCGACTCGCTCACACCAAGATCCGCAACGGACTGTTGGATGACGAATCGCAGTACAGCGACCTTCGCAATGCCGCTCGCCAGGAAATCCGTGCGTCCTACCGTGCGGCATTGGACGTGTTGGAATACATGCCCTATGGCAACGCGATGCAGTTCGTCAACACGATGATTCAGAACCGGATGAAACACGGTGTCTACGACGCCGAAACCAAAGAAGGCGCCGCCAAACTGCTGGATTATCACGCGACCTACGTTCACTTGGCTCAGGCTGCCGCCAGATCCGCAACGATGACCGGTGACTTCGCAACCGCCGAACGCATTTACGAAAAGCTCGACCCAGAAAAGGAGATGGAAGATCTGGACCGACGCTTTGCCGCGACGATGGCCGAACTGAAAGAACAATACGAGGCCGAACAGATCTTGCTCGATTCCGATCCGGCTGACCTACCCAAAGTTCGCTTGGAAACGACTCGCGGCGACATCTTGATCGAGCTGTACATCAACGAAGCACCATCGACTGCCTCCAACTTCATCCGTTTGGTTGAAGACGGCTTTTACGATGGCTTGGACTTTTTCCAAGTCGTCGATGATGTGTTGGCCATCACGGGCGATCCGCTCGGCGACGGAAGCTCAATTCCAGACAAATTCATCGCCGACGAAGAAGGACGCCCAACAATTCGGATGCCTTTGTACGGATCGTTGGTCGCGGCGAAGCTTCCTGTTCCAGACAGCCGTGACTTCATTCCCAACTCGGCAGGAACTCAGTTCGCGATCCTGTTCAGTCCGCTGCCACACATCGCACGCTCGCAAACCATCTTTGGACGCGTCATCGAAGGTTTCGACGTCATCGGTTCGTTTCAACGGGTTGACCCATCAAAGCCAAAGAAGAAAAACGAGATCGCGTTTCCGCCTGACCGGATCATCCAAGCGACCGTGATCAACCGTCCCGAGCAATTGCCCGAGGTCAACTACGTCGATCCCACGGCCGGGGCATCGGCACCAGTGGCAAACATGCCGGAACTGCCGCCATTGGATCTCGGCGAATCTGCTCAGTAGCCAACCGATTTCGCGGCAGCAGCGAACGGCGGATCGGCTTTAGTCAAACGCCATCGCTGAATTTCACGCCCGTCCTTTCCGGAGTGGGGACAGGCTTCGCGGTCAGAGAAAAAATCGGTAAACTGACCTCAGTCGAATCGATGGGATTCGCCGAACCGCCACGCCTTTATCCATGGTTCCATGTCAGAAAAATCTACGCGGCCTTCCGATTTGGCATTTGATGGTCAAGCTCCCGCTCTGATCGAACGCGTTGTGAACTTGATGGATCCGGCAGGCAACATCCTGCTGAACATGAGCAACGAAGAAGCTGAGAATGCGGTTCGCAGCGGTGATCCCGAAGCGGTCAGAAACATCCGCGGCCAGTTCGCGATCTGCCAACAAGACGGCAAGACCATTCGCATGGCCCGATCGATCGGCCGCCCTATGCGATACTTCCTGGCTAAACGCGCCGAAGGCCCCGCGTTGATCATCGCTGAACGGATCAGCGATATCATCGATCAATTAAAAAAGGAAGGCTTGGCAGATCAGTTCCACGCATCCTACACACGGATGGTGCCCGCACATTACTTGCTGGAACTGCAATTGGTCGGTTGCCCCGATCCGAACCCTAAACTATCGCGATACTTCGCGCCCGAACGCAACCGTTTGCCTGCCGATATCCAAGCCATCGGCGCTGCCTATATCGAACGGTTGGCAGAAGTTATCGATCAGTTCCTCGTTTCGATCGAAGATGACCAACCCATTGGAGTCATGTTCAGCGGGGGCATTGATAGTGGATCCGTGCTTGTTCTGGTCGACTACTTGATGCGTCGTCGGGGCAAGTCTCCTTCACGCGTCAAAGCGTTCACACTTGCGATCGAAGGGCACCCAGGTGACATCGCTCAGGCGCGGGAGTTCCTCAAAGCGATGAACCTGGAAATGATGCTGGAACCGATTGAGGTTCCAGCTGAACAGGTTCGTTGGCAGGATGCGATCGCATCCATGGAAGACTACAAGCCGCTGGATGTTCAATCCGCGACAATGGGTTTTGCCATGCTTCGCGAATTGCGAAAGCGATACCCGGATTGGAAATACCTGATCGACGGGGACGGCGGCGACGAAAACCTGAAAGACTATCCGATCGAAGAGAATCCCGAGTTGACCATCCGCAGTGTTTTGGGAAACCGAATGCTGTACCAGGAAGGCTGGGGCGTCGATGCGGTTAAACACTCGTTGGTCTACAGCGGTGGCCAAAGTCGTGGCCATAGTCGAACCAGTATGCCGGCAGCCCAGTTTGGATTCATGGGTTTCAGCCCCTACGCAGTTCCCGATGTGATCGAAATTGCCGAAGCGGTTCCATTTGTGGCCTTAACCGACTGGGACCACAAGAAACTGTATGACCTGAAGGGCCAAATCGTTGCTGCGGGAATCAAACATGTCACCGGAGTCGACATGCCGGTGTTCGAGAAACGCCGATTCCAACATGGCGCCGCCGATAAAGAGAGCTTCAATCGGATCTTCCCTAGCGAAGAACAAGTTTACCGCGATGAATTCAAACGGCTAATGGAAGAGAAAGCGGGAAACTAGTGGTGCAGCCACTGCACCGTTCTTTGGTGACCCTGCAAAGGACGTCGCTTCCCTCGCCGTGACAAACATCGGACAGAAATGATCGAAGGTTTCAGATATCCTTCACTAGCTCATCCGCATTAAAAAATCCTCGCCGTCTTAAAAGAGCAGCGAGGATTGTCTATGAATCAAGAATCAGAGATCGCTTGAGATCAAACTACTGATTCAATGGTTCGTCAATGATTTCGTGCGATGCTTTGGTACCCAAAGCTCCCCACAATCCGTAGGGGCTGAATTGGCCCGGTTCGCGTGGACCACCGCCGGCATTGCGACGAACCGCACCGTTTCGTGGATTACCGGCTTCGACCGAATCGGTCATAAACACGACAGCACCGTCAGTCATCAAGATGTGTGCACCACCTTGGTGATTGCTACTCGGTGGCATCGTACCGGGACCGTCAATCCATCGTCCGACACAGACTTCGGAGTTTGGTGGCAGCACGGTAAAGACCTGCGTGCAGTGTGGTCGGAAGTTAGCCCACGCACACCCGCGTGAATCCCAAACTCGCTGACGCAAGAAAGGAGGCACGGTGCAGTTCGCCGAATCGTTGCACCAGAATCGCGGACGTTCAGGATCGATCTCACCTTGGTCTTCGCAATACTTCGGATTGTCGTTGACCAGGTGCCCGCCCTGCTGAAGCCAAGACGCTGCGGCGCGAATATCGCGATCACCGATGTCCGTGATGATTTCACCCATCGCAATGGTGTTCGACAAACCGTCAAGAATGTCACGGTACTTCGCCGCACGCCGAATCATGAACACACCTCGGCTGACCGAGTTGTAGTTCAATACCGCGCCGTTTCCGGCCGGGTTCAATTCACCGGTTTTCAAACTGGTGTGCCAACCGTGTGGCGAATCACCCAAGCACATCGCGTAGTTGGTTCGACCAAGTGCAGGCAAGCCAACACCTGGATCGCTAGGGCAACGTAGCGTCGGAATCTCTGTAGCCCATGGCACATAGCCGGGGTTGCGAGAGAAGTTTCTGGGGTTCGGCCCCATCGCAGGCCAGCGTGCCGGATTGGTGATGCCCGTCGTGGCTGGAGGAGGAGCCCCCGTTACCGATTTCGTCGATGGATTGGAGACATGGTCCCAAATCCCTTGCTGTTCAAAGAACGCAGTCAGTGGAACCAACGCACTGTTGCATTCATGACTGGCATCGTTCCCCGTTTGCCACCAACGGTTGTTCTGTTTGCCAATCCCAGTTCCGTTGCCGTGCGTCGGCAACTGTTTGTACGCAGAGTGATAGTTGTGCAAGGCCAACCCAATCTGCTTGAAGTTGTTGCTGCAACTCATTCGACGAGCTGCTTCGCGAGCTGCTTGCACCGCCGGAAGCAGCAGCCCGACCAAAATCCCGATAATAGCAATGACGACCAACAGTTCCACAAGCGTGAAACCGGATACCCTACGGCGCTCTAGGACCATAGTTGACTCCAGGAAGTTCGAGGGAGGGATGAATACCGCACCCCCGAACCTAACGAATCCGAAAGCCCCGTTGGAGTAGAAAGAGGTAAAAATCTCCGCCATCTGGGAAATTTTCTCAATTCTCGCGAAACTTCAGTGACAACTGTGGGTTTTTCGCCTGCGAATGGCGAACATATCCCACGCCATAGTCACCCTAAACCACGCAATTTGAAATCGCGTTTCAGCGGCGGAGCAATGACCTGCCGCCCTATTCGTCCGCTTCCATCGCTTTGGTGTATTCCTCATCCGTCATCCCCTCCATCGCCGGAATGTCTTCTTGGACTTCTTCAGTAGCTGGGGCTTCGACAACGGCTTCGCTATGTCCACAACCGATCGAGGTGATCGAGAGTGTCGAAAGCATTAGAATCGCGAAAGGAAATTTGCTGCGCATCTTTGGCTCGCTTACTGATCCCTGAGGCGGGATCCGTTCGGGGAGAAAAACTAGACAGGGCGTTTTGAACCGCCCGCCCCCAAACTAGCAGAGAGCCAACCCTCCTTCAAATCTCACCCCAGTTTGAAGCGCCGACGATTTACGAAGGGCTGGCGAGTGGATGCCTCTTCATTGCATGCAGCCGTCTGGAGTGTTTCTGCGCTGCGAAGCAGTTTTATCCAGCGACGTTGTTCGGCGAAGGATGTCACCGCTAGGAGCGGAAACCACTGCCTATCAGACCGCTGTCTGGGCAGCCTGTCAGATCGACGCGGGCTGTTTGCATAACAGTTGCATTAAGTTATGGTTCGCGGTTTGTGTAGCCAATTCCTTCGGGACAAATAAATGCCCCCCGCGATCCTGTTGATCATTTACTGCGTGCTCATCACGCTAGCGTCGCTCTTTGGAGGGCGTCTGGCTTCGCTGCTGCGGATGACTCACCTAAGAACTCAGATGCTGATGAGCGGCGTTGGCGGATTGATGCTTGGGATCGCGATGCTGCATTTGCTGCCCCATGGCGGCAAGATCCTAAATTCGCATAGCGACGCAGGAATCGGCGCCTTGGTCGGGATGGCCGGCATGTTTCTGCTGATTCGGCTTTTCCATACGCATGACCACGAATTGCCGCTGACCACAGCGGATTCCGAAGAAGCGGATTCCGAGGATGACGCGGCAGACGATCATCAGCATGATCATCACAGTGCACATGAGCATCACCACGATCATTCGCCCAATCATGGTCATTCGCACGATCATGGTCACAGCGGCTGCGTCCATCAGCACAGCCACCATCACCACCACAAGGGTCTGGGCTGGGCCGGACTGTTCGTCGGAATGGCCCTTCACACCCTGGTTGATGGAGTCGCGCTCTCGAGCAGTGTTCTTGCGGACACATCTCACGGGGCGTGGCTCGGCCTTGCCGGACTTGGGACGTTCCTTGCGATCGTGTTGCACAAACCGCTCGACGCGTTTGCCATTACGTCCGTGATGAGCAAACAAAAATGGTCCATCCACGCCCAGGATATTGCGAGCATCCTCTTTTCACTCGCCTGCCCAATCGGCGCGGCGGCCTTCTACGTCGGATTCGATTACTTAACCGAAGACCCCCGATTACTGGGCTGGGGCCTGACCGTTTCGGCTGGCTTTTTCATCGGAATCGCGCTGGCGGACATTCTTCCCGAAGTCGCCTTTCATGACCACGACCGTGGCAAGTTGACGGCAATGTTTTTGATCGGAATCGCAACAGCCGTCATCATCGAAAACCTTCCGGGACATGATCACGCCAGCCACGAATCGCCAAACGCGGCATTTGTTGCCCCCGAGGCGAGGTTTGATCCACAAACCGTCTCTAAATAAGTACCGCTGTTTCATCGCGCCGACGTTCTGGCACTTCGGGATCTTGCCGCGCAGCTAGTACGCCAGTCAGCAGCGGGACGATGCCCGGGTCATTCGTTGAGCACCCCGCCAGGGAAGCTCCCAAAGCTGACCACGCCTAACGACCTGTTGATTTTCAGATTTGATCTCCGGGAACGTTGATTTCGATTCCGTAAAACCAGCGGGCCAGAGGGGACGAGCGCTACCTTCACGGAGTGAAGGGCGACAATGGAAAATTAACAGACGGGTAAAGCGGTAGGATTTGAGCAAAGAGTGAAGAAATCTAGATTTGTATTGACGATCCGAGCCGCTTTCGCAACCGTATAAAGAACGGCGTTTACTTTCTGTGATCGCAAAGGATTGCTACCAATTCCTGTCAACGTGACACCGGACCGATCGATTTGAAACCTCGCACCACATCAACGATTTCATTTTCGTTATGTGTTCTGTTCCTACTGGGACAGTGCATCGGATGGGTGCATGTGAGCAGCTGCCACCACCTGAATTGCGTGGATCAGGCGGACCATTTCGACGATTGTCTGTGCCAGCTCGAATGCGACTCGGCATCACAGAGGCTGTCCGACTGCCCATTTGAACGACGGTCGATTGCCTCATCCGAGGAATACGCGGATTCCGCAGCCCAAAAGGACAACAGGCTGGGGGGTAAGCGACTGATAGCGGACACCCAGCGATCAAAAGCGAGTCCACAACAAACCGACAATAGGCAGTCGCCAGAGGGCTCCAAGCACCATCACGGCGATCGATGTTCGATTTGCCAAACCATGGCGTTTGCGAGCGGATCAGTTGATTTCCCCCCGGCGAATGTCGAAACGATCCATGCGTTCGAATCGATCCAGTTGGTTAGTGATTGTCTTCATCAGAAGGAATTCGCGTCTGTCCCGAATGCACGCGGACCTCCTGCAGCGTAGTTGATTTCTAAGCCCATTGATGTGAACGCTGATCCAGGCCTGACCTTTCGGGTCCGTCGGAACGCGTTTGGCATCCTTCTGCTGCATTTCCTTTCGTGCGAACGAGCCTGGTCAACTCTCGCTCTGCGGCGAATTCTTGCAGCCTTCCTAAATCAATTCGCCAAAATCCATTCATCATGCGCCGCAATTATCCACTCTCAGCATCATCTCAATTTCCCAGCCCCAATTCGCGTTTGTCCCGCCAAGCGTTCACCCTCGTTGAATTGCTGGTGGTCATCGCGATTATTGGAATCTTGGTCGGACTGCTTTTGCCAGCCGTTCAGGCTGCTCGCGAAGCCGCCCGCCGAATGAGTTGCAGCAACAACTTCAAGCAACTCGGATTGGCCCTGCACAACTACCACTCGGCCTACAAAAAGCTGCCCGTTTACAAGGGCGGTACTTGGTCCAACGGATCCGACGGAACCAATGACCGTGACAACCGAATGGACCTGTCGGTGTGGGTCGGCATCACACCGTTCATGGAACAACAAGGCTTGTGGGACCAGATCTCCAATCCCAACACGAAGCTCTATGACTCGGATGTTCGCCGCTCACCAGCATGGCCTCCGATGGGCCCGCGAACATCGCAAGCAAGCTATCCACCTTGGCGGACCGAGATCCCGACCATGCGATGCCCCAGTGATCCTGGTGTGGGAATTCCAGCCTTCGGGCGAACAAACTATGCAACTTGCTTGGGCGATTCGGCATGGATGATGGACCAGGGCAACTTTCAGCAAAACAACTTTGTCCTGGTTCCGATTTCAAATGCCGTCGCGACCGAAACGATTTCCAGTTGTCGTGGGCCATTCGTCGCCCGCCGAACGATGCGTTTCCGGGATATCCTGGATGGATTGTCAAACACGATCTTCGCCGGTGAAATCACGACCGACCTTGGCGACCACGACAAGCGAACGATCGCAGCGATTCAAAACGAATCCGAAGAAATCCGTGACGAACCCGATCATTGCCAACACCAAAACTACTTGAACCCAGAGCGACCATCGTTTTGGTCAGACGGTTCCTATGGGACGGCCCCCACCCTGGCTTCGCTTGATGCGGGCCGTGGATTCCGCTGGGCTTCCGGCGGCACATCCTTCACCGGGATGAACACGATCTTGCCACCCAACAAAGAGCTTTGCCTTGGTGGTGATGCCAACGGCGACGCCTCGTCGATGGGTGTTGCCCCACCGAGTAGCCGCCATATTGGTGGCGTGCATGTGATGCTAGGTGACGGCTCGATCACATTTCTGACCGACTCCATCGAGGCTGGTGACATCCACGACACCAACGTCTGGAGCGGCGGAACGGGACACTCATCGGTGGGCTCTCAAAGCCCCTATGGTTTGTGGGGAGCTTTAGGCACACGTGCTTCCGGCGAAGTGATCAGCGAAAGCCTCAACTAGTGCTTCGTTCCGTATGAAAATACGGGTTCGGGTCATCAGCCGACGGCGTTATCCCCGGTTATTGCAATGAAACCGTGGCTAACGCCATTCGGCGAATCCTAAAATCGAGTAGGCTTGTCGCCCTATCAGCCGCACGGCGTTAGCCGCGGTTCTCACACTTGCAACCGTGGCTAACGCCATACGCTAATCCTAAAATCGAGTTGGAACGAAGCACTAGCCGATACTAAAAGTCGGCTTCAAACCGCATCGAGATGCCCCGGTGGGTGCGAAACCTACCGTGGCATTCGATCGGGTGCTGCATCTGTCGCGACGTATTAGCGGCCTTCGATAAGAACCGTTGCTTCTACGTTTGGTCGAAGATTCACGCCCCGCACAGATTCTCCAGAACGCAGCTATCGCAGTTGGTGACGCTCCGAATTCGTCACAGTATCACTGCTATCATTCCCGTCGCTGTGATACGATGGTGAGACCGCTTCAACCGCACGGAATCACCTGCAAGGAGGACCGCCTTCACCATGTCGGATCTTGTCACGGAATCAGCGAACGTTCGACCATTCGTTCACCTTCACTGCCATAGCCACTACAGCTTGCTTGACGGTGCCAGTGACATTAAGCGATTGGTCAATCGCGCCGTCGACCATGGCATGAACGCACTGGCGCTGACCGACCACGGGAACCTTCACGGTGCGCTTGAGTTCTACCGAACGTGTAAAGGGGCGGGCATCAACCCGATCATTGGGTACGAAGCCTACATCGCTCCGGGAAGCCGTTTTGACAAAGGCGGCGCCGGCAGCAGTAAAGATGCGAGCTACCACCTAACACTGCTCGCCAAAAACCGCACCGGTTTTAAGAACCTGATCAAGCTGGCAAGTGCCGCTTCGCTGGAAGGTTTCTACTTCAAACCGCGGATCGATAAAGAGATCCTAGAAACGTACAACGAGGGGCTGATCTGTCTTTCCGGGTGCGTTAGTAGCGAATTCAGCCGTGCGGTCATGAAAGGCACCGACACGGAAGAAGCCATACAAGAGGCGATGGGCATCGCCAGTTGGTTCAAAGGCGTCTTCGATGACCGCTATTTCATCGAAGTGATGAACAACGGTCTGGACATCCAACGCATGCAGTTGGAAGGCGCTGTCGACATCGCAAACAAGATGGGTTTACCGCTCGTCGCGACCAGCGATTGCCACTACGTCAATCAGGAAGACGCGGAAGCACAAGACATCATGTTGTGCATCAACACGGGTCGTTTCCGTACCGATACGTCGCGGATGAAAATGGAGAACGATCAGTTCTTCCTTCGTAGTCCCGATCAAATGTACGAGCACTTCCCCAAGATGGAAGACGCGGTTGCTCGTAGCCAAGAGATCGCTGACACGGTCGATATCGACCTTCAGTTGGGCAAGTACTACTTCCCGAACTTTGAATGCCCCGACGAACTGAAGCCGATCGATTATCTGCGAAAGCTTTGCATCGAAGGCTTGATGGAACGTTATGAAGGCGATGACGAACGAATCGTCAATGGCGAGCTTTCCGAAGAAGTCATCGCGCGACTGAATCGCGAATTGGGCGTCATCGAGAAACTGAATTACCCGACGTACTTTTTGATCGTCTGGGACTTCGTGATCCACGCTCGTAACAACGGTATCTCCGCGACGGCTCGGGGTAGCGGTGTGGGCGCGTTGGTGTGTTATGCGCTCTACATGTCGCACGTCTGCCCGTTGCGATACGACTTGCTGTTTGAGCGGTTTCTTGATGAAAGTCGAACCGAGCCGCCCGATATCGATATCGACTTTGAAAAGGAGCGTCGCGGCGAAGTCATCGAATACGTCAAGCAGCGATACGGTAGCGACAACGTCTGCCAGATCGGAACGTTCGGTACCTTGGCCGCACGTGCGGCGATCAAGGATACCGGTCGAGCCTTAGGCATTCCGCTCGCACGCGTGAACCAGATCACCGAAATGGTTCCCGACGAGCTAAAAATCACGATTGCGAAGTCGCTGGAAAAGAGTGCGGACCTAAAACAGACCTACGACGGCGATCCTGAAATCCGCGAGTTGCTGGACCTCGCGATGAAGATCGAAGGTCTTGCCAGAAACGTCGGAACACACGCCGCTGCGGTTGTGATCGCTGACAAAGCACTATCTGAATACGTGCCTTTGACACGTGTCCCCGGAAAGCAAGACGTGATCACCCAGTGGTCGATGGGTGACGTCGAAGCGAGTGGTCTGTTGAAGATGGACTTCTTGGGGCTTCGTAACCTGACGATGCTCAGCCGGTCGGTGATTTTGGTCAAGCAAACCACCGGCAAAACGATCGACCCTTTGAAGTTCCCGCTCGACGACAAAGAAACCTATGCGTTGCTGCAACGTGGCGAAACGAAAGGTGTATTCCAGCTGGAATCGGGAGGCATTCGAGACCTGCTGACCCGGATGAAGCCTGACTGCTTCCACGACATTATCGCGACCGCCGCGTTGTATCGTCCCGGTCCGCTTGAAGGCGGGATGGTTGATGACTACGTCAACATTAAACACGGTCGTCAGGAAGCCGAATACAAACACCCGGTTCTGGAAGACATCCTGTCGGAAACCAACAGTGTGATGGTTTACCAGGAACAGGTGATGCGGATTCTAAACCGCTTGGGTGGAGTACCGCTCGCTAAAGCGTATACCTGTATCAAGGCGATCAGTAAAAAGAAAGAAGCCCTGATCAACCAGAACCAAGAGGTCTTTCTCAAAGGCGCGGTCGAAAGCGGCCTGGCGCAAAAAGACGCCGAAGACATTTGGAATCTGATCGTCAAGTTCGCCGGCTATGGCTTTAACAAGTCGCACAGTACCGCGTACGCACTTGTCGCCTATCAAACGGCTTACCTCAAAACACACTATCCGGTGGAGTTCATGGCGTCGCTGCTGTGCAGCGATATCGATGGGCGTAACTTCAAGCGAAAAGACGCTCTCATCGAACACATGGAAGACTGTGACCGGATGGGCATCGAAGTCGTTCCGGCGTGTATCAATCATTCCGATGCCGACTTTAGCGTTGCCGACGGGCGAATCCACTTTGCACTCTCGGCGATCAAATCTTGCGGCGGTTCAACCGCGATTTCGATTGAACAAGAACGCAAACGGAACGGCCCTTACAAAGACATCTTTGATTTCTGCGAACGTGTCGATCCCCAAGCTTGTAACAAGTCCGCGATCGAAACGTTGGTCAAAGCAGGTGCGATGGACTGCTTTGGTGCCAAACGAAGCCAGCTTTTCTCGGTGATCGAGAAAGCGATCCAAGCCGGTATCGCCGTCCAAGCGGATAAACGAAGCGGCCAAGCAAGCTTGTTTGGTGCATTTGAAGACCAGGAGGCTGAGCAAGTCGCTCCGACGCTGCCAGAGATGGACGAATGGCCCGATCGTGAAAAGCTGATCAACGAAAAAGAGGTTCTCGGTTACTACCTCGACTCACACCCGCTGGCCGAATTCGAACCTCGACTGGCAACCTTCCGGACTCATCAAACCGACGGTCTTGGCGACATCCAGGATCGTGGCGAAGTCATCTTGGGTGGCATGATCAGTTCCGTCAAAATCGCGCACACCAAGAATCCCAAACCCGGTCAACCGTCCAAGTATGCGAACTTCGACTTGGAAGACATGAACGGAGCGATTCGCTGCATCCTATGGCCGCGTGGTTTTGCTGACCATGGTGAGAAAGTCATTCCCGATGGCGTCGTCTTAGCCAAAGGAAAGCTTGACCGGCGTGGCGGTGGTGACGAAGCCAACCTGATCATCGATGAACTGATCCCGATCGATGATCTGGACAATCGCTATACGCACGGAATGCGGATCCGCCTCGACGAAGAAAAGCACGAAGCGCAAACCTTAAAGCTGCTTCGTGAGATCCTGCGAGGCTACCCCGGCAATCAAGAATTACTCTTTAGTATGCGACTGATCGAAGGTGAAACCGTTCACTTGAAATCAAGCATGAAAGTTCACGTCACGCCAGAAATGCGTACCCGAGTCGACGACTTACTGGGATCAGGCTGCTATCGTTTGATGATGAGCAAACCTCGCTAACCGGCGGCCCATGGAGGGCCGCCGCGTATGTATCCGGGATCCCATCATCAAGATGGAATCCCATTGGGCCTACAGTGAGTACTGGTATCCGAACACGGCGTTAAATCCGGGCCCATCGACACCGCTTCCGAGTACGCGAAAATACTTGTCAGTGATGTTTTCAAGCGACAGTGAAACTTGGTGCTGGTTGCATGCCCCGAAGCTGCGTCCGGTTCGCAGGTTTAGCGTCGCGTAGCCAGGTGTACCACCAGCAATAAAGCGAACGTCACCCAAATTCGAATCGCTATATCGATCCGCACGATCGACCATCCAGGTAAAGACGTCGATGTACGAATTGTTCGAAGGCTCAGTCATCCGCAGCCCCAAAACACCTTGAGTCGGTGGCACGCGAGAGATGAAATCGCCCGTCGTCGTTACCGTTCCATAGGTATAGTAGAAGTTCCCATAGAGCGCGAGGTTGTCGTGAAGCAAGTACTGCCCCGCCAGTTCCGTCCCGTTTAGGTAGGCTTCTTGGTTGGTGAGGAATCGTGATCCGCCGATCACTTCTCGCGAGATGAAACTATCGAAGTCCGTCCAGAACTCAGTCACCTGCAACCGCAGCCGATCATAGTTGAACTTCAAGCCGACTTCGTATGTCTTGGTATGTTCTGGTTCGACATTCAAGTTGCCGACCAATGGCACCGACTGACCATTTTGCAAGAAGGTCTTGTTCGCGGTCAGATCGTCGATTGTCGGGGCACGGAATCCTTCATAGTACCCGCCCACCAGTCGCACGTCGTCAGTCAGGTTGTACCCCAAACCGATACTGGCAATCCAATCCTGGTAGGTGCGCTGAAAGTAGGTTGGGCCAATCGTATCGAAATCTGGTGTTCCCGACACATTGATATTCTCGTATCGAACCGAGGTCGTCGCGTCCAAGCGATCTGTCAAGGGAACGAACCAGGAACTATAAACACCAACGCGGTCGGCCTTCGAATCGTCGGGATACTGGGGATCGGTCGGTGTCGGCGTTGCACCTGGGGATAGCGGGTTATCGATGCGAACACGTTCGGCATTGATGGACTCGTTGTAATAGTCCATCCCGTAGGTCAACTTTCCATAGTCATTTAGATCCTTGCCAAACGACACGGTCGTGCCCCAACCCAAGTCATCAAACTCGCCGATTTCACGTCGACTGATCGTGTCGCTGGGATCGTTTCCCGTGTAGCGATCGACGATCGAAGCTTCCTTGGTGCGCGAACCGGACAGGGTGACCGAGTAGGTATCGGCGAGGGGCACATCGTCAGGAAGAAGACCTTCCAAACGCCCGTAAATCAAATCACGCTGTTGCGGATCGAAGTACGTCGGACGCTGTGTCGGCACACTTCCGTTGCTAGCCGGGCCAAGCACGAATGGTAAGAACCGATCACTGCGCCCCAAATCGTATTGCTCGAAGTGTTGCATCGCGAACGTGAAAAGGTGGTTCTCTGTCAGCATGCGCTGGATCTTCAAGTCTCCAGAGAATTGTTTGTAGTCCGTCCCGGGCTGGCGACCGAGGTCACCTCCTCGGTCAAGCTCGCCGACATCCAAATACGAGATACCGCCGGTAATCCCAGTCGCGCCATACCAGCCACCAAAACCGGTCCTCGTGTACGATGATGCTTCAGCAGTGCTGTAGGTCTGGGTGAAGAGCGGGCTGAGGTAGTTGCCACGCAGCGGATCCGCAGATCGAGTGACGACGTTGATCACACCACCGATCGCGTCGCTTCCCCATAAGGCGGACTCCGCACCACGGATCACTTCGATATGATCAATGGATCCGGGATCGATTGTCGCGGCGTATTGGTTGGGCCCCGGACGAAGGATGCTGGTATTCATTCGAATGCCGTCAACCAGGATCAGCACCTGCTGCCCGGTGAGCCCTCGGATGAAGGGCGACAATTGTCCGTTGCCCGTTTGCTGCAACATCACGCCGACTTCGTTTTGCAGCGCTCGATACATCGTTGTCGCTTGCCGTCGATCCAACGCATCGCGATCGACGATCGATCCCATCCGAGTCGATTCGAACAGGCTCGCTTCATTGCGGGCGATACTGTTCAGGCCTGTCGGATTGCTCATCGAACGCCCGAACACCTGATCGGTCAACGAATCAAACGATTCGCTGAACGGTGCATCGCTATTGAAGCTTCCCGAGGCGGATGAGAATTGTCCGGACTCCGCCGGAAAGTTACCGATCGAAGCGGAACTGTCGGATGAGGAATCAACCGAGTCATCTGCGTTCGACTCCAGTTCGCCGGGACGTACTTCGACCTCGGGCAATGTGGTTGGGTCTTGCTGTAGTGCAGAAGCGAGCGTGACTGGCGTACGATAGGGGGGCAGCGGTTCATCCGCGAAAGCAAAGGGGTGTATTGCCTGGGCCGCGATGAATGCGAGCAATGAAATCCGTTTCATCATTCTTCCGGTGTGATGCCACACCATTCACCGTCGCGACTGGGCTAGGATTGGTGTGGACATAAGTCGTCACCAATCTTCGTCGGGAAACTTGACGCAATCGCTTCAGGTAGTCCGCTGATCGCCGTCAAAGTCAACCTAACCCGTCGTCGCGAGACGCGAAATAGGAAGCGGAATGACGGAAATTATGACATCGTGATCAAATAACCGTCGCTAGTGCTTCGTCAGGGCAGTGGTGATGAATCATCGGCGAGTAAACAGTTCGCTGGCAACAACACGCTCAACCAACGTTCTCGTCGGATAATTTTGATCTTCGAGATCCGACAGCAGCTGGTCGATCGCCCAACGATCCGAGGGCTCCATTCGGCGGCCAATCGCATACGCAAATAGCTTGTTGGTAAACGCCCTTGCAAAGAATTCTTTGCGTTCCAACAGCGATTCTTTTAGCCCTGCGGGACCTTCAAAGGACTTGCCCCCAGGTAGTTGCCCGGACGTATCAATGTCGGTCCGGTTCGGATAGCGATAGCGGACCTGTCCGATCGGATCGAAGCATTCCAAGGCGAACCCGAGAGGATCGATTTTGCGATGACACTGATTGCAGGTGTCCAGTGTCCGGTGTTTTTCCAACAGATCCTTGATTCCCTTCGCCCCACGGACATCCGGATCGATCGCCGGCACGTCATCCGGGGGTGGGGGCGGGGGCGTGCCGAGAACGTTCTCAAGCATCCAAACCCCGCGAATCACTGGCGAGGTCTCGATCCCATTGGCCGAGACAGTCAGCACACTCGCATGACCAAGAATTCCGCCTCGCTTCGCGTCTTCGAAATTGACTTGCCGAAATCGAACCGCGTCGTCCGGTTTGACTTGGGATTCGACACCGTAGAGCTTGGCCAAGTCACGGTTTACAAACGAATAGTCGGCATCCAAACAATCTGTCAGCGGAAGATCATGCTCGATCAGATTGGCTAGGAACAGCTGTGATTCCCGCTTCATCTCGACTTCCAATCCGCGGGCATAGTATTCCCAGAACTTCCCTCGATCCGGAGGCATCTCTCCCAACGCTCGCAAACCGAGCCAAGAATCGGTAAAGCCTTCAATCATACGCGAAAACTTTTCGCCAGCCATAAGACGCCTAGTTTCGGCGAGCAGTGTTTCTGAATCAAGCTTTCCGTCATCGGCCAATGATCGCAAACGTTCATCCGGCATCGAGCTGGTCAAAAAGTAAGCCAAGCGTTCCGCGAGAGCGTGTTGCTGCAAACGGTCAGTTCCCGGTTCACACTCCGGATGGAAATACAGAAACGAAGGAGAGCACAACGCGGCTTTGTAGCTGTCCTTAATCGCATCGACCAAGGATCGTCCTTGATCTCGGCGTGACTGATAAATTGCCAGCAGGCGATCAACCTCATCATCTCGCACCGGCCGACGAAACGCGCGTCCGGCAAAACGCCGAATCACTGACTCGACTTCCGCTTCAGAAATTTCGCCTGACGGAAGCAATTGGTCTCGAGTCTGCTGCGGCCATTGATCGATTAACGGCCCGCGGATGGCGATTTCATGAATTCGAATTTGCGGCATCTTGCCATGTTTCAGCATCGCATTTCGACCAACGACAATACCGGCTCCGCCACGAGCTTCTTTTGGCAGCGTGTTGTTGTAAATGCGGTGAAAACGGGTGTGTAGATTTCGCATCCCGTTCATGCCATTTTCGAAAGTGAATCGTGGTGTGAATCCGCGATCAAGAAAAACGCGAAGCGTATACCACTGTGGATCACCTTCATCGATAATCGTTTCGGCCAACAAAGGCTGGATCGGTTGGACGACGTGTAGCTCACCAACTTCGTGATTGCCTGGACGGATCCCCATTCGGAATGGTTCCGACAAATCAATTTTTAACTGTTCCGGGTCATAGGGGCTGTCGTGGTGCAACGCTTGGGCGAGCACTTTAATTTCGTAGATCCCATCATAGGGCACCCCGTGTTCAAATTCCTTGATCGAACCGTACGCGCCTTCTGGCTTATCTGCCAACGGGCAGTCGTACAAACACATGTACCGATAGTTGAATGCCCTTCGATGCGCGATTGACAATTCTGGCTGAGTCGGGAAGCGACCTTTGAAATGCCAGGATTGCTCGGCAGGTTTGGCCCGTTCGCGGAAGGCTTTTTCCACAATGGCATCCGCAGCATCAAGGTATTGCTCCAGCAGGTAGCTGGACATAACCAAGGAATCACCGATGTTGTCCAGATGCTCGACCGTACTATCACGCGGAAACTTTGTCGTCGGGTCGAACATGGACATGTCCATGTCAAACAAGTCTCCAATCGTTTCCAAGTACTCACGCTGCGATAGCCGGCGCAGAACGGTTTGCCCTCCAGTACTGGACTTCGCAACGCGATGTGTTCTCAGGTTAGCGGTGAGCTGTTCGATTGCCCGTTGTATCTGCGCAGAATCTGGTTGGTCCGCATCCGGCGGAGGCATCGCACCGAGCGTCAGTTGATCGATGATTTCTTGAGTTAGTATCAACGAGTCTTCGCTATCGGAATTCAATGAAAGCGATTCGAGATCACGTTCACCGCTGGCGTCATCGCCGGTATGGCAATCGACACAATAAGTCGTCAAGAATCTGCCAGCCGATTCGATATCCGATTTCGATTCCGCGAAAACCTGCCCCGAAACCATCAAGCAGACGATCGACGCGAGAAGCAGGCTAGCTCTGGTTGGTTGGTTCTTCATCAAACCAACTCCAATCCGGTCAAGGTTCCCGTGCTGGTTGCAAAGCTTTCGGTTTCAATACCGAATCGTTGTAACATCGAAACGAACAAATTGGTCAATGGCGGGCGATGCTGATTCTTCTCATCAAACGTCAGGAAACTTTGATGGCGGAATCCGCCACCGGCGAGCACGATCGGCAAGTTCGAATTGGTATGGGAGTTCGCGTTCCCCATTCCACTACCGAACAGAACCGTTGTCTGATCCAGCAGATTTGAATGCTCCGTCTCGAAGGATTTCAGCTTGTCTAAGAATTTCGAAAACTGCTCGACTTGATAAGCATCAATCACTTTCAACGCCGCAATGGCGTCTTCGCGTTGACCGTGATGCGAAAGCGCGTGATAACCGGACTTGAAGCCGAAGTCCCGAGCTTCAAAATCACCGCCAATCTCCAAGGTCGCAATCCGAGTAGACCTGGTCTGCAGTGCCATCGCGATCAAGTCATACAACATTGGCAAATCGTCGACCATATTCGTATTGCGTGGCGCGTCGAATGGAGCATCGGGCTTTGGCACATCCACCCAACTCTGTTGGTTGCTCAATCGCTTTTCAACTTCTCGAATCGAAGTGAAATACTCATCCAACTTTTGCCGATCACGAGCGTTCAAATCTTTCGCGACTGATTTTGCGTCGCCATTGACGCTGTCCAAAATCGATTGCTTCAATCGGTAGCGGTCGTCTGCCTGTTGCTTGTCAGATGCTTTGATTCCTACGAAAAGCTTTTCAAACAATTCACGCGGTCCGGTAATCGGTGGCACCCGCGTCCCCGCACGACTCCATGACATCTGGCAACCGCCATGGATCCCCGAATCACTTCCGACGGTCAACGATGAAAATCGAGTTTGGCCAGCCACTCGTTCAGCCGCAAATTGATCAACCGAGATATTGCCGTCGGGCATTGTTTTCGCATCGGCATGCTTGATCCCACTTAGGAACCCATGAATCGCAAAGTGCCCACCTTTGAGTCCATGATCAAGTCCACCGATGATGGTCACGTCGGACAAATGCGACTGAAGTGACTGCAACGTCGGCGACAGTTTATGTCCGCCCGTTTTTCCATCGCTGTTCTCACTGGGCCAAAACGCACCGGGATAAAAACCGAGCATGTTGCCAATGCAAACCATGTTTCTCGCAGCTGACTGATCGTCAGGAGCATTCAAGTTCTCAGTCGCCGAAGCTGGCTTTCGAAGCGAATCGAAGGCCGGCAGCGCAACCGTGATCCCTGCGGCACGAAGAATGGAACGTCGACTCGCTTGCGAAGATCTTTGTTTTGGCATGGTGAGAATTGCGCCAGAGGTAGGAGACATCGAAGAAAACCGATGTGCTTCAGCCCATTCTACCCAATGTGGTGCCACGATTGAACTTGGAAACAAAAGGCGCTCTGTCGCCAAACCCCATGCATTTACCGCATCGTCAAAGGCTTCAACGTTTCACTAGCTAGCCAGATTTGCGTTCAATCGCGGCCAATCGAAGGTCAAACGGCAAAGAGAGAGTTTAGGCAAGACAAATCGAGTTTTCGGATTGTAAATGGCAATCGGTAGCGATGGTCGCGATTGGCCGATGAACGATCTTTGGAAGTCTGCTTCCATTTTTCTGCCTCCTCTGTCGAGACTCCGATGCCCAATCGTCAATTACAGCAGTCGTTGCCTAGCCAACTTGGAATCTGGCGTTTAGGTCAGCTCATTCATGAAGGCAACGAAAACGCTGTCTTTCGGGCACAACCGATTGACGCCGCGGGAAGTCCTCGTTGGGACTATGCAATTAAAGTTGCGAAGAACGAAGAAGCTCGCCAGGGTATCGCTCGCAGCATTATTGCTGCCGCATCACTTTCGCATCCAAATCTTGTCACTGTCTTGGATGGCGATGCTCGTTCGGCAACTGCGTACTTGGTGATGCCACGCATTGTCGGTGACTCGATGCAATCCAATCTGCAACGTGGCCCACGTCGTCCGCTTCCGGTCGCCCTTTGGTTTGTACGCCAAATGTGCCAAGCACTGGAATGTATGCACAAATCAGGATGGGTCCATGGCGATGTGAAACCGACCAATCTGATCCTCTCTACCAACGGCCATTTAACACTATTGGATTTGGGATTCGCTTTCCGTGGCACTCTCGATCAGTCTGCGCCATTTCGCGGAACCCCAGCCTATGCCTCTCCGGAATTGCTAACCAATCCGTCCGCCGCCAGCCAAGCAAGCGACATCTATGCCGCCGGACGTATCCTTTGGGACTGGCTTGCAAACGTCGACACTGCGAACGAGCTTTTGTTGAGTCCTGTCTGCGAACTGGTCGAACAGATGGCTGAGGAGCATCCCGAGCACCGCCCTACAGCATCGAAAGTTGTTCAATCACTACTGCGGCTCGAAATTGATTCGCTCGGTGAACACATCGAACCAAGTCAGAACAACTATCGACGCGCCGCATAGTGATTGCCAGCCGGTTGCCAAGAAGCTGACTGGGATCGAGTTTTTTCAATCGGTCGCTTTCGACCGACTGTGGATATCGCTTAAGCATTCACTTAGCCGATTCGCTAACGCTGTACAGCATTGACTTGCTGCGCAAGATCAACTCGCTACCGACAACCGCAGGTGACGCCATGTACCCGTCACCGAGTTGGCCTTGTGACACGAGTTGGTAATCTTTGCCAGGCAGGAATACGAACGTCTCCCCGTCGGTATTCATCGCATAGATCTTGCCATCGGCGAAAACCGGTGACGCGGCGAATGCACCGCCCGCGCGTTTCTGCCAAAGAAGATCTCCCGTTTGGGTCTCTCGCGCCGAAACGATTCCGTCATCGCTAGTCATATAAAGAATGCCGTCGATGACCAGCGGTGACGACTTCTTCGCAACCGCTTTGCGTGAACTCCACTGGACTTGGCTATCGGTAATATTCCCGTGGCCTTTTGGATTCACGGCGACCATCGATCCCATCCCGTTAGTCAAGAACAACAGTCCGTCGTCAAGGATCGGACGAACCGAGGCGTTCATGCCACCGTGGTAGACCGTCCATAACGGTGTTCCGTCTTTTGGATCGTATGCCTCCGTCGCAATTGCACTTGGGTAAACCAACGCGGCCTGACCGTCGACTTCGATCACCTGTCCTGTGCCATAGGCCTTTTTCAAATCCCCATTGTCGGTCCCGTAGTCGATTTCACGCTTGTGTTCCCAGACTGTCTCTCCGGTCGACTTGTCAAACGCGATCACGAATTGAACATCGAAACCGTCATAGGCGACAAACAACTTGTTGTCATACAGAATGGGTGAGGACGCGGGGCCACGGTGATGATCACACTGTAGGTCAGTGCGTTTCCAGATGATGTCTGCAGTCTCGGTGTCCAAACATGCGGTCAAGTACGCGCCGAAGTGCACGTAAACACGCCCATCTTCGATCACTGGCGTCGGCGAAGCATAGCTGTTCATCGGATGACAGAACGCTGGCTCGTCGTTTTGCAACAATACTTTGTCATGGACAATCTTTCCGCTCGCCCGTTCGACACAGATGACCGACATTTGCTTTCCGTCTTCGGTCGCTGTCGTCAACCAGATCTGATCGTCCCAAACGACCGGTGACGACCATCCTTTCCCATGGATCGGCGTTTGCCATCGAACCACCGATTGGTCGATCCGATCGGGAAGCGTCCCAGACTGAGCGATGCCATTGCCGCGTGGCCCACGATATTCCGGCCAATTCTCACCGGCAAAACAAGAGATTCCGGCGAGAGAAAACAACAGCAACAGCGTGCGAATTTGCATGGTGGGGTCTAAAAGGCAGGTGCAAGGTGGGAAGAAGCACCCGCCATTTTACCCCGTTCGCTAGCGGCTTGCTGGCTTGAACCGATGCTCGCCCTTTCGGGCCGCCCGCAGTGATTCCACGGTGTCTTGTTCAGGCCCCGGGTCGCCTTGCGATTTCATCCAACGGTCCAGCTCACCAGAAAGCCGCTTTTGAGCGTCGGCAACACTCTGGCTACCCGCCAAGTTGTTCAATTCGAATGGGTCGCTTTCCAAGTCGTACATTTCTTCAGCCGGACGACGCATGTAGCGTTGGATCAGTTGGTACGCCTCTGGGTTGTCAAACGAATTGAATACCCAAGTCTGCCAGTACATGTTGTTCAGCTTGCCGTCACCCTTGACCCCCATCAAGTGTTTTTCGATGTAGAGGTTTTCGTTGGTCAGGTTCCGGATGTAGTGGTACTTTCCATCGCCAATCGAACGGATCGGATACGAAGGTCCCTCGGGAACATTGTTGTGAATCCCGTAGACAAATTCGCGATGCTTGTCGGATTCACCGCGAAGCACCGACGCAAAACTTTGTCCGTCGAACGCATCCGCGTCGTACGACAGCCCAGCCATGTCCATCAACGTTGGCAAAACGTCCGCGTACTGAACCAGGGCATCGGTGCGTTTGCCCTCGGGAACGACTCCCGGCATGCGGGCAACCAATGCGGTATGAACGCCAGTGTTGTAGTTCGTCCACTTGTTACCAGGAAACTGCGAGCCCTGCTCGGAAGAGAACAGCACCAACGTGTCTTCAGCATGACCGCTGGTTTCCAGTGTTTCCAAAATCTGGCCAACTTGTGAATCCATGTAGGTCACCTCGGCCAGGTAACGACCGAAAGCGCGCCTTGTTTCCGGCGTGTCGGCGATATTCGGTGGAAGTTTGATCGATCGCGGCGGATATGCACTGGCATCTCCCATGACCCAAGGCACGTGTGGCTCAACCAAAGCGACGACCAAACAGAATGGCCCGCCATCACGAGTCATGAATTCACGAATGGATTTGACTTGATGGGGTTTGGTTGGGTCACGAACGCAATTGTCATCGAATCCCTCGACGTTTTCGAACGGGAATGACTGACGCGGTGACACGTGAACTTTACCAGCGATTCCGACACGATATCCCTCGGCCCCAAGATATTGAGGCATGCTTTCGATGTCAGGACGGCTGGCGGAGTGATTCCAAGCACAACCGTTGCTCATCGGGTAAAGCCCCGAGTACAGTTCAGCTCGACACGGTTGGCAGATCGCTTCGGCTAAGTAAGCCTGATCGAAAACAAGGCTTTCCTTCGCCAATCGATCGAGGTTCGGTGTCTTCGCATTGACACCGCCGTACATCGGAAGGTCATTGTGAGTGCAATCGTCAGCAAGGACGATCAAGATGTTTGGTTTTGCCGCTTGGACTGCGGGCATCGATACGAAAGCCAGTATCAATGTCGCGATCGAGCTAAAGAGAATCCGCATAGTGTCGCCGGTAAGGGGAAAAGTGAGATCGTGAGGAGGGAGCAAACGAATCCCAGAGACATAAAAAAAGCCCGATCACTCTGACCGGGCCTGATGAACCCAATCTTCATTGGGCTCGATAGATTAACGATCAGCTACGCGATGATATCGTAGATCGGGTCAACATGCTCGACACCAACCAGCTTCTGATCCAATCCGCCGTAGAAGTACGACAGCTGATTGGGCTCGAGCCCCATCAAATGTAATGTCGTCGCGTGTAGGTTTTTGACCTCGAGTGGGTTTTCGACTGCAGCGGCGCCAAGTTCGTCGGTCGTTCCATAGGACACGCCGCCCTTAATTCCGCCACCAGCCATCCACATGGTGAAGCCAAACGAATTGTGATCGCGACCGGAACCTTCGGCGTATTCCGCGGTCGGTTGCCGGCCGAATTCGCCGCCCCAGATCACCAAGGTTTCGTCCAACATTCCACGCTGTTTCAGGTCAGCCAACAAGCCTGCGATTGGCAGGTCAGTACGACCGGCGTGACGATTGTGATTGAGTTCCAAGTCGCCGTGAGCATCCCAGTTGTCGTCATTGTGGGCGCCGCCGCTGTATAGCTGAACGAAGCGGACACCACGATCAACCAGACGACGTGCGATCAAGCATCGTGTTCCGAAGTCATTGGTCTCTTCGCGATCGACGCCGTACATCGACAAGGTACGTTCGTCTTCGTCTGACAGGTCGACTGCTTCGGGAGCAGCCGATTGCATTTTGTAGGCGAGTTCGTAGCTGCTGATCCGTGATGCCAAGTCGTCGTTATCTTGACGGCCAACCAAATGACGCTCATTGGCTGCTTGGATCGAATCGATCATCTCACGTTGAACCGCTTCGCTCATTCCTTCGGGACGATTGAGGTTCAAAATCGGTGCGCCCTTGCTGCGGAACACTGTCCCTGCGTAGGTCGCAGGCATGTAGCCGCTGCTCCAGTTTTTCGCACCGCTGATCGGTCCCGCTTTTGGATCGAGCATGACGACATAGCCGGGCAAGTTTTCATTAACCGAGCCCAGTCCGTAATTCACCCACGATCCCATGGCAGGACTGCCGGAAAGGATCTTTCCGCTATTCATCATCAACATGGCTGAGCCGTGGATTGGCGAATCAGCCGTCATCGAATGCAAGAACGCGATGTCATCGACATGCTTAGCCACGTTTGGGAAAAGAGTACTAACCTCTTTGCCACACTCGCCGTATTTCGCGAAGTCCCAACGTGGCTCGACAATTCGTCCGCCGCTCTTTTTTCCGCCACGTCCGAAGGTCTGCACGTCGACGGTCTTGCCGTCCATGCCTTTCATCTTCGGCTTGTGATCGAAAGTATCGATATGGCTTGGCCCACCGTACATGAACAAGAAGATCACGCTCTTCGCTTTCGGCGCGAAGTGTGGCGGTTTGGCAGCCAATGGATTGATGCTTTCAGATGCAGACAGAAATCCGTCCTGTGAGAGCATCGAGGTCAAAGCGGCAGCGCCAAATCCGGCACCGGATTGCCACAGGAATTCCCGTCGTGTGCGACCGCAAAAGTTTCGTTTCGTCATCGTCGTTACTCCTAATTCAGTCCACGAACAGAAATTCGTTCCAGTTCAAAACGCTCAAGCAATACAAGCGTTTTGCTTCGTCATCGCTCAACCCGTGCTTGTCCGACAAGCTTTCCATCAGCTTCACCCCGTCGGCAACGTCTTTCTCATTGGCGTCACGCAATAGGACACGTGGGATGACGGCTTTGACCACATCGGCTTTGCTCTTGGAAGATGCATCAATCGATTCGGCCAGTTTTTGAGCCTGTTGACCGGCAAAGTCACCGTTTAGCAATGACAAGGCTTGTGCAGGCTGAAGCGTCATGAACCGAGCTTCACATGTAAGGTCAGGATCGGGAAAATCGAAGGCCGACAACATCGGCGTCAGCAGCGATCGCTTGACGTAGATGTAAACGCTTCGTCGATTCTGGTCCTGGATGCTGGATTTTCCCCAACCGTCACCAGGCTTTGATTGGCCCGCCATCACTTCCGGCGAAAGTTCGGGATAGATACTCGGTCCGTATGATTTCAAATTCAATTCGCCGGTCGCGGCGAGGATCGAATCACGAATCTCTTCGGCGCTCAACCGGCGCGGATCGAATCGCCAGAACAGTTCGTTGTCGGGATCGATACCAAGAGCTTCCTTATTGCCTTCAGACGACATCTGATAAGCCTTGCTGGACAAAATCAGACGGTGCATGTCTTTGACGCTCCAGCCGCTTTCGACAAATCGATTGGCAAGATAGTCCAACAGTTTCGGGTGACTCGGTGGCGTTCCCAACTGCCCGAAGTTATTCGTGCTGCGAACGATTCCCCGACCGAAGTGGTACTGCCAGATTCGGTTCACCATCACGCGGGCGGTCAACATGTTGTCTTCGCTAGCGATCCAGTCTGCCAGGATACGTCGTCGGCCTGCAGAGCGTTGTGTACTCGGTTCCAGTTCAGGAACGGTTGGCAATTCGGATTCGAACAACGATGGAAATTGCGGCTCGACTTCATCACTCGGCGAATGTGGGTTTCCACGGAACAAGACGAAGGTAGGCTCTTCGACCTTCCGGTACTTCGCCAAACCCATCACGGTTTCGCGTTGGGGCAAGCTTTTTAGCTCTTCGTTGTTCTTGCGAAGCTGCTGCTTCAAATCTTCGTATTGTTTCCAGGCTTCATCGCTGAGGTGCTGACGAAGTTTGGCACGAAGGACGCGATTGCGATCTCGACGCGAACCTTCCGTCGCACGCTGATCTGGCGCCGACATTTTGACGATTCCAGTCTGCTCCAGATCGTAAATCTGCTTTTCCAGCTCACGACGTGTTTTGTCGTTAGCCGCGTACTGATCTTTCAGTTCTTGCGAGCTGACATCGACCTGACTGTAAATCGACAAGTCGCCACGCTCGGCGTATGGCGTGAGGTCTTCGAAGAACGAGAGCATCCCGTAGTAATCGGTCTGCGGAATCGGATCGATTTTGTGATCGTGGCAACGGGCACAGTTCATGGTCAATCCTAGGAAGACCTGCCCGGTTGTCAGGATGATGTCGTCCAATGCATCGAAGCGAGCCTGCAACGGATCAGCCGGCTCATCGTCATAGATGCCCAGTCGATAGTAACCGGTCGCGGTCATCGTTTCCGGCGTCACCTTGTCCAGTTCATCACCAGCGAGTTGCTCGCGGATGAACTGGTCGTAAGGCTTGTCTTCGTTGAAAGAGCGAATCACGTAGTCACGATACTTCCAAGCGTTTGCCTTGGGACCATCTCGTTCGAACGAGTTTGTTTCGGCAAAACGGACCAAGTCCAACCAGTGACGTCCCCAGCGTTCACCGTAGTGAGGTGAGGCAAGAAGCTGCTCGGTCAAGTTCTTGAACGCGTCTGGCGATTGGTCAGCAACGAATGCGTCGACCTGAGCTTTCGATGGAGGCAAGCCAGTCAGGTCGTAACTGAGACGCTTGATCAGCTCTTGCTTTTCGGCGGCGCCGTTCGGCTTGAGGCCGGCTTCGGCAACAGAGTCGTAGATGAATGCGTCGATTGGGTTTTCTTGCCAAGCCGCATTGTCAACTTCAGGAATCTCAGGCTGACTGACGGGCTCGAACGCCCAGTGCTTTTGCCATGTCGCACCTTCTTTGATCCAAGTTTCCAGCAACGCGATGTCTTCGTCACTAACCGGATCGCCTTCAGGAGGCATGCGTTCCCATTCGTCTTCCGAACGCATCCGCGCGATCATGACGCTTGCTTCAACGTCACCAGGCACGATCGCGTGTTCGCCCGAATCAGTTTCCGCGAATGCCTCGTCACGACTTGCGAAACTCAGACTGCTTTCAGCTTCATCAGGCCCGTGGCAAGAAAAACATTTCTTGGCCAAGATTGGCTGGACCTGCTTTTGGAAATCAATGGTGGGCTCGGCCGCGTGCAAGATGGAACATGTTCCAGTCAATGCGGCGACAATGACCAATAGTTTAGGCATAAACCGATAAATCATTTCGGTGTAGATTTTTGTCGAGCTGTGGCCGCACTGGAGGTTGGATGTTCCGGAAAAACGATGCGGCGCAAAAGGCGGGGATCAGCATTCAATACTGACAGGAGTATTCTCACCTAAACCGTGTGGTTTTCCAATGAGAATGGGTCCATTTTCAGTAAGCAATGTTTCGAAGGCTAACCCCGGAATTTCCGGAGATTTTCGAGCTTACAGTGTACTCGGATTGTTCAATTCTTGCCACGTTAGAGCAGCAATCCGGCGATCGCGCCAGTCATGCAACAGGCCAATAACCCGCCAAACATTGCACGCAATCCGAGCCGCGCGAGGTCTTTCCGTCGAGATGGCTCCAGACCGCCGATGCCCCCCACTTGAATCCCGATCGCGCCAAAGTTGCTGAATCCTGCTAAGGCATATGTCAGGATGATTGCAGTGCGCTCAGAGATCACCGGTTGCGATGCCTCCATCATCTGCCCGAGCGATTGGTAGGCAATAAACTCGTTGGCAACGGTCTTGAGCCCAATCAATCGCCCCGCTTCCATGCATTCTGCCGCTGGAATTCCCAACAGCCATGCGATCGGCCAACACGCATATCCCAAGATGATTCCCAGCGAAAGGACAGCCCCCCCCCCATCGCTTAACCAGGCAAACTGATAACACAGTTGACCGAGCAACACGTCGACTAGATTCAAGATCGCCAAAAACGCGATCAGCATCGCGCCGACATTCAGCGCTAGCTTCAGCCCGTCACTTGCCCCGTCCACTGCAGCAGCGACGACATTGACCGGCCCCTGATCTAAATCGTCCTCCTGCTTTGCCTCGGCGGGATCCTTCGATTCAGACTTCGATTCCTTCTTTGGCTTAAAGGCAAGCTCAGTCGAAACGACCGCATCGGGGCTTTCGGGCTGCATGACT
This sequence comes from Stieleria sp. JC731, assembly GCF_020966635.1. Lineage (NCBI taxonomy): Bacteria > Pseudomonadati > Planctomycetota > Planctomycetia > Pirellulales > Pirellulaceae > Stieleria > Stieleria sp. JC731. Next base: position 1,289,758 of record NZ_JAJKFQ010000005.1, on the reverse strand, counting down.
TTCGCGATCAGAAGCGCTGCCGGCGCACTGATGACCGACGCGGTCAAAAGGTGCGCAACATCAATCCCCATGCCCGCGTACGCCCCCAACAGCCCCCCGGTCACCGTCGCAAAGCCACCGGTCATCATCGCGTTCAGCTCGCTGCGAGTCATCTTGGCCAGGTACGGCCGCACAACCAAAGGCGCCTCGGTATGTCCAACAAAAACGTTCGCCGCGGCAGCAAGCGTTTCTGGGCCACTGGTTTTCAATGTGAACTGCATCACCCAAGCGAGCGCGTAGACCACCCACTGCATCACGCCGATGTAGTACAGAATGCTCATCAAAGACGAGAAAAAGATCACCGTGGGAAGCACACCGAACGCGAACGTGGCGACAATTGATTCGCTGAACGATTCGCTTAAATGCGATGAAAACAGAAATCCACTTCCCGCGTTGACGCTGCCCATCACCAACGTGAATGCGTCGCCAATCCAAGTGAAAAATTCTTGCCCGCGCCTGGTCCGCAACACCAAGACCGCCAAGGCCAACTGCAACAGCAGCCCTCCGAAGACAACACGAAAAGGAAAACGCTTCCGATCGCTGCTGACCAACCAAGCGAGCCCGATAAAGGCCGCGATGCCCAACACACAAATGAATCGTTCCATCGTGGTTATCCGTGCTGTGGTGTATCGAAGATTCGATCCCCGGCGTCCCCTAGCCCCGGAACAATGTACGACTGATCGTTTAATTCAGGATCGATCGCCGCCACATAGACTCGCACATCCGGAAAATCTCTTTGAACACGGTCAATTCCGGGCTGCGACGCGATGATTGACAGAACACGAATTTCGCTCACGCCCCACTGCCGAAGCCGGCGGATGACCAAATCGATACTTCCACCGGTCGCCAACATCGGATCAACGACCAATGCCACATTCGGCGCGTTCTCGTGCGGAAGCTTGTCGTAGTAACCGACCGGCTCAGCTGTCTCTTCATTTCGATAAAGCCCCAAATGCCAAACCGCAGCCTCGGGCAGCAGTTCCAGGATCGGGTCAACCATCCCCAACCCGGCTCGTAAGATCGGCACGATGCCGACGTGAACCGACAACGCTTCGCAAGTTGCGTCGCAAATCGGGGTGGAGATCAGTCGTGGCTTTGTGGCCAGATCTTCCGTCGCGTAGACACCCAGAATCATCGACAGCCGCTGAATCGCCGCACGAAACTCGCTCGGCCGAGTCTCCTTGTCGCGAATGGTGCATAAATGATGCTCAATCAGCGGATGCTCGATTCGATGGACCAAGTTCACGGCAGTATCTCCCGTAGTCGTACTGGCAATGCGAGCGAATTCGATCGCTTGCGGCAATCTTCTGCGTCCAAGTTATAGAACGAGATGACAGCAATGCGAAGGACGGGAGGCCCTTCCCCCGCCGGATGCAGGGGGAGACAGCCAAGCTGCCAGCTTGATACACAGAGTCAGCAGACAGTTTCATCCACAGTGTCAACAGACCGGCGGACACCGCACGTCTGCCAAAGCTAAACGCCTATCGCCCTTTGACTCGATGGGGCTTGTCAGCACGCATGGAGGGCGAGTGGATCTTCAAATGCGGCAACGAATCTTTGTCGATCGCGTCCGCCTCGGTGCGCGGTGGTTCATCGTCGCTGGTAGGGACCGGATGCTCGTCTTCATCGACCAGCGGGGCTCCAACGCGTGGCTTAAAGAACCGCCCCAACGGCCCCGCCAGGAGCGCCGGCAGCAACACCAAGTCACCAATCAACGCTGCTGCCAACAGGACTAACATCAGGGTGCCGAATCGTTGAGTCGGCGTGAATGTCGAAAGCGCGAACACGAACAAGCCCAACCCGCCGACAATTGTGGTCTGAGTCATTGCAGGTCCGACACGCCGATACGTCATTTCCACCGCTTTCAAGCGATCGTAGCCCTTGTCTAAGAAGGTACGGAACCAACTTAGAAAGTGAATCGTGTCGTCAACTGCGACCCCCATCGCGACCGAAGCGGTCATCATGGTGCCGATATCAACCAGACGCCCGAAGTGTCCCATCAATCCGAAGATCAACAGCACCGGGAACATATTGGGGATCATCGAAATGACACCCGACATCGTTCCGGTAACAAAGTTACCTGGCATGATGAACCGCAACGGAGTGCTAGCGGGGTTAAGCAGGACGACCATCACAAACGCAATCAAGACGAATGCCATCGCGATTGATTCGACCAAGCTACCTAGCAGTGTTCGCTGTGCCTTGTAAACCACCGGAACCACACCGGTATAAATCACCTCGAGTGCTCCGGCACCTTCGGTCGAAGGAATACGTTCGCCGACCAAGCTATGCACGATCGACTTCGTGAAAATCCCCTCGCCATCGACAACTGCCTTTGCTTCGGCCAGGCTATCAGCGGGCGCTGGATCATCACCGACCCAAACCATCACGTCAGAAATCCCGACAACTTTATTCCAAAGCTCTCCACCGATTTCGATGGGCTTCTCTGCTGAATTGGGATCTAACCATCGAGGTTCAGGGATTCGCTCGCCACGAAGCAACTCTTCAAGCACCGCAAGATAGATCTCGTGAGTCAGGATCTGACTGGCTTCGGAATCACCGTCAATCTTTTGCTTATCGATCAGCTTGGTCTCACGAAGCGGCTTTGGCTTTGAAGCCCCCATCATCACGACGACCGGTTTCTTCTTTCCTTTCAGTTCAGCCGATTCCAACTCCGCTAAGATCGCATCGCGAGTGTCATACGCTCGCAATACCGGCTCCACCGAAGTACGCAAGGTGCTGATGAACTGACCATAGTCGACGTCCGATAACGCACTGACTCGCAAGCTGATTCGCCACAGCTCACTGTCTTTCATGGGGCCATACTGCTCCAACCGAACATAGTCGTTGGAAAGCAACTCTTCTCGACCCGCTGTCAACTCGTTGACGTATTGCGAGCGCACCGGATTCCAACCATTGGTGACATCCGGAAGCGGCTTCAAGAACGTGTTGACCGCAGTAGCGGAACCGACAACCCCCAAACCTGGCTCGCCCAAGGTTTGATGAACGACGTAGTTGATCCGAGCAACCGCTTCGACTCGCTCCAAAATGTTTAGTGGGATCGCCGAAGCTGATGACGACTCTTCATCGCTTTCAGAATTACCTTCGGTTGTCGATGCAGTTGCGACTTGATGCGATGGTGGCACCCTCAGCACCAGTTCCATCGGAACCAACTTGCCAAAATTCTTTTCCAACCAAGCGTAATCACGAATGATTCGTGCGTCTTCGTCAAACAGTTTTAGCAGTTGCACCGATGTCTTGATCTTCGAAAGCCCCAGCGATGCGCCAACCAAGACCAACAGGCACGCCGCCGTTACCCACCAATGTCGCTTGCAGATCCATGCGCCCGCTGCTGCCCACTGGTCTGACAACCATGACTCGCCACTTTCTGTTTTCTTGGCCGCAGGTTTCGCCTTGGACTCGGTGACAAAGGTCTGTAGCGCCGCAGGCAGGTAAGTAAACAAGATCGCCAACGTCGCGATCACACCAATCGCCGCGTAGAACCCGAAGTTACTAATCGGTGCGAGATTACTGGTGTAAAGAGACCCCAGACCGATCGCTGTCGTTAACGCGGCAAGTGCACATGGAAACGCGGCGTGCTTGATAGCCCGCCCAGCAGCCCCACTGCGTCCACCACTGCGGACCTCGTCACGGTAATAGTTCACAACGTGAATCGCACCGGATAGACCCAGCACGTAAACCAACGATGGCATGCTCATCAATACCGCATCGACTCGACCGCCGGTCCAGCCGACGAACGCCATGCTCAGCATCGCCGCAGAACCACCGACGACGAAAACCATCATGGTGATTTTGACACTGGTGAAACATAGGTAGGAAAGGATCACGCCCAACAGAACGCTGTATCCAACCAACCTAACCAAGGTAATAGTCCCTTCTTCATCAATCGCGATGTTGTCAACTGGCGGACCGCCCAAACGCAGCGGAGGAAGCCCCGCTTCGGACTCCACTTCTTTGCGATCAAATGGTGGAGGCGCGACCGACGGTGGCGAAGCCGCTTTGACGCCGGAATCTTCCGCAAGCTGAAGCAACCGACCACGTGGACCTCCCATCACTCCGCGACCAAGCGCATATGCCAAGTTGTCTTGGGCCGCATCGGTCAGCGTGATCAGCAAACAGGTCTGCCGAGGTGGTGGATCGATTTCGGCAGCATCGAATACGGCATACCAAGCATCGGTCTGAGTGTTGGTTTCCGCTTCAGTGATCTTCTCGAAGTCACCTTCAAGATGCAGGTCCGCGAACTCCTGCAAAGCCTTGTCGACGACAAGGTCAAAGTTGTCCGGGATACGGGACTTGCTGTCTTCCGGAACGACTTCACGGAACTCTTCCGCCGTCCAAGTGAACCCTTCAGGCACAGCAGGAGCAAACAGCGAACCGGTCAAGCGTTCCATTGCACGTCGTCTTGCAATGACGGGACGACGTGACGGATCCGTGAAGTCAACCGGCCACAGAAGGCCACCTTCTTTGGACAGCTCACTGACCAATGACACACCGGTTTCGACCGATCGAAACATCGGGGCACAAACCAGTGTCGGGTCGTTGTAAAAAGGATTCGCGTGGTCTTTATCGGCCTTCCCACCAAATGCGGCGACAAATGTCCCGGATAGCTCAAACTTATCAAAAGCTCGTTTCAGCTCTCGACCAAGTGCGGCTGGACCATTGGACGCTTCGTCCCAACGGAATAAACGCCCATCGGGTGTGATGTAGTAGTGCTTGCCATGTGAGGTGACCAACCATTTCTCGTTCTTGCCGCCCCAATTATTCAGCTCACGCGATGCGGGCAACAAACCGAGACGAACGCCGAATTCTTTCGCACGACGGTAATCTTCTGCTAATGCAGGATCGTCGATGTGTTCTGCCGGATCGGTCTGGCTGCATTCGCGGCGTAGCTTTGACGCCAAAAGTTTCAGTCGCTGATCGTCTTCGGTACAACCTGGCCACGTTGCGATCACAAAGCTTTCGCCAACGAAGTGCTTTGCGAACCAAGCAAGTTCCGATGTCTCGACAAAGTCAGACGGCAACCAGTCTTTGACGTCGTTCTCTTTGGACTTCAGGCTCAGCCGTGCCGATCGGAAAGCGAACGGCATTGTGAAAAAGAACAGGAATAGAATCACCAACGACCATGAAAGGCCGAAGAATGTTCGGCGTTCCAGCAACGGCGGTTCCGCCTGGCCGCTCTTACGCTGGTTGCTTTGCATACTGTTTTGACGCGATGTATCTAGGTGCGAATGAAAAGGCGAGTTGCCTGGATAATGACACTGTGTGGACCAGCGAATCGACGCCTCCGCCCGGTCAGGGATTGCGACCGCGACAGAAACACTCTCGCCATTTGATCGCAAAATACAGACCAAGACTGCGGAGGTCTACTTCAAAGCGCCAGAGGTTTTCCGGTCAGAAAAACGCGATCGCCGCAAACTCGGGTCGCGTAAGCTTTTCCGCGTTGGCTTCTGACGCATCCCCCCAGCCTCCGTATCGGGTTGACCTTCGAGGGCTACGTGATGTGGAAACATCAGCCGCTGCAATAGTCAACGTCGCGTTGCCCATCCACAACAGCAAGCGAAATCGCCCCCTTCGTGTGACACACAGAAAGTCACTTTCATAAACCAGCTGCCAGAAGCGGACCTCAAAACCGAAGCAGCCGTTCGACCTTAACGGTCCACTGCGTGGCAGACGCAGCCACGCCGACATGCACATTTGACAAAACATTTTCGCAATTTGGTTAGATTCCCGTGGCATAACGGCTACGGCAATAAATTGCACACTAAGATATATTTCCAGCGCACTGGCCGCCGAATTTCGGGTAAAGTCCGGAACCACCTGGCGGCGGGCGTTGTTGAATAAGGATCTTCACTGAGATATATTCTGCCGCTTCACTGTCCGCGGCCCTCGCAAACAGGATGCGTTTCTCGACGCTTCCCCGCCAAATATGACCGAAACGCAGCAAATTCCGACCCCGGCAGCCACGACCACAACCAGCTCGTCGCGCCCGAAAGTTTTGCTGCTTGTCGAAACCACCATGGCCTACGGGCGGGGTGTGCTGGAAGGGATCAGTCGCTATCGCATCGAAAAACAGCCATGGTCGGTACAGCTCGACCTGCGTGAATTGATGGCGGGTCCCCCAGCATGGCTGAATTCCTGGGATGGCGACGGGATTATCACCCGCGAGCTTTCGCCGGCGATGCTGGAATTCATCCAGGATACCGGAGTCCCCACGATCAACCTCGGGGACATTCAAAACGAAACTTCGTTGCCTTCGGTCATGAACGACCACGACGCGATCGGCCGATTGGCAGCGACCCACTTAGCCGACAAAGGCTTGGAACACTTTGCGTTCGCCGGCTTCGATGACCACCTCTGGTCGCAGCTTCGACTCGATGGCTTCCGTGCCTGCCTGACCGAACGCAAGGTTGCCTCATCAGACAGCATTCATCTGCACATGTCCGAATGGGCAAACGCCAGCAAGCACGGTTGGCAAGATCAGCAGGAACAGATCGTCGAATGGGTTCGCAAGCTGCCGCGCCCGATCGGTATCTTCGCCTGCAATGACTTTCGCGGACAGCACATCCTCGAAGCCTGCCAAACGGCCAAGGTCTCCGTTCCAGACGAAATCGCCGTTCTAGGTGTCGACAACGACCACGTCCTCTGCGACTTCTGCGATCCGCCGCTTTCGAGCATTATTCCGGCGGCTGAGCGTATCGGCTATCAAGCCGCATTGATGCTCGACCAGTTGATGCGTGGTGAACAGCCGTCGGAGCTACATCTTCGCATTCCGCCATTGGGAATTGCCGAGCGACTCTCGACAGATGTACTGGCGATCGATGACGAAGACGTCGCCGCGGCAATCCAAATGATTCGCTTCCGTGCTTGCGAAGGTCTGACGGTTTCGGACATCCTGAAAGAAGTCCCGATCGCGCGAAGCAGCCTAGAACGACGCTTTCGCCAATACCTTGGGCGTTCGCCCCAAGCCGAAATTCGCAGGGTGCAAATCAAGCGGGCGTGCCAACTGTTACGCGATACCGAGCTAAGCCTCGTCAAGATCTCGCGACTGACTGGATTCAAACACGCCGAGTATTTCAGCGTCGTCTTCAAACGCGAAGTCAAGCAGACGCCCGGACGATACCGCGAAGCCAGTCGCGCAAAAGCTCGGAAACTGTAACCAACCGACTCAGCCTGAATCGGCACTCGGAGATCATTCTCGCGGGACGTACGCGAAGAGCTTCCTTAAAAGACGTACTCGCATTGGTTATCCGCAGGGCTTCGATGCCCCGAAACAAGCGAGTCGCCGCGTCTCAAATTCAGAATGAAGCGATGGGGAACTGCGTGCAACTCGGCACGTACTCCAAAGCATCGTTGCACAAAGGTGCTAACTGACTTGTTATCGTGTCAGTTCGGCAAACAAGTTATTGGTGCCCAGAAAGATCTGTCGCATCGGGCGTGCACGCATCGGTGCATCAGAATAGTGAAGCAACCGAACGGTGTTTCCATAGACGTGCAACAATCGACCGGGCCGCGTTTCGATTGGCATCGATTTGATTTCGTCGCGGTACTCACCTGCCGGCAGAACGACCGCGCTCCATCCCGTCGGTGACTTTGCCGACAACGATGCGGACAGAATCAGTGATAAGATCAAAAGTGTCGCGTATCGCACAACATTAACTCCGTGGCTACATTCAACTGCGACACTCTAAGTCAGCGTTAACGTCGAGGCTGACCTAATCCTTAAAATTCACCGCAAACAAATCCACCGAAAGACCAACGGAATCACGTCATGACAAAAAAGATCCTGATGATCGTGGGCGACTTTGTAGAAGACTACGAAGCGATGGTGCCTCGACAGACCCTGCAGACCCTCGGCCATCAAGTCGACACGGTGTGTCCGGATAAAAAGGCGGGTGACTTCGTCGCCACGGCAATCCACGATTTCGAAGGGCACCAAACTTACAGCGAAAAGCCCGGGCACCGGTTTTCGATCTCGACGGACTTCGACGCGGTCAATGTCGATGACTATGACGCCCTGGTCCTACCGGGTGGTCGCGCTCCAGAATACCTTCGGTTGAACGCTCGCGTGATCGAAATTGTCAAGCAATTCGATTCATCACAAAAGCCGATCGCCGCGATCTGCCACGGTCCGCAAATCCTGGCTGCGGCCGGCGTTCTGGTAGGAAAACAGTGCAGCTGTTACCCGGCAGTCCAATACGAAGTCGCAGCCGGTGGAGGACAATACATCGAGCCCGCCGCCTCAATGGACTCGGCCCACACACACGGGCACCTCGTGACCGCACCGGCATGGCCTGCACACCCTGCTTGGATGCGCGCGTTTCTGGATATCCTTTGATTCCAACGATGCAATTCAACAAGCTGTTTATCAGATGGCTTGGTTTTTGTGCATAATAGAAGGTGTGAACGCCCGGGCGTGCAAGGAAACGCATGCCCCCCTCCCCGCTAATCTTCAGGAGCTGTCCGAATGCCTTCAATCTTGACCCAACCAACGGTCAACAAGCGATCCTTACTCTGGATGCTGACCGTCTGCTTTTCTCTTGGGATCTTGATGACCGCAAGCGTCCAAGCCCAAAACAAAAAACCTGAGCCAATACCGAAACCTCGCAAAGTTGACTTGCCAACCAAAGACGGCGTCGAACTGAGCGGTGTCTACTTCGGGTCCAACAAAGGCAAAGAAGCCATTCCGGTGATCATCATCCACGAATGGAAAGGGCAAAAGGCTCCCTACGGATCGCTATGCATGATGTTGCAGCGAGCCGGCTGCGCAGTGCTGGCCTTTGATTACCGTGGTCACGGCGGATCTCGCGAATACACGACCCGGACTGGCGAGAAAAAGGAATTCAAGATCGAAACGATGCGGCGAAAGTCGGTCGGTGATATCGCACGCTTCGATTTGGAAACGGCAAAGAAGTTTTTCAAGGACGAAAACGATGCCGAGAAGCTGAACATGAACGCGCTGGTCGTCATCGGTATCCGCGAAGGCTGCGTCATCGGAACCAACTGGGCGATGGTCGACTGGCGATACCCCAGCGTCGGAAGCCGAAAACAAGGCCAGGACGTCAAAGCACTGGTGATGATCTCACCAGAACGTCAAGTTCAAGGTGTTCCGATCGATGCCGCACTGAACGATCCCAACATTGGGCGTCTGCCGACTTTGATTATCTACGGCAAAGGTTCTGAAGAGGAATCCGATTCGCAACGAATTCAAAAGCTGCTTGAGGTCAACAAACGACGTCTCAGCAGCGGCCGTGATCCAGAAGGCCTTGAAGTCATCGAGATCAATGAACCGCTCGGCGGTCCTTCACTTGTCAGTGGGCAATCAACCGTCATTCCTTCGATCGTGAAGTTCATCACCGAGCAGGTCAAAATCTCCGACTCGGAAAATCCCTGGATCTCACGCGAATAGAATCGCAAACATAGCGACCGGCGCGGGCCATTGGATCGCGCTGTCGCTTTACTTCGCTGTCGCGTTACTTCTTTGGCACGTAGCGGTAATGCCCGCCGTTGTTAACCGCGATACGCTTCATCCCGGTTTCACCGCTGCGGCTGTGATATCCGATCGTGTGAACGATACTGATCGGCCCATCGTCACCGAATAAGTTGTCCATCCGGTTTGTCTCCTGAAAGATCTCCTCGATTCGCTTCGGAAACTCACCATCGGACAATAGGAACACGACATCCGGCCGCATGTCGATCGCAAAGGGAATAATGTCATAGGGTGCTTTCCCACGATCCATCTCGATTCCCATCGCCCACTGACGCAACAAAGCTTTGTTTTCAGCGGTCGCGTAAACACTGCGAGGTTCATCAACGTTCGGATCAGCCAGTCGCATGAACTCGGGATCTTCGTCAAAGAAAACGACATAGAATCGCTGGGTTGGCTTCAGCAAGTTGATCGATTGCAGTAGCTCTTCACGGGCTTCAGTAAACGCATCGCCCATGCTTTTACTGCTATCCAAAAGGTAGACGAAGTGATTGCCTCCACCTTCGATACCGCAGAATTGCATCTTCTCTTTGGAATCAGAACTCATTGACATCGCCATCGCTGAAGCCGCGACAGACTCGGAAATCACGGGCGCGAAATCCGAAACCGAGGGCTCGATATCGGCAACGAGTTCACTTGCTTGAAACTCGCCGACTTCTGAAATTTCGGTTTCGACTTCGCTGGGCTGCGGTTCCGCCTCAGTCGTTTCAATTTCTTGTGACTCAAGATTGATTGATTCGATTTCGACAACTTCGTTGGAGGCAAACGAACAACTGATAGCTTCTTGATCTCTCGGTCTGGCAGTCGAAAACGTGATGATCCCGAGGCCGAGAATTATTAATACGTGAACAACAAAACTGACAAACCACGCACGTCCCTTTCGTCGACGTCGTTCACGAAGTTCAGCTTCTGAAGGTTCCAGCACGTTCTCACGATCCGCTATCGAGACGGACATGATCGGCGGATGCACTGTCTGCTGGCCAACCACGACGTCCAAGAACGAAAACGTTTCTTCGGCGATTCTGCCCGCGCTGTTTTTCTTCGGCCTCGCCGTACCGGCTGAAGAGTTATCCGTGTGCGTGCGCTGCGGATCGGTCGGTGAGGATTCACGAGCGCCAGAGCGTTGCTTTTCTTTACGTCGTTTTGACTTGGAACGCTTCACAAAGCCATCAACATCACTTTCACTTGCATGGCCGCCAACAAGGTCGCTCGCTTGGCGAGCCGAGACGGCCTTGGCGACATCATCCCAATGACCGAAAGATCCCACCGCTGGTTGATTTGAAGGTTCCAGCGACGAAGCTGCCAAAGCTTCATCGGCGGACTCATTTTCCAGAGATGCCTGCTCGGTTACATCACCTTCGCTGCTTTGGCGATGTTGATCGGATCGAACGTCTTCGTCCGATTGACGAATGAAAACTGCTGCGGATCGGATCCCACGCATTCGCGGCAGACCAGGAAGTGGCACTGCGGACCCAGAAGTGTTCAGATTCGTCTGCAATTGCCCACTGGAAGAATTTTCCAGGGCTGTTTCATCAGGGTTGGCCTGATCGTCACCGTCACATGCCCGTGAAGCATGTTCAGGACCAACAGCCGGCGCATGAAGATTGGAATTGGCGTCCGTGATTCGCGATTCCACGATGCTACGCGTCTGGACAATCTGCCGTTCTAATCGCTCGATCCGCAGCTCCAATAGTGCAGCTCGAGCGTCAAGTCTCGCAGCAGCAGCTTCACTTCGTGTCTGTTCCAATTCCAATTGGAGTTCGCGAAGGCGATCCAGATCTCCCTCGTGGACGTCATTTTCGGTGGCTTGATTATCCGCAGAAAATGTCATCTCGATTCACAAACCTACCGCCACGAGTGATACGCCATGTTGTGTTACTGCCGCGTCGAATTCATTTCGAAGCTTTCAATCGCTGACCAACATTCCGCCCAGGTCCCAGGAAACGTCCGCACCGCAGCCAACCCCACCTAGAGAGGCAAATGCTACCGCACTGGACGGTCTTGTACACGCCCGTTTTGTGCAGCAAACGCATTTGTTTCGTCTGCCGATGCCAGAACAGACCGTCGCAGACGACACAAACTTCCTAACAAGAGCGGCCTCGGCCGCCCCGCTTCAAGCACGCTACGTCATGCGTCTATCAGGACCAAACGGAAACCCATTTGACAATCTGGCCCCCGATTTCCCGTCTCGGGACGGTAATCAACGATAATGCCCAGCTATTGCGTTCACCAGTGAACTTACCCTGTTTGCCCAAAGCGGCAGGATCAGCACCTCAGAGGGGCGATTCTGGATGAATATCCGTGATTTGAGTTCTATTGACGATTCAAATTTACCGTCCGTATACTTCTCGGTTTGACCAAACGCGCAAAAACTGCAGCCAAACACGCACGAAAGATTTATGAACACCCGCCAGGAAGAGCTGGAAAATAACATCGTCGCCGACCAGCTGACTAGCTTCTACAAGAAAGTCGAGCCGTTTTCGAAGTTGATCGTCGTTGGCGTTATCGCAGTCGTCGTTGGGATGCTGGGATACGGCTTTTACAGCAGCACCCAAACCGCCACGCGTAGCGACGCGACGTTCCAGTTGTTGATGAACAACGCAGAAGTCGCTTCGCAGTATCCGGACACCACCGCGGCGGCTTGGTCAGAATTGTTTCAAGCCAACCAGAACTTGGCCAACGGTATCAGTGCGTTGTATCAGGACCGCGCCGAAGCAGAAACGTTGCTGACGCAGGCGAAGGATGAATTCATCAACGCACGCGTCTCGTCAAGCGATTCGATTCTTATTTCGCGAGCAAACTATGGCCTGGCGATTGCTCACGAATCGCTTGGTGAAACCGATGATGCGATCAAAGCTTACGAAGCATGCATCGCTGCTAAAGAATCTGAAAACATGGTCGAGGCTGCTGAAAAACGCATCGAGAATTTGAAGAGCTCCAACGCAACTCAGTTCCTGACTTGGTTCAACGAGCAGAACTTCGCTCCGGCGGATCCATCGCTTCCACCAGAGTTGCCGGGTGCGTCAACGCTTCCAGACCTTCCAGATTTGGAATTGCCTAACTTGGACCTGGATAGTGATCTTGATAGCAGGTTTGACTCGCTGCGAGGCGAAGCCTCGGACAAGGAAATGACCGGCGGCATTGAACTGCCCGAGGATACGACGGTCGAAGACGGTACCGAAACGAGCGCTGCCGAAGTGCCTGCGACCGAAGAAGTCATGACCGAGGAACCTGCACAGGAAACGTCGACCGACGAGCCCGAAACCAACGAAGAAAGCACTGAAGCAGACAAGCCTGCTTCGGAAACGCAAGAGTAGGCTTGGGTAAAGCCAATCGAGCTGTCAAAGGCTTTCTTCAACTACGATTTTTTTTCAAGTCGCTTCCGCACGTCGGCTGAACACACCGTAATTTCGACCGATGGACAATAGCGACGCGAAGCCGCCCGAAGATTCCGACGACGCCGTTGTCGACGATCCACCAATCGTCCGAGAATTTAGCGTCCCGGAATCGGCCGCCGGACAGCGAATCGATCTTTTTTTAACGGCTGCCTGTGACGGATATAGCCGCAGCCAAATCCGGCAAGCGGTTCAGAACGATCAAGCCGAAGTCGACGGCAAGATCATCCGACCGAGTTTTCGAATACGTGTCGGTCAAAAGATCCGCTTCCAGCTGCCCGAGGAGTTTTCTGACGAGGTTGTCCCAGAAAACATTCCGCTTGATTTGATCTACGAAGACGATGGCTTCGTAGTTGTGAACAAGCCACCGGGCATGGTCGTCCACCCGGCGAGAGGGAACTGGAAGGGCACCCTAACAAGCGCTCTGGCTTATCGTTTCCAATCGTTGTCGGATGTCGGCGGTCCAACACGCCCCGGAATCGTGCACCGATTGGATCGTGACACCAGCGGCGTCATTGTGGTCGCGAAAACAAACGCGGTTCATATGGCACTGGCCGAACAGTGGCACGACCGGAAAGTGGAAAAGGAGTACTTGGCGATCGCGATCGGAAAAATCGATCGAGACCGCGATGTCATCGATGCTCCTATCGGACGTCACCCGTATCAACGGGACAAAATGGCGATCCGGGAAAACCACCCCACCTCTAAACCGGCCAGCACGTTTTTCGAAGTCGAAGATCGTATTGGGCGATTCACCATCGTGCGATGCTTTCCCAAAACGGGACGGACTCACCAAATCCGGGTTCATCTCTCACATCTGGGATGTCCAATCCTCTGCGATCGGCTTTACGCCGGACACGCCGTTGCTGACCAAGGGTGGCTGGAAGGCAAAGGCGCCAGCGAGGAAAGCCCGATCATCCTGGATCGCCAAGCCTTACACGCCCGTCGGTTGAAGCTTCGTCACCCTCAGTCCGGTGAATGGATGACCTTCGAAGCTCCGGTCCCGGCTGATATCCAGCGAACTTTAGACGTGATCTCTGGGGCGAAATAGCCTCCGAATTCTTGGCCGACGAAACTGCGGCGGGAACGTCTGGGGTGAAAATCCAGGCCCACCAGGCAGAATCACCATAGGTGAAAACAACGCCGTCGCCCCCTGCCATACCCCCGTTTGGTAGGCCTGCTTGAAATGCAATCGCAGCAAAGGATGACAAGTGGCTACAATAAACCACGTTGCACCCAACTGCGACGTGAAGACGAATACTCACGACTCCCACACAAAGACTTATGTCGTCAGCAGCCAGTGATTCCAAAACTGAAGTCGGTAGCTACTTCATTTCCAACTATCCGCCCTACAGCCAGTGGAAAAAGGGTTCGTTGGATGATGTAAGCAATGCTCTTCACAGCCCGCCGCAAGAATCAACGCCACTGGGACTGTACCTTCACATTCCGTTCTGCCGAAAGCGCTGCAAGTTCTGTTACTTCAAGGTCTTTACGGACGTAACGGCTCCTGAAGTTCAGCGATATGTCGATGCGTTATGCAACGAGATCTCCATGGTCAGTCAATGTGAGATCATGGGTGACCGTCCATTTCGGTTTGTCTACTTCGGTGGCGGCACGCCGAGCTTCCTTTCGCCCAAACAATTGACAAAGCTCGCCGATCGGCTTCATGAACACATTACCTGGGACGGCGCCGAAGAAGTTACCTTCGAATGCGAGCCAGGGACGCTGAGTGAAACAAAGGTCAAAACATTGCGTGAAGTCATGGGCGTCACGCGACTGAGCCTCGGTGTCGAAAACTTTTCTGATAAAGTCCTCGAAGACAATGGCCGTGCACACCTGTCCAAACAGGTATTCCGTGCTTGGGAATGGATTGCCGAAGCCGAGTTTCCCAACGTTAACATTGACCTGATCGCGGGAATGGTGGGCGAGACCTGGGACAACTGGAAAGACAACATCCGCCAAGCGATCGAGATGTCACCCGAGAGCGTCACGATCTACCAGATGGAACTGCCCTTCAATACGGTCTACAGCAAAGACATGCTGACCAAGGACAGTGAAAGCCCCGTTGCCGATTGGGCCACCAAACGCGCGTGGGTCGATTACGCCTTCAACGAATTCCTGGATGCCGGATACAGCGTTAGCAGTGCCTACACTGTTGTTAAAGACCCTAGCAAAGTGAACTTTTCGTACCGTGACAATCTTTGGCACGGTGCGGACCTTCTTGCGACCGGGATCGCCAGCTTCGGTCACGCAAGCGGCGTCCACTACCAAAACCTTGCCGAACTGGAGCAATACCTTAGCACGATCGAATCCGGTCAAATGCCGCTTGGCCGTGGCTTTGTACCGACCGAACACCAACGGTTGATTCGTTCGATGATTTTGCTGCTCAAAAAGGGTTACTTGGATCGGTCATACTTCCAAGAAAAGTTCGGCGTCGATATCGTTGCTCAGTGGAAAGCTGAATGGGACAAGTATGTCCAAGAAGGCTGGGCTACCATCAACGACGAACGCATCGAGTTGACTCGCTACGGAATTTTGCGTGTCGATGCCATGCTGCCTTCCTTCTTTGAACCAGAACACCAGAATGTCCGATACACGTAGCCCCGAATCCTTCTCCTTTGCGATGGGGGAATTCGAAGCCACGTTTCCGCTCGATCGGCAATACGCCAAGAATCACATGTGGGCGAAGCATCGCGAAGGTGCCGTCTGGCGTTTTGGATTGTCGGCGTATGCCGTGCGTTTGCTGCAAGACGTTTACTTTTTAGACTGGGAAGTCACGCCTGATTCCCCAGTGAAGCAGCGGCAAATGATCGGGGCGATCGAAAGCAAAAAAGCAGAGAGCGATCTTTATTCGCCGATTGCCGGTCGTCTCGTTTCGATCAACGATGCTGTCATCAATGACCCGGCGATCATTAACGCGGCACCGTACGAACTCGGTTGGATGATCGAAATCGAAGCAGAGAATTCTGGACCAGATTCACCACCAGAAGCTCTTCTTTCCCCGAGCGACTACCAGACCCATTTGGACGAAGCCTGGGTCGTCGCACAACGAACAATCAAAGGCCAAGCAAACCACTAAGTCGCATTCGAAACCGAAGCGATGGCCAGCACGGGACGTGAGAATCAATGCCGGTCTAGCGGTTTTCTTTCCAGTCCGTCATGCCGTTTTTTCCCGCACACTGGACGGCGGCGAGAAAATCTTTCATGATCGTTCGACCCTACTCATGCTCGAACGATGCAAGACTCTTCTCCACAAACGACGCGATCGACGGCAGCGCAGTTCCTTCAGGGAGTCGGTCCCTCGCGCGCCCAGCGCTTGCAGAAGATAGGCCTTAAAACAGCCGGTGATCTGCTGTTCTGTTTTCCACGAAGCTACGAATTCCCCGCCCCGCCGGAACGCATCGACCGAATTCGCGAAGGCGAACCGGTTTCTCTTGTCGGTACCGTGACGGACGCCGAACTGGTTTCGCGAAGTCCTGGCAAAAGTGTCTTCGGTGCTGTGGTCCAAAACGAAACCGGTGCGGTACGGATTCTGTTTTTCAACCAGCCATTTCGCGCCGATCAACTAACGATCGATCGCCAAGTAATGATCAGTGGTGAAGCCAAACTGAATGGACTTCGGTTTGAATTTGTACATCCCAAAGTCACCTACCTGGATGAAGACGACCAAATCCAATCACCAAAGATTCTTCCGATCTATCCACTGACCGAAGGAATCAAACAGAACGAAATGCGGCGAATCGTCCAAAGCGTCGTTGAACAGCTCGCACCGCAACTGACTGAAGTGATGCCGGTCAGCTTGCGTGATCGAGCGACTGAGCTGCTGCGGGAACAAGGCGTCAATCTTCGTGAACCATTGCCATCGATCGAAACTGCGGTTCAACACATCCATTGGCCACCCGATCAGGATCACCTGAAGGCGGCTCGAAGTCGGCTTGCCTTCCAAGAGCTACTTGTCATGCAACTGGCGATGGCGATTCGTCGGCGGCGATTAACGACCGATCTGCGATCCTCCGCGATGCCCGCAGACGCATTGCTTGACGCGCGCATCACAAACCGCTTTCCGTTCGAATTGACCGGCGATCAGGTCGCGGCGATCAAACAGATCGCTATCGATATGTCGCGTCAGTTTCCGATGAATCGTTTGCTGCAAGGTGACGTCGGAAGCGGTAAGACAATCGTGGCGATCTACGCGATGATGCTCGCCGTCGGCCACGGCAACCAAGCCGTCTTGATGGCGCCGACGGAAGTGCTTGCCCGCCAACATTACGAAACGCTCAATAGGATTCTGCAATCAAGTCGTGTTCGCGTTGGACTTCTCTGTGGCAGTTTGCCAGCTGCCGACAAGCGACGGGTCCTTGCCGAAACCGCTTCGGGGGAAATCGACCTGCTTGTCGGAACCCAGGCACTGCTACACGGGCTGGAATTCAAAAGCCTTGGCCTCTGCGTGATTGACGAACAGCACAAATTTGGCGTCGGACAGCGAGTCAGACTGCGTGGCGGTGGCATTGATCCGCACTACTTAGTCATGAGTGCGACGCCCATCCCACGTTCGGTAGCAATGACGATCTTTGGCGATACAGATCTAACCACGATCACCGAGAAACCTCCGGGGCGTGGCGCTGTGAAGACGTATTTGGGTCGTGATCAATGGCGAAAGCGATGGTGGGATTTCGTACGAACGCAGCTAAACGAAGGTCGGCAAGCGTTCGTCGTCGCGCCCCGAGTCAGCGCGGGAAGCGAAGCCTCCAATGACAATGACGACAGCCGAGGCGAGGATGTTTCGTCAGTCGAATCGATCTACCAGGAGCTTCGGACCAGTCAGTTCAGTGATTTTTCCGTGGGCTTGTTGCACGGGCGTCTATCAGCTGACGACAAGCAAGCCATCATGCAGCAATTCGCTGAAGGCGAGATTGACGTGCTTGTGACCACCACCGTAATCGAAGTCGGCATCGACGTTCCCAACGCGACCGTGATGACCATCATGGGCGCAGAGCGATTCGGACTGGCGCAGCTTCACCAATTGCGTGGGCGGGTCTCGCGTGGAAACCATACCGGGCATGTATGTGTATTTACAGATGGCGAACAATCACCCGAAGAGTACGAACGCCTGCAGGTTTTCGAATCGACAAACGATGGCTTCGAGTTGGCCGAAGCCGATTTTAAAATGCGTGGGCCCGGTGAAGTTTTCAGCAACAAACAGAGCGGGATGCCTGCGATGATGATCGCCGATGTGGTCGAAGACATCGACTTGCTAAAAGCGGCGCGCATCTTGGCTCAAGAAATGGTCGACGAAGACCCAGAGCTAGAAGCGGAAGAGTTATCCGCTTTACGTGCGCAACTGATGCGTCGCTACGAAAAGCAACTGGAACTTGGCGACGTCGCTTAGCGAACCAAGTGGACCGCAAAAAAAAAAATCGCCGGAACCGGGGATAGAAGTTTTCCCACAGTCCGGCGATACGGTGAATGCAAATTGCTGAGCAGGTTTACGTGCTGGCTCGCTATCGACGGCTCTAGCCTTCGACAACTCGGCTTGCGACACGCTCCAACAAAGCTTTGGTTTTCTTGATCCCGTCGTATTCGGAATCTTTGCCGCCTTCGTACTCGATGCCGACGTAGCCGTTGTATCCGTGTGCTAGGACGATGCCCATCATCTTGAAGAAATCGGTGTGTGTTTCGTTGCCTTTCTCATCAAAGTCATGAGCCTTCGCGCTGACCGCTTTCGCAAACGGCATCAACTCTTCGACACCTTTGTAGCGATCGTATTCTTCTGGATTATCGCCACGTCGAATGAAGAAGTTGCCGAAGTCAGGCAGGGTGCCGCAGTTGTCCATTTCGGTTTTTGCGATCGTTCCGGCAAGCCATGCACCGTTGCTGCTGAGGCCGCCATGATTTTCGACGATCACATTCAAGCCGTGCGGTTTGGCATATTCGCTTAGCTTGCGTAGCCCGTCAGCGGCACGCTCCATTTGATCTTCGTAGCTGCCGCTGCTTTGCGCGTTAACGCGAATCGAATGACATCCCAAGAACTTTGCAGCATCGACCCACTTGTGATGGTTCTTCACCGCTTGTTCGCGTTTATCGCTGTTGGGGTCCCCCAGAGCGCCTTCACCGTCGCACATGATGATCAGACTTTTGACGTCCAAATCCTCGCAGCGCTGCTTTAGTTCCGTAAGGTATTTCTGGTCTTCGGCTTTGTCTTTGAAGAATTGATTGACGTATTCAATGGCGTCAATTCCGAACTCTTCTTTTGCTAAACGTGGAAAGTCCATGTTGGTCAAACCTTTGCTTTTATCAAACAAGGTTCGGTGCAAAGACCACTCGGCGAGTGAAATTTTAAAGGGGACAACGCCCTTCGCTTCGGCGGCGAACCCAAGCTTTGATGACAGACCCAGTGCCGCTGTAGTAGCTGCAGAATAGGCGAGAAACTGACGTCGATTAGTCATAGCGATTTAGATTGTGGGGTGGGACAATTGGGGATGTGCCGTATCCATCGGAATTGAATTGTCTCAAAATCCAGCAGGCGATTGCCTTTTCAGGATGAGCCGCTTCTCCGGATGAAACGATTGGACGACCCTTCAATTCTACTCGAATCGGTAACCGACACCGTAGACCGTGTGAATGATTTTTGGCTGCTTGGGATCAACTTCGATTCGTTTTCGCAGCTGGCTGATCGTTTGGTCGATCGTGCGACTGTTGGGCACATGATCGTCCTCCCAGGCCAGCTGAAAGAGCTCGCGGCGTGTAACGACCTCCCCCGGCTTTGCTGCCAGTGTTTGTAAAATCAGCAGTTCACGCTGAGTCAACGTCATGGTCGAATCGCCACGTCGTGCACGCAATTCACGTGGAATAACTTCCAGGTCTCCCATCCAGAATACGTTGTCTGGGAATGTAGCCGGTTCGATGACATCGGTGTCCACAAAGCATCGACGAGCCACCGCCCGAATCCGGGCGATGACTTCTTTGGTGCCAAACGGCTTGACGATGTAGTCGTCGCCCCCCAACTCTAGACCGACAACTTTGTCAATTTCTTCGGCCTTTGCGGTGATGAACAGAATCGGCATCGTCGGCGACTTTTGGCGAAAGTACTTGCAGACGTCATATCCGCTCATTCCCGGCATCATGACATCCAGGCACGCCATATCGGGCATCTGTTGGTCGAAAAGCGACTTGGCGTTCAAGCCATCAGCGGCTTCGGTCACTTCGTACCCTTCACTTCGCAAAACTTCGGCGAGCGCCCGTCGCGTATTTCGGTCGTCTTCGGCGATCAAGATTCGATGTGGCATCACGTCGCCCCCTGTACTGTTTCGTCTGCTGATCGACCCAATGATCCGTCCAGTGCGAGCGAGAAAAGAAACCCTGCACCACCGAGTTCCGTCTGGTGTTTTAGCACTAAGTTCCCTCCATGTCGTCTGGCCGCTCGACGCGAAATGGTCAACCCGATCCCGGTTCCACTGGGGGCGCTGATCGAATCATCCAAACGTTCAAAAGGTTGAAAAACTCGCTTCGCATCGCGACGACTAATTCCCGGGCCATCATCGCTGACTTCGACAATTAGAAATGAGGCTTCTGATCCGGGAGTTTCGATCCGTTCGATTTCGCAACGGAGCACACACCGGCCTCCGCGTTGAACATACTTTTCAACATTGCTTAACAAGTTCACGATAACCAATTCGAACACATCTGGATCGATCCGAACATGACAGTTGAGTTCACACTGGATCTGCAGAGCCAATCCGGCTGATTCAAAACTCGGTTCAAATTGCTGTGCAATCTGGTGCAGCAATTCACATACATCGGTTTCTTGACGGCGGACGCCCGACTGTTTTCCACTGGGGCGAATCATCTCGAGCACCCCCGAAACCAATCGCTGCAATCGACGACTTTCATGATCGATCACCTGCAAACGAGAAGAGAGCGAAGCCTTTCGATCACTGGATTCAAGTTTCTCAATATCCAGTTCAGCCAGTTCCGTATACAGCCTGATGTTTGTCAGCGGCGTTCGTAACTCATGTGACACTTGCCCTGCAAACGTTACTCGGCTGCTCGCTTCGATGATCTGTCGCCGCACCGCCGTAAGAACGTAGACACCAACGAGCAACAACAGCAGTCCGACACCGCCGAGCGAGATATAAAGCGGCATCAACGTGGCTTGTGGCGTTAATTCCGGAGCAACAAAGATCTGAAGCTGCCAACTTGCGAGCGGCTCAGCAAGCGAGTGTGTCGTAAGTGGTTCCTGACGAAACGCCTCTGTATCGCCCCAGTTGTAGATACTTTGCCCTGCTTCATCATTCAAGCGAACACTACCGATAGATGCCGACGCATTAGACGCTTTGCCGTTCAGATCTGAAAACGCGTCATCCCCATCGGCCGAAACACGACGCTGATCATCGGGCAAAGTCGCAATCACATCAGCCATCCAACGGCTGCGATCAAGAATGATTCCGACCGAAATGCCATCAGGGACACCGATCCAATAGATCACCTGGGCACCGTCTCCCAAATACCAACGTTGCCATTGCGATTGGGGTGATTCACTTCTGGTGATACGCAGTGGAGGAGACGCGATTTGGACCGACTGCCGCATCGGAGTCTGCAAATAGTTCTGTTGACTTTGGGAACTTGGTACCGCCATTTGCTGAGCGATTCCCGGATCATCATTTTGCGAGAGGTCGCCACCTCCTTTGGCGCCACCTTTGGCACCGGATGAATTCACATTTTGTGGTGTAAACAACGGTCGACCGTCAATGATGCTGGACAAAGTCGCTGCGATCTCGGCGCCCTCGCGACCACTCAGGTCGACCTGCTGTGGAAAGACCAATTGCCCTTCTCGATTGATTAGAATCCCCTGGCGGACGATCGGGTTTTCTCGACGCATTTGCCGCAAGACGTCTCGACAGTCATCCGCATCAATAAGTGCATCGTCGAGCTGCTTTGCATAAGTCGCGAACACATCGGCGATGTTGTCGCTAACTTCGTAAAGCTGCGTCGACAATAGATTCGCCAAAGCCTCTTTGGCGGCAACTTCACTTTGCCGTGTCGCACTCGCACTCAACCAACCCAACATCACGATTGGGGTGATGACGAGCAAAAGTAGCGCAAGAAACAGACGACGGGGCATGGACAGATTATTTCAGACGCGATATTCGATTGAAATCTGGTTGCAGGAAAACCGTTTGGCAATGGCAAGCTTGCGAACAAAGTTTACCACAGGGTTATCGCAAGCAGCGTCTATCGAAGCGTCTAATTCAATTCCAAAGTTCACAATCAGAACGAACAATCCCACCATTGTCCGCATCGTTAACACGCGAGCTTCGGCGAATCAGCAACCAAACAGACGCTGCTTGGTTCAATTGTCAGCGCCAATCCCTCGACCAGTGTTTCGTTCCATATGAAAATACGGCTTCGGGGCATCAGCCGATGGGCGTTAGCCCTGGTAGTTGCACTCGAACCGTGGCTAACGCCATGCGGCTAATCCTTAAATCGAGCGACTTCGGGTCATCAGCTGACGGACGTTAGCCCCGGTTATTGCACTCGAACCGTGACCAACACCATACGGCTAATCCTAAATCCGAGCGGGTTCAGGTCATCAGCCGACGGGCGTTAGCCCCGGTTATTGCACTCGAACCGTGGCCAACACCATACGACCAATCCTAAAATCGATGTAGAACGAAGCACTAGGGACTTTTTGGTGAAGGGGCATCAACGCGATAGTCTTGCTGTGCCGCGTTGCGATTCTGTTCGTAAATCATCATTTTACGTGAACGATTCCACTCCGCAGGAAGCTCTAACATTTGCGACTGCATGCCGTTTAACTTGGCATTGCGTTTAACCTCTTTCGCCAAAGGTTCGGCAAGCATTCCACCAACAGCTAGATCAATCTCTTCGAGCTGTGCACAGTTGCGCATCAAGATCTGCTTGGCTTCATCAATATTGCCCTGATCACGCAATCGCGTTGCTCGAATGTTCGCATCATTGGCGATTTGGATAGCACACAAGGCGTACGTCTCGTAGTCGATGTCCTGTTCAACGACCTTCTCGTCCTCGGAGTAGCTGATTTCAACTTGGCTGGACAGCGTGTCGGTGTTTTCACTGACCATGTTCTTGTACTTGACCGAGACGGAAGCCATGGGACGTTTCTGTCCATCTTCACCTTCGGGCACTTCCACTTCGACAACAAAGTAGCGTTGCTGACGCGCGTAAAGCTGAGTCAACGGGATATAGATATCCTGTCCACTGATGTCGGCTTCATTGTTGAGAACGCGTACTGGTCGGATTCCTTCGCCAATGGTCGCGTGGATTTCAAACTCGCTCGCCACGACACTTAGCAAGTCATTAAACTCTTTCTGAAAAACAGCGACCAAGTCGTCTGCCTCTTCGACAAACATGTGGTTGCCGCTGCCGGCCGAAGCCAGACGGCTCATCAGGTCTTCGTTGTACCCCAGACCAAGCCCCAACGTGCTAACGCTGATGCCTTCTTTGACCAACGAAATTCCGAGCCGTTCTAATTCGCGAGGACTTTTGGGACCGACGTTCGCTTTCCCATCACTCAACAAGATCACTCGGTTGACATATCCACCGTCGTGGAACTTTCGAACCTCAGCGGCTCCTTTGCTGACCCCGGCAAACAGAGCCGTGCTACCGCCTGCTTTGATCGATTGAATCTTCTCGATAATCGCTTCACGATCCGATGCTTTGGTTGCCGGCACCAGTACGTTGGCCGAATCGGAATACAGCACGATTGAGACAATGTCATCGTCCCGTAAACGCTCTACAGCTGTGATCGCCGCTTTCCGAGCTTGAGCAATTTTCTCACCATTCATCGACCCACTTTGATCGATCACGATCGCAGTGTTCACCGGTGGACGCTTTTGGCTAGCTGGCAGCTCGAAACCGGTCAATGAGATCCGCAGGTGATTGACCTGGTTTTTTTTGCCGGACAACATCGTCGGCTTTGAGACACCGACATCTAACTGAATTTGCGAGGCGATGTTTACTTTCGCAGAGTCTTCATGCGCGGGCAGCCCCACGATCGTCACGAGGGCGATCATCATGGCTGGAGGACAGATCCAAGAAAAGGCAGACATTTTGTGACTCCATTAATTGGCCGGGGTCAGGCTGTGGATGCGGTCGCGTCATCGATGATCGCCAAAAATCCGCTGCAGCCTTTGAACGGTCGAATGCTTCTGTATCCAATAAACCTTGAAACCAGTTTTTCTTGGTCGGAATCGATTCAAAACAATGTAAAAGAAATGTCAGACCTCAACCCTGGGACCATACCAGCAATCGCGTTCGATCACGAAACAGACCTCTGTGGATTCTTCGCACCTGAAAATCCAGACTCACTAGTCGCGTAAAACCCATGCCTAAGCTACAGACACTTGTTGGTCGAACAAGTGACTTCATACTAGCAAGCCAGCCGAAGAAGAGTAGGTGAAGACCAGCCCTGTTCAGTTTCGCAAATCAACTACCGCTTTTTGCGTCCAAAGAATCCTGACTTCTTTGGCTTCTCAGCAGGTTTTCCATCCGTCTTCGGCGATTTATCAGTGACGATAAACGGCGTATCCACCGACGCTGCCTTTGGGGTCGATTGACCGCCGGATAGCGCTGCCAACATTGCGAGGTCACCTGAGTCTGCTTTGGCAACCGAATCGGAACTCCCCAGATCGATCTTCGGCTTTTCCTTGATCACGGGTTTGGGATCAACGGACGCCTTCGCAAAGCTCTGCAGTTCATCGGCATTGATTTTAGCCGGTGACTCGGAAACTTGGTCGCCGAGATCGATCTTCACCTGCGGAGCTTTTTCAGCAGGATTCACCGCTGGAACACTGCTTGCAGGGACACTACTCGCCGCCTTCACAACATCCGTTTTCGATGTAAGTGGCTCGGTTGGTGCAAATAGATTTGCCGGGGCTGTCTGACTGATCGAAGCTTTCCTGTCATTCGCGATAGGTTCCAAAACGTCGATCGCTTTCAGCTCTGAAAAATCGACCTCTTCACTATCCGATGCCGACTCGATTTGCGTAGGCTCGGCAGCGCTGGCGACTGGTTGCGGCGTAGTGCCAAGCGTTCCTAGTATGGCGTTGATGTCGGTCGCGGTTTGAGACGACGTATCCGATGTTGCGGGCAGTTCCGCATCGGTCTGTTCTTTCACAACATCGAGATCAGTATCAGCGTTTTCCGAATTCAGTTCGATCTCTGCAACCACGCTACCATCGGCTGGCAGTGAAGCCAACATCGCGTCGCTGAGTCCTTGGTCTAAACGTTCCGACCAGATTTGAATTTCAGAATCGGATAAGCCGGCAGCCCGGTTTAGCGTCATCGTGATCTTCCGATCGATTTCAGGAAGCGATGCATGCACCGTCAATCGACCATCACGTGCATAATCAAATCGCACATCGACGTGCGTCCCCTTGGGAGTCCCACGTGGTAAATCTTCGACGATACATCGTCCGATCCGAGTCGCATTGGTGCCCCGATCATCGCCGCCTTCGACGATTTCAATTTTGACGTTGGCTTGATTGTCCGAATGGGTCCGGAAGCGAACCATCTTTCGCGCTGGCAAATGGCTGTTCCGGGGAATCATGATTTGTCGGCGTGGCTGGCCGGTTTTGGGGTCCACTGCCAAGATCCCCAAATCATGCGAGTTGACATTGCTGACTGAAATGCCGGACTTGTCGTTTTGCCCCGCCATCAACATCCCGGCATAAAGAGCAGCACCGTGACTGACCGCTTCATCGGGCGATAGCGAACGGTCCAATTCCATCCCGCTAAGTCGCTCCAGTTCTTGACGGATCATCGGCATACGAGTCGACCCGCCGACCAAGATCAAACGAGTCAACTTTGACCAGTCGACATCGGCGTCATCCAAAACCAGTTGCACGGTCATCAAAGTTCGCTCGACCAAATCGGCGCAGCGATCAGAGAACTCTTGCTGCGTAATCTCGGTGCGTAGCCGCCGTCCATCGTGCGCAAACGCAACGGTCACCGATTCACGCTGCGTCAACGCATGCTTGGTCTGGTTTGCTTTGCGAAGCAACTCTTGTTCGGCCTGTGGATCATCACGAGGATCGACGCCATGTTCTTTTTCAAAGGCTTCGGCGATGAAATCGACAACGCGTTTGTCCCAATCAACACCTCCCAGATAGACATCGCCTGCGGTCGCGATCGTGTTGAAGTTTCCGTTTTCGATCTTCATCACGGTGACATCGAATGTGCCGCCGCCAAGGTCGTAGACCAGAACAGTCTCGGCTTCTCGGCTGCCGCCGTCGAGACTCAAAAACCCCTGTTGAACGCCATAGGTAATCGCTGCAGCAGTCGGCTCGTTGATGATGTCCAAGACATCCAATCCGGCTAGCCGTCCCGCATCCTGAGTCGCCTTTCGGCAGGGTTCATTAAAGAATGCAGGAACGGTGATCACGGCTTTTTCAATTGGCCCGAGCATCAGTTCGGCATCCGCTTTCAGCTTGCGTAGGATCAATGCCTCGATCACTTCGGCGGGCAAATGCTTTCCACGAATTTCTTTTTCGTAGAACGATTCACCGACGTCTCGTTTAGCGAACAGTGCCAGACGATCCGGTTCCAGTAAACCAGCCTCGGCTGCTTCGATCCCTACAATCGGACGCTTGTGATCAAAGAATACTGCGCTCGGCGTTGTCAGATCACCTTCGGAATTGCGTATCGTTTCAGGACGCCCGGTCGGATCGAGAAACGCAATTGCTGAAAACGTGGTGCCAAGGTCGATCCCCACGGCAGGCTGGCTAGCTGGTTTAGTCATCAAGAAAAGAGTTCCGGGTGCGGCGACAGATGAGAGACACAGAAGTGTACCTCCCGTGTCGTTAAGGGAACGCAATTCGACCGCCTTTTGTACTCACCCGGATCCAGCTTGCGCCAATGCGCAAATCCTTTCCCACGGCACAGTTCGGGCACGCTGTCCGGGCACGCTGTCCGGGCACGCTGTCCGGGCACGCTGTCCGGGTTCGCAGTTCAGATGAATATCCCACCCGAATCGGGTTGCCGAAACAATTCTTTCATGTTGATGTGCAAAGCGATTGATTTTCAATCGCCCAACGACGCATGCCGCCCATCGGATGCCAACGGTCCGCTACACTGCAATCCGGTTTGACAAATGCCGAACCGCCACTGTTTTTCTGATGTTCATTCGCCAATGACATGCAATACCCACGGCTCCCTGACTACGGATGCTTTTTACGCTGGCCAGAAAACGGTCAAGCGTTCGTCCACCCGGATGATGTCGCGATCGCGACCAAGCTGATCCCCAGCCCACGTGTGCTGAAACGCTTTCGATTTGACGGGACGTACTACCACTACGAATACGGCGCGTTGCGATTCCGTTTACGTCCGGCAATGTGGTTGAAACTCGATCACGACGGGATCGAAATCGGTGATCAAGTTGAAACGGTCGGAACGGGATTCGATCGCGAACATTTCGTGGCGACCGTTTGGGGTATGTACTACGTCGCCCGAAAAGGCTGTATCCTCTATCGCCTAAAACGGGCCGATCGAATCGTTCCCACTCTTTTCGCCAGCGAACACCTGCGATTGCTAACCGATAAAGCCACGGTTCGCCCTGGGAATACAAAATATCGATCACCCACCTGGAACGGTGACGGTGATACCGTTTCGGATTCATTGCTTGAGGAGTAACGCAGCGATGCAACTTGGATATGTGACAGCGATTGTTCCCGACGCAAGTTTGGAAGATGCGTTCGAGATTGCCGAAGAAAATGGCTACGACTGCATGGAAGTTATGTGTTGGCCGCCTGGCAAAGCGACCCGCCGTTACGCCGGCGTCACGCATATCGATGTGCTTTCGCTAGATGACAGCCAGATTGAATCGATCAACGAATTGCAAGAAGAGCACGACGTCACCATCAGCGGCCTGGGCTACTATCCCAATGCGTTGTCACCAGACTTGGATGAAGCCAAGATCGCGGTGGAACATATCAAGGCCGTTATCGAGGCATCTGCCAAGCTAGGCGTGAACACGATGACCTCGTTTATCGGTCGTGACTGGACGAAAAGCGTCGAAGACAACTGGCCGCGTTTTCTTGAGACATGGAAACCGATTATCGACGTTGCAGAAAAACATCAGGTACGAGTGGCAATCGAAAACTGCCCGATGTACTTCACCAACGATGAGTGGCCCGGTGGAAAAAACTTGGCCCATTCACCTGACATTTGGCGGCGG
Organism: Stieleria sp. JC731; assembly: GCF_020966635.1. Lineage (NCBI taxonomy): Bacteria > Pseudomonadati > Planctomycetota > Planctomycetia > Pirellulales > Pirellulaceae > Stieleria > Stieleria sp. JC731. The sequence continues at coordinate 1,261,608 of NZ_JAJKFQ010000005.1, read as the reverse complement.
ATGTTTGACGACATCCCCAGCGATTGCTTTGGGCTGAACTTTGATCCTTCACACTTAGTCCTACAGCACATGGACTACGTTCAGCCGCTCGCAGATTTTGCAGACAAGCTGTTTCATGTTCACGCCAAAGATCTTCGCATCGATCGACATCGGCTGAATCAGGTCGGCACATTCGCCAACCCAAATTTGTGGCATTCGCCCAAGCTTCCAGGTCTCGGCGATATCGATTGGGGAAAATTCTTCGGTGCGCTGGTCGACACCGGATACAACGGCCCGGTTTGTGTGGAAGTCGAAGATCGTGCTTATGAGGGCTCCCACGAGGATTGCCTGCGTGCGCTTTGTCAAAGCAGCAACTACCTACGAATGTTCGTCGTCTGATCGAACGTCGTCTGATTGCAAAATGTCTGATTGAACAATCGCGCCTCTCCGGTAAAGATTGACAACCACCTCAAACCAAAACAGCTATTAACAGGACCTTTCGATATGGAAGATTGGGCAATTGGCGTTTTTGCCTCGGTCGATGCAGGACTCGGAGTCAAGTGGGATGTGATTTCAGAACTTGGCCTCCCCACCATTCAGCTGCATGCACCGCACCAAGGTCAACGTAGCGCCGAAGATGCGGAGAAGCTCAAAGAGCAGCTTGCCGAAATGGGTGTCCAATGCACCGCCGTTTTCGGCGGCTTTGAGGGCGAAAGCTATGCGGACATTCCAACGGTTCAGCAGACCATCGGTTTGGTTCCCCAAGCCTCACGCGAATCGCGATTACGCGAGATGTGCGAAATCTCCGACTTCGCCAAAGCTCTCGGTTGTGACACGATCGCGTTGCATTTGGGATTCATCCCCGAAGACACGAATGATCCGCAATACGACCAAATCGTTGCCGTCACGGCAAAGCTTTGTGATCACTGCAATGAGAACGGCCAGTTTCTGCATCTTGAAACCGGTCAAGAAACCGCTGAAGGTTTGATGCAATTCATCGCCGCTGTAGGTTGCGACAACCTAAAGATTAACTTCGATCCGGCCAACATGATTCTTTACGGTACTGGCGAACCGATCGAAGCTCTACGGATGCTTGCCCCTCACGTCCGCAGCGTTCACTGCAAAGACGGGACATGGAGCGATCATCCGGGCGAAACCTGGGGACGCGAAGTTCCGCTCGGCAAGGGCGACGTTGACATCGAAAAGTATCTGACCGCCCTTCACGAAATCGGATACACCGGGTCTTTGACAATCGAACGCGAAATTCCAGAAGACCCCGAACGCCAAAAGGCTGAAATCGGAGGTGCGATCGATCTGCTCACCGAGCTTCGCAGCAAGATCCTTTCCTGAGTTCGCTTCCTGGCGGATGAAATTGAACCTCCGCGACGCGTCGGTCTGACTTCGACGCGTCCGGATGATCGCTCGTTGTTGTTTTGACCTATTCGGCCGAACGCATTCGCTCGCGCAACGGGCGGATGATTTCTCGCGGCACAAACTTGGCCAGCTTCTCGTCGTCATCGCTGATCCCGGCGATTTGCTTTAGCAGCGAGCTGCTGACGTGTGCAAATCGCTCGTCAGCCATCAGAAAGACTGTCTCGATATCGCTATCCAATTGCCGGTTCGCCATCATCATCGTGAACTCGCCCGCGATATCCGTTAGTGGGCGAATCCCTCGCACCATCACCCGGGACTGTTGTGATCGAACAAAGTCGACCGCCAGTCCATCAAAGAATTCGACCCGAACGTTGGGCAGATCTTTCGTCACAGTCTCGACCAAATCTCGACGCTGATCGGGAGTAAACAGCGAACGTTTGTCCGCGTTTACACCGATCCCAATGATCAATGTTTCGAACAGACGGCTTGCGCGATGGATGATGTGCAGGTGCCCCAGTGTCACAGGATCAAACGATCCGGTGTACACCGCGATTTGTTTTCCATCTGTGGACATACCCGTTCCGGCTTGAAGTAGACAGGAAAAAGAAAATCGAGACCAAGATAAGAAGCGTACCGCCAACAGCATAACGACTACGAAGACGGTGTTCGCCAACCGCTAGATTGCTCGCAACATTCGCGAGATATCATCTAAATTGTTGTACGCATGCACGCTCGCCCGAATGCCACCGTCTCGGCAACTGACAACACAACCTGCGTGTAAAAGTTTGCTGCGGACATCGACCGGATTCATCCCCGGGACTTCGAATGTCACGATTCCGGATTGAAACTGCAACTCCGGTTGAGCACGCACCACAAATCCTCGTGAACGCAATTGACCGATCAATTCTGTTGCCAGCCCCAGTACGCGCCCTGAGATTGCATCGACACCATGGTGATTTCTAACAGTCAAAAACAAATCCAAACTGGCCGCAAGCGCGGCGCCGCCTCCCATGTTTGCCGAACCGGGTTCGAAACGCTCTGCTGAGTTTCGCAATTCCAATTCGGGCTTCGCATAGTTGAACGCGTTCTGCACGCTATTCCAGCCGACATTTCCGCATCGCAACAGATCAAGGTGCCGACGCCGGATCATAGCGATTCCCATCCCTTCGGGCCCTAGCAGCCACTTGTGCCCGTCCGCTGCTAGGAAATCGACATCAACCTGATCGAGATCTAAATCGAAAACTCCGAGTCCTTGGATCGCATCTAAGAAAACCAAAATTCCGCGTTGATGGGCACGTTCGACAAGCTCCTGAACATCGACCCGAAAGCCACTGGCGTAGCCGACCCACGATAGTGCGATAAGCTTGGTGCTTTGGTCACATGCCGCCAGAAGATCGTCGATCGAGACAACACCGTTCTCACGCCGTGCGACTTTGCGAATCTCGACTCCACGACTGGCTTGGTTTTCCCAGGGAAAAAGATTGCTGGGAAATTCTCCTTCGGGCACGACCACACTATCGCCACTTTTCCACGGATACCCTTCAGCAACGATGTTAATGCCGGTAGAGGTATTCGGCACCAAGCAAATTTCATCTCGCTGGGTCCGTAGCAATTCGGCCGCGGCGCGGCGTAGTTCATCCATTCGCCCGGCCCAACTGGGCCAGACGGTGTCTCCCTGCGTCTCGGCTTCTTCGGCATAGCGGCGGAACGCGTTGGCAGCCGGTTTTGTTAGCGGCCCGACAGCAGCATGGTCCAAATACGCCCAGTTTTTGGTCACCGGCATTTGCATTCGCCACCAGTCCCATGGATGATTCTCAACAGATGGCTGCGAACTGGCGCCCAATGAATCTTGCACTCTGACTGCCCCTTCAACCGGAATTTGCAGAAAAATTGTTGTGTCCCCCGCCCGAAGTCCAAATCGGTAAACTAGCGATTTAGCGTAGGCTTGGGAAAGTGACGGTCAGGTAACTATACTGCTGACCTTTCGTGGCCGCGATTGGACTAGTAACTTGGTTCTGCTTCCAGATTTTCAACTACTACTGAGGTTTGATTGATGCCCAAGGCCCTTTGTCTCTTCAGCCTTGTTGCGTCGATCTTGGTGGTCTGCCTATTCCTGCTTGATTCGGTCGCCATTTTGGCTGGCGTCGGAGCGTTGCAAGTTTTAGGTGGCGCAAGCCTAATGATGGACCTGACGTTCGCCATTTTGGGCGGAGTGCTGATTTATCTCAGCTGGGCGACGTACCGCGAACAGCGGTAATCACCATTCATCCAGCATAATTTTGACGCTGCCGTCGTGAATCGATCTTCGCGACAGTTGTGGCGTTGTATGCGCCCCTCTATCGAGAAGGCGTTTCTAAACTTTCGATGGGTGCTGACTACGCATCGCGACCGAATTCGGCGATCGATCTTGCGACGGTCTGGGCAGACTGGGATGCTCTGCGAAACCAGCTGAAACTTTTATGACGCGTGCCGCGTTTGATCGACCGTGACGCAAATCGACCGCTACATCCTGAACCTGTACTTACGCACGTTTACCGTGTCGTTTTTATCGCTTTCAGGCATCTTCATCGTCTTTCATGCTTTTACAAACATGACAGATTTGGCCGAACTTGCCGAAAAACGCGGCATGTCGCTCGCCATGGTGATGGCGGAGTTCTACGGTCCATACTTGCTGCTGCTGTTTGACTGGACCGGAGCAATCATCGCATTGATGTCATTGCTGTTCGTGGTCGGGTGGTTGCGGCGGACGGGAGAACTCACCTCGACACTTGCCGCAGGTGTTTCCCACGGACGACTATTCCGCGCGATGGTGATCGCCTCAGGCCTGATCATATTGGCTCAGTTCGCCAGCCGCGAAATGTTGCTGCCATCGATGCGTGACGTGTTATCGATGAAAAACAGAGACATCACTGGCGATAACCCACAGCCAATCCTGCCGAGCTACGACAAGATCAGCGGAATTTTACTGCAAGGTGAATCGATCAAGCCGCGTAGCCGTCAAATCATCAACCCTCGCTTCAGCCTCGACGGTGACTACGAAGGCTTCGGCGATGCTCTAATCGCCAAGACCGCCCAGTGGTTGCCAGCCAACGAAAATCACGGCGAAGGATACTTGATGCAGATCGTCGAGATCCCCAAAGATGTTGACAGTCTGGATTCAGCCGGTGTGGGCAATCGTTCGGTTTTGATGACATCCAAACAGCACGATTGGATTGGACCTCGCGAATGCTTTGTCACCACCACCGTTAATGCTGAAATCCTGCAAACCGACCAATCATCCACGCGACTATGCAGCACGATGCATCTGGCCGAGCGTCTTCGAAATCCGGCAGTTCACAACCCGCTCAGTGTTACCGTGCTACTTCACGAGCGTCTGATCCGGGTACCACTCGACTTCGCACTAGTCCTTCTGGGACTTCCACTGGTCGTCAATCGGCGTGACCGCAAGCTTTTTGTCACCATCGCATCGGCGATGACCATGGTGCTGCTATTCTTTTCACTCAAAACAATCGGCAGTGCTCTTGGTGGCGCTGGGATTTTGTTTACACCTGCATTGGCTGCGTGGATTCCATTGCTGATTCTTGGACCGATCGCCTTCATGCGTTATCGCGAAGTCCAAACGTTGTAGTTTGCCCAAACGATGGGCGATCGACTTGGAATCGAGCATGAACGTAGAGTTCACAACGAAACCAGCATTGCGCCGAATGTGCACGATTGCACGTATACACATCGATTGAAGGGCGAAGACCAACGTGGTGCCAACGGATTTTTGCGTCGTGATACCGGCATTAAACGAGGAAGCCAATATCGCGAAAGCAATTCGATCGGCACATGACAATGGTGTCAGGAACGTCATCGTCGCCGACGGTGGCAGCACCGACAACACCATCACGCTTGCTCAGTCGCATCAAGCGGTTGTCGTCCACACACAACCCGGACGCGGTCTACAGCTGGCCCATGCCGCCAGATTGAGCAATGCCCCGATGCTGCTGTTCCTGCACGCAGACAACTGGTTGGAGACCGACTGTGTAGAACAGCTTTGCCGCCATGCAAACGGTTGCACAAACTTAGGGCACACAGACCAAAGCCTGTGGGGCGGATTTCGGCAGCGCATTGACGAAGCGGGGATATCTTACCGGCTGCTTGAATCGGGTAATGCGATGCGAATCAGGCTGCGAGGTCTTCCCTTTGGCGATCAGGCGATGTTTGTTGATCGCAAGCTTTACCAAAGTGTCGGCGGTTTTCAGACAAATCCACTGATGGAAGATGTCGTCTTATCGCAGGCGTTGCGCCGTCGAAGTTGGCCTGTGTTGATTGACGCATGTGTCCATGTCGACGCCAGGCGTTGGAAAAAACGCGGAATTGTGCGTCAGACGCTGCGAAACTGGGGGATCCAGACGGCCCATTTTCTTGGTGTCCGTGAGCGTCAACTACACCGTTGGTACCGGTGATTTCTGGAGTGAAAACCACCGCAACACCTTGCGACACGCACGAACGAACTTAGAATCGAAGAGTGGCATGCAACGTGTGGTTGGCGACGAAATGTGTTTGATTGGCCAAACACGCCCGCGCGTTTAAAAGTCGCAGTAGCCCAACGAGGAGTCCGTTTTGCTAACCGAAGCTACCGTTGAAGAAATGTTCCGCAGCCTGATCAGCGACCCCAACCGAGGGGAAGACGTTTTCGACAAGGCAGAGGATCTGCTGGATGAAGAGCTTCGTCCAGAAAGCCCGCTTCGTCATCGTCTGACGATGGAGCTGGAAGAGTTGCGAGAGATGGCTTCAAAGCAATAGTTTTCAGCCACCTTCCCAACCAGACATATAGCAAAAGCCACGACGGAATGATTCCGCCGTGGCTTTTCTTTTGCACCAATTTTGATCGACCGGATGTTTGACTTATCGATTCAAAGTCAAACCGAAGGTGTAGCCGACCATCAGGTAATCTTGGTCATTGTCGCCACCGGGAACCGATGCATTCGTACCGTTTCCGCCTCGCCACAGTCCACGCTCGATGTCGATCAGTTGGAAACCAGTTCGGACAGTGATGTCACGGGTGATCTGGTATGCCAAGTCGCCACGAACATCGAAGCCCAAGAAGAACTCTTCGTTTCGCGAGTGGACCGGTGAGGTCGACTCTCGAAGGATTCGAGCCACTTCGTCACCTTGCGTGATCGGTGCGGTCGAATCGTAAACGACGGTTTCGATCCATTTGTTGCTAACGCTGCTTTGCCAGTTTCCACCAGCGAAGGCTCGGAAGTCAGCTGACAGGATAAAGCGATCGATGAACTTGAAGTAACGGAAACCGAGCTGTGCAGTCAGTGCTTCGTTTTCGGTGAACGCTTGGTCGATCGTCAACTGTTCCGCAGCGTTGCCAAACGTCGTTTCAAAGTTTGGTGTGGCTGCCAGTTGGATCGGATCGTTCGAGCTAACGAAGTTTGACGCCGCGTAGGTGTCCTTCAATCGGAACCAGCGTACGCCGACCAATGGCTCCAGGATTCCACCGTAGTGATACGGCTCCATTCGCCAAGTCTTGCTCAGTTCGTAGCTGTCAAATGACATCACGTTCAAGCTATCCAACTCGTCGACAAAGCGGTAGTTGAATCCGGTATTGTTGGAGATACCTGGAATCGCTTCCAAACCGAAGGGGTTTCCCTGGTTGGTTGCGGTGCCGCCCAACTCATCTTCGTTGATGCGGTTTCCACGCTCATGGCGTGTCCGATAAAATTCGCCAACATCATTGTTGACCCAGCTGAACAGGAATCCTGTATCAGCATCGGGAAGCATGAAGCCGACTTCGTAGCGGTGACCTGCACCACCGTCGAGTCGAGTGTCAAATTCCCCGAAATCAATGGTGTCAATCTCAGGTCGACTGCCATAAAGGTACAGTCGATCGTAGGTGGCAAACCAACCTGTGTTTGCCCGTTTCTTTGGCTTAATGTCCGCCAAATCCGCATCATAGATCGGTTCAAACCAACGAAAATCAGGTTCGAACTCGAATGGATCGGCAATTGGGAGATGCTGTTGAGCCTGGGCCGAAGCCATGCCGCAAAGCAACACAAGAGATCCAATAACTCTAGCCGTCAGCTTCCGTACCGACATCGCTGTTCCACCGTCTAATTAAAGTCGTCCGTAGCGTCCGCTCGGAAAGCGACATGGCTTCCCCCCACGGCACGCGCCAAGGTGCAAAATGAAATCTTGTGCGTTACTCGCACAAAGATCCGGTCGTGACGGTCTTATCGGACATGACACTCGCCAGTGCTTAGCCTGTTTATCGCCAGATGTAGCAAAAGTGCGAGAATCTTGGGAATCGTCACAGTTTAACATCCGGCCTGAAACGTCGTCCGTTTGCACTGACCAGCGACTCAGTTGTGAAACAAAACGACTGCGAAATGCCAGGAATTTGATTCCCGTTGACCAATCAAACGGCTACCAAAAACGTGATATCGCTGCGTCTTTCACGGCAAAAGCAGAAAACGGCCACAGTTCCAATACGACATCACACTCCGTCGTGAAACAGCCAACTACTTCTTGCCCAACGCTCGCTTGCTGGCAAAGAAATCGGTCAAGATTTGACCGCATCGATCAGCCATGATCCCAGAACAGATTTCCGATCGGTGATTCAATCGATTGTCCGACAAAAGCTGAAAAAGACTAACCACGGCGCCGCCTTTCGGGTCCGTTGCCCCAAAGACGACACGAGGTATGCGGCTCTGCAAAATCGCTCCGGCACACATCGGACAAGGTTCCAGCGTGACATAGAGCGTGCATTTCTCCAGTCGCCAATCTCCCAACGCCGCCGCGGCTTGTGTGATCGCAATCATCTCCGCATGTGCCGTTGGGTCCTTCAGCGCAACCCTTTCATTGGCCGCCGCGGCGATCGTTTGATGTTCACGAATGATGATCGCGCCTACAGGAACTTCATCCGCCAACGCGGCTTGCTGCGCCAACTCAAGAGCGCGGCCCATGAAGTGCTCATCGATATCTTGCTGGTTCAAACTTCCCATTTCGGCATCTTGCCAAGATTGTCATTTGGAGAGTGAGAATGCGAATGTCAGGCGTGTTTGCCAAGGGCGAACAACGGATCGCATTCACTGGTCGAATTGAGGGCTCGCCTCCGCACTCGGTAGAGGCTTGACGTTATTAGTTCACGGATCGATACGACGCTTGCACAATCAGAAGCGTGGTTCTACACGTATCAAATCGACAAAGCATCCGAAGATGCACTGACCCTATTCGTCGCTATCCTCTTTCGCCAATTCACTGGGCTTTAGACGTCGAATAGCGATATTACGAAACTGCGAATCACACTCGAAGTTGGCAATCCCCAAAGGCGTGCACGGATCCATTTCAAAGCGAATATCGAACTTGCGATCTTTGCGAGGCACATCGAACATTTTGATGTCATCGATCCAGACGGTGATCTGGACATCTTCGACACGCACCCGTGCTTTGTACCAACGCTCGTCATCATAGGCTTTGAACATCGTCGTTTCGTTGTCACTGGCGTCATGACCGTCGATGCTGCTGATTCCGGTCACGCCACCGCCCCAGCCCCCCATCACCAAACTGGCGACCTCTTTGCCGACCGGAAACGTCATTGCACAAACAAAGTCGACACCGCGATCTCGGCGGCATTCCCAACGGACTTCATAGTTGTTGCGTGGCAGAGCTTTGACATCACTGGTCTGACTTTCACTGGGTTTGGCATCCTTTTCGCCTTCGAAGGGGCCTCCCCAGCGAACGCCAGTCAGCGGCTGACCGAATTCCATACGAATATGCCCGTCTTTGATCGTGATTTCACCATCGCCGCCAAATTCGCATTTTTTCCAGTGATCATTCAGTGAAATCCAATCTTTTTTGGCGTTTGAATCCGCCTCGTCTTTAGAACTATCCTTGGATTGACTGGATGCGGGTGGTTTGGCACCAGTTGAGGCTTCTTGCGCCATGAGGTTGCTGGTACCGAAAGTGGTCAACGCCACTACGGCGACGCAAATTGCGATATGTGACGCGAGAGGTTGGCAGCGTTTCAAAACAGAATCCTCGTCCAAGAAAGTTCGTCAGGTAAAATTTACGCCCGCTACGGCCTATTGTATTGCACTTCGGTTGACGTGCATGCTAACTGCCCCAATGCGGTGGTTGCCGCATCGATCGAAGCTGTCCATGACTGGTAGTCCTAAGTACTGTTTGGCGGCACATTGTTAGCCGATTCATTGATCGCCGGTTTGATGTTCTCTGGTTTGGGTGCAAAAAACAGCCAACGAGCGATCAAGGCCGACACCATCGGCACTTCATTTCACATTCTCACAAACGCAAAATAACGAACGGAAGCGATGCGTCCCGTCTCTGGAATCAAGATACTTGGATTACGTCTCGGCGTCATCCTGCTGGTGTCGTACTGGATTGTACTCTTTGCCGGAACACACCTACCATCGACGACACTGATCACTCCAGAATTGCACGACAAGTCGAAACATTTCGCCGGCTATTTCGTGCTATCCCTCTTGCTGTGCTACGTCACACACACCAACCGGAAACACCGATACCCGAACCTTTACCGTTTTGGTGGAATCGCGACACTGCTGCTGCTCTACGGTTGCGTTGACGAATGGAGCCAACGTTTCTCGCCGGGACGGCACCCAGACGTTTGGGACTTGTTCGCAGATGGCTGTGGCATATTCGCTGCGATCGCGTTTTACCTTTTGGTCAAAAGGTTCAGCAAAAAGAAATCCCTTTCAACGGCAACGGCATCTTAGCAGGCCTTCTATGTCGAAGATGTAGACTCGACCGTCGAGTCACCATCGCTTGACTGTTCCGACGCTTCAATTTTCAGTTTGGCAATTCGCTGACGTAGCAACCGTGATTGCTTTTCAAGCTCCTCGAGCTGCGCTTCCATCTTTTCGATGCGACGTTCGCAATTGGGGCTTAACAAGCGTTCAAAAATGTCAAACAACACCAACACTCGGAACGCTTTGATCGCGGTTCCACGCAAACGGTATGCACGCATGGCGTTTGACAATTGCTGAAACCGAACCAGGTTTGCCAGCTTTGTCGTGCGGGCCAAACTGAGCGACCGTAGGAATGAGACCAACGGAATTAAGATGATGGCCAAGTCGATCCAATGATCTTTGCAATACTGAATCTTCTTTTCAGCAATCGAAACCATCAGAATGAACTCAGCCGCAAATGCGAACCAAATAACCCCGGTTCCCATATGCAGAAACAATCGCAGCAATCCATAGGCCGCGACTTGGTCTTTCATGAAGAATTCGACCACCAGGATCGGCATGATCAGTAGCGCCACGATCATCATCGGGACGCTGAATTTGCGTTCCAGTTGACGTTGAAGCCTACGCCCGCCTTGCCGCCAGCCAAACCCCGGCAACCAAATGCGACCATGCATCTCTGGGCTGCTCGCTCCCATCCGAAGGGCAGGGCAAAGACAAAACAACAAGCCTTGCAAGTGATGCTTCCGCATCTCGCTATCCCAAGGCCTTGTGGACCAGTGAACGATGGACTCCGCGATCGTCACGATCCAAACCAATCCCATCAGGAACACGACAACGTGTTCAAGGCCGATCGCATAACGAAACAGAGAAGGCTCGTCTAAATTACCCTCGCCCAGCGTTTCAACCGCACTTTGTTTCAACCCGGGCATGTCGACCCAGACCACGATCAAGATCGCGACGCAGATCAAATACACAAGCGCAAGGCAGAACATCAGTGCCTCGTTGCGACCGGCAAACCAGCGTTGCCACGATTTCGTGTCGGAGCGAATGCTCATCAAACGATCTCCTATCTATCTCAAATGCGAAAGACAGGGGAAATGGTTTTGCATCGACAACAGCACAAAATCTTCAATCCCTTCGTTCGGTATGGCCTTAGCGCAGTTCACAAGTGAAACAGCCGAAGGACAACTGACAGCCTAACTCTATCGGTGAATCGGTGCCCATATCAGCCAGACCTTCCGGTCCACTCATCGTGTACCAGGATCGTAGTGTGCTGGCATCGAACATGAACGCGTTACCCTGCGCGTCCCACACGCTGCAAACATACAGCGAAGGACGCTCCAGCGTCACGTTCCGACGATACATTATCCCACAAAAGGTAGGCCCGATCGAACCAAGTCTAAGGCGCGGTCCAACGATCCCGGAAAAATTCGCCCGAAAGTGACCGGAGCAATTTCTGGGGAGACCGCCATGATAGCGATTTACGCGCTCGGGATCGGAAACAGGGGTCGAATTTCAACAGTCCCTTTGCTTGCTGGCGGCAAACGCTCAGCAATCTTGATCGCCTCATCAAGATCTTCGACGTCGATCAGATAGTACCCTCCAAGCTGTTCAGCGGTTTCGGCGAATGGGCCGTCAGTCGTTAGCCGTCTGCCATCGCGAACCTGAATGCAAGTCGCGCTCGAAACGCTGTGCAGCGGAGCACTATCGATCAACATTCCCTGCTCTTTCAATTCATCGCTGATCCGTTTCGATTCCAGCATACATTCCGTGCGTTCGGACTCGGTCCAATCGCTTTCTGCTCCATAGATCAACAACATATACTTCATCACATTGCTCCCTATTGGCAAACCTAACCTGTTGGCAAATCCAAATGGGCTTTTTCAGCTGACCTCACCCTGCATCATCACCATCCAAGCAACACCAAACTTGTCGGTCACCATTCCGAACATCGGCGAAAAGAAGCTTTCGGCAAGTGGCACGTCAACAGTTCCTTCAGCCGAAAGCGCATCAAAGACCGCACTGCAATCGGACTTGCTCGCGAGGGTTAAAGTTAATCGAAAGCCCTCGAACCCCGCGGACTTCTCCGCAGGACTGCCCGAACCATCGGACCCCATCACGAGCGTTTCGCCAACGTTAAAGCTGACATGCATGATTTTATCTTTCCAGTCATCAGCAACACTCGCGCAGGCATGGGGATCTGGTGAGTCGCTCCAACGTAGCTTCGAAACCACGGTGGCACCTAGTGCCTGCTGGTAAAAATCGATCGCTTCTTCGCAACGCCCCGCGAAGAACAAGTAGGTCGTGACAGTTGGTGGCGCCGACAGGTTAGCCGTGTGACCCATGTTTGGATTCCTTTGATTATTGAGCACAGAAACGTTGATGCCGTTGGGGATCGCAGAATGCCGAACGGTCGTGGATTCACGAACGAGACGCGCAAGCGAATTTCAAATATCCGGTAGGCGAGCACTGCGAATAAGAGTCAGTCGAATCGTCAGGCGATCGATCGACAGAATACGACTAAGTTTTCAAAGATTCGTCTCTAACTTTCCATCTCATCAATTCGTTGCTGAAGGAATCGACGCTCGGATTGCTGCGTTGTCAGCTCAAGCGCCTTTCGAAACAATTCGGCGGCTACCGCAGAACGACCAGATCGCCTTTGCAATTCAGCCAAGGCGGAAAATGCCGGAGCGTATTCGAGCAACTGCCCCCGTTGATGAATTCGCTCGATTAGCTCAACACCGGCACTCGGCTGGTCACGCATCGCCACCGCAACTGCGCGATTTAGCTCGACCACCGGCGAGCCTTCCAGCAACATCAAGACATCGTAAAGAGCCACAATTTGAGCCCAGTCTGTGTCGGACGCCGACTGCGCTTCTGAGTGGACCGCCGAAATGGCTGCCTGAATCGTATAGCCACCGACTCGACGAGACGCGATCGCCTGCTCAACCAAACGTCGTCCCTCCGCAATCATTTCCGAATCCCAACGGCTACGATCTTGCTTTTCCAACAGGATTATATTTCCTTCGGAATCGGTGCGAGATTGCCTGCGTGACTCGTGCAGCAACATCAGCGCCAGTAATCCTTTGACTTCCGGATCAGGACTCAGTTCCACCAGCAGTCGTCCCAACCGAATCGCTTCGGATGAAAGTTCGACACGTGTTAGTGAATCACCGCTGGATGCGCAGTAGCCTTCATTGAAAATCAGATAGACCACCGACAACACGACATCCAGTCGGCCAGGCAGTTCAGTCAGTTCCGGAATCGTTATCGGAATGTTCGCGTCTCGGATCTTGGATTTGCCGCGGACGATCCGCTGAGCCATCGCCGCAGGCTTTGTCAAAAATGCACTCGCGATCTCCTCGGTTGTCAGCCCACAAACCTCTCGCAACGTCAATGGAATTTGCACGCTTCGGTCAATCGCCGGGTGGCAACAGGTAAAGATCAACCGCAACCGATCATCCTCAATGGATTGATCGCCCCGCTCAGAATTGATCGCCGCGATTCGCTGGATTCGATCCGAAATCGATGCCGCGTTTTGTCCAATTTTTGAGTCCTTGCGGATTCGGTCGATCGCTTTGAATCGGCCCGTGGATATCAACCAGGCAATCGGATTGTCCGGAAGACCGTCTTGGGTCCACTGAGTCGCTGCCTGTGTAAAGGCATCTTGCAAAGCGTCCTCGGCGAGATCCAAATCCCCCAAGCAACGTGCCAGCGAGGCAAAGACTCGGCGCGATGACTCTCGATAAAGACGGTCGATGAACTCAGGGATCGAATCGGAATCATCTGCTTCCGATACATCAGCATCAACCAATTGTGGGTCAACGTTTGACATCGAGACTCAGTGGTCAATTCAAGGTAGCGGAAAAGTCAAAGAACACCCAACCAGACAAACCGGCGATGCAAATCGATGGAATCCATCAAACGAGACGGCCAATCAGCCGCTTTGGGATTGGGCGCTGGGCAACTGACAAACAAACAAGACGTTTGGGTAAGCGTCAAACTAGCGAGATCCCGGATTCTCGCCAATCCGCTACAATAATCGCTCACCATCCAGCTCACCCGAAGACCGCATTTGCATCGCCATGAAAGTCCCCGCAAAAACACTTCGCCTGCTCGTTTTCGCCGTATCGGTTGGACTTTCGACATCGTCCCTGATCGCCAATGACTGGCTAGGATTCCGAGGAGACGGACGTTCCTTCGCACCGGAGTCTTCGACACCTGCAAAGTTTGATGCCGAATCCGGTGAAAATATCGCATGGCGAGTTTCGACGACCGGTCGTGGGATCGGCGGGCCACTGGTCATCGGTGATCAAGTCATCGTGACGGGCTGTGCCGGAGAAGACGAACGCGACCTCTATGTTGAGTCATACTCAACCAGCGATGGCTCGATGCTCTGGTCACGTCCGATGCGAGCCACCGGGCGTCCTTTTACTCACCCAACCAGTTCAAACGCATCGCCAACGCCAGCAAGCGATGGGCAAAGAATCTTTGCTCTCTTCAGTAGCTGCGACCTGATCTGCTACGACCTGGATGGCCACCTGCAATGGTACCGAGCTCTTGCAGTCGACCATCCTAAAACGGGTAACGACATCAGCATGAGTAGTTCACCAACGGTGGTCGATGGCGTGGTCATCGTACAGCTGGAAAACCAAGGGGACTCGTTCGCCGCTGGCATTGATGCCGAAACCGGAAAGACACTTTGGACCAACAAACGATCCGCTTCGTCCAACTGGTCCTCGCCACAACCGGTGCATGTCGATGAACGCCGTTGGTTGGTGTCGATGCACAACGGCCGAGGAATCGACTTTATTGATCCGAAAACAGGCAAAACCGTTGAACACTTTGATGTCTCCGGTGACGGAACCGCATCAGCAACATACGCAGCGCCGTATTTGATTGTCCCAGGACAGTCCACCACCGCGATCCGCGTCGCGTCAGCCGACTTTGACGACAAATCCAACAAGGGTGTAAACGCCGAAATCCAATGGGAAAGCAGCAAGCTACGACCACAACGCTGCAGCCCTGTTGCATCTTCAGATCGTCTTTACATGGGGCGCGGATCGGTGTTGATCGCCGGATCGGTCAGCGATGGATCCGTTCTGTGGCAGGAACGGCTGGGCCGATTGGAAAATGTTTGGGCGACGCCTGTGCTGACCGAAACCGGAATTTACGTTGTCTCGTCGGACGGAACCGTCGTCGTGGTCGCGGACCGTGGTGATGAAGGCGAAGTCATCGGCGAATCGAATTTGGGAGAAACCGTACTGGCCAGCCCAGCAGTCAGCGGCAACGCACTTTACTTCCGCAGTGAGTACGGTCTAATCAAAGTCGCCGCAGAGGCTCCATCAACTGAAAAGTAGGTTTGGCCCCCATCAGCCGCACCGCATTAGCGGCGGTTCTCGCTTGACAACCGGGGCTAACGCCCGTCGGCTAATACGACAATCAGCCCCCATGAGCCGCAACGCGCTAGCGGCGGTTATCGCACAAGCAACCCGCACCAACACCCAATCCGCCAATCCAAATTCCAACCAGGCATTGGCCCCCTATCAGCCGCAACGCGTTAGCGGCGGTTATCGCTTGGACAACCGGGGCTAACGCCCGTCGGCTAATACGATAATCAGACCCAATGAGCCGCACCGCGTTAGCGGCGGTTATCACACGAGCAACCCAGGCCAACACCCAATCCGCCCTTCCAAATTCCAACCAGGCATTGGCCCCATCAGCCGCACCGCATTAGCGGCGGTTATCGCTTGGACAACCGGGGCTAACGCCCATCGGCTAATACGGTAATCAGACCCCATGAGCCGCACCGCGCTAGCGGCGGTTATCACACAAGCAACCGGGACTAACGCCCGACCGGCTATTCCGACGATCTAGTAGGACCGATCGTGTTGATACACATGACAAACCAGCGACGAGCCATCACCTAAAGAGTGAACTCATGCACATTGCTTTTCGATTTATTTGAAAGCCGTGAAGCCATCACGGCCAAAACAAAATTAAATCTTGGCGGATATCCGAAATAACCACTTGAACACCAGAGCTACACCGCGACAATCCAGCAGAGGGGCACCCAGGCCGCACTTTTGAAAGTAATTGGAGTAGCATTGATGTTCAGTGGCATAAGATCGCTGGTTATCGGTTTTTGTATTCTCTCCGCTAGTTCGCTTCACGCCGGAATCTTAACAATCGAACTTGGCGGGGCGGAACTTACTAATTCGATGGCAGGTACCA
This sequence comes from Stieleria sp. JC731, assembly GCF_020966635.1. NCBI lineage: Bacteria > Pseudomonadati > Planctomycetota > Planctomycetia > Pirellulales > Pirellulaceae > Stieleria > Stieleria sp. JC731. The sequence continues at coordinate 1,245,298 of NZ_JAJKFQ010000005.1, read as the reverse complement.
TTGCGTCGGACGCTATTGTTGTCGTGTTTGATGACATGGGTACACCAGGTACGGTCCGCATGACAATCGACTTCAATGGTGGTTTTGGAGTACGTCAAGACACCAAATTAAACGACATCGTGTTTAACCTGAACCCAGCACAGTCCATAACTAGCATTAGCTATCTCGAAGGCGTCAAAGCTACCAAGAACGGTAATCCATCAATTTTCTGGGGTGCGAATAGTGTTGGTTCAGGAGGGTTGGCGGGAGCAGATGTCTACTTCGACTTCCCTCCTCCCGGTAGTGATCCACCGTTTCTACCTGACTCGAAGTCGGTATATGAGATAGCTGGAGTTGGGTTAACCGCCCAATCCTTCAACTTCAGCGGAGGAAATCAACCAATGGTGTCTCCATTCGTGGCAGCGGTACATCTGAACGCAGTTACTGCAGATGGTAAGAGTGGACACTACGCAGGTGTGGTCGTCTCAACTCCACCCGATAACCCTCCTTCGAGCACGCCAGAGCCGGGCGCATTTGCGATTTTCGCAGCCCTGACCGGAATGCTTGTCGGCAACCGAAAACGAAAGTTAGCTGCGTCGTGCTGAGCTTGGTCTTGGGCCAAGCCAGCTAAAAGTCGGCTGGACTTTCCAACGCGTATGGTCGGTACCACATTGCGAATTTCGCCTCAATCTGGAGGCGACCGAATCCAAGCCAAGCGGTTTCAGTGGCTACGAAAGATGGTTTGAAAGCCGCAGAGCTAGCCCCGCCAACGTGCGCACTGGATTCGCCGCGGTACTCAATGGCAGAACCGACATATCGCAGACATACATCCCCGCCGTGCCATTGACCTTCAAGTTTTCATCGACCACCGACTGGTACTCAAAATCGGATTGACGGTCGGGTTTCCAAGGCATTCGCAGTGTGCCGCAGGCATGATGAACGGTCCCCCAGCCAAATGGCCACTGCTCACCCGAAAATCCTCCGTATTGTGCTGTGATGAATTGCACATCGTTGAACTCGGAGAATACACGGTTGCGTGTGTGATTCAGGAGGTTCATAAATTCGGCGTGATTTTTCTGCCACCCAGCTACCGCAGGAAAACGTGAATTCAAAAGGTCATCGAGCTGCGAAAATCTTTTGAAACTGATATGCGGCGTATACCCATCGTTGGCATGGGAATGAATCCCGTTTTGATCATCAAGACAGTTCGCGAAACTAAATTTGATATCCACCCGCGATTGGCTGGTGTCATCGGGAATAGGATCGGCCGACGGATCGTTATTTCGCAGATGCCAATACTCATGGTTGACATTCATCTCGATATTGAACGGATACTTTACGTGCCCGTTTCCATCTAGCTTGCCACGCGAATAGAAAATGATCTTCGCATGGTCATAGCGAGAGATTGGTTTCTGATCTGTCCCGAATGACTTTACATAGGCTTGAGATTCACCGGTAACCGGATGGTCTGTCAAACCAAATCCCACAAGCCCTCTCACATTTGACGGTAGCTCACCGTACACAGAGGAGCGATTGATTAGTTTTGGACTTTCCGTGGATCCGGCGGCGATGACTACTTTGGGACTGTAGAAACTTCGCTGCTCCCCTGTCACCGTATTTGTCGTCTTCACTTCGTACCAGCCATGCGGGACGCTGTTAATCGCTTCGACAAAGCTGTTCAACTTGATGAATAGCCCGGCTCCATCGAGATTCACTTGTGGGTGAGTTAACCCGACTTGATTGATCAGCAGTTCCGCAGTGTTGAATACGCCTGTGGGCTCAACAAAATACTTGTCCTTCGGTGTTCCATCTTGATTTAGATAAGGCTGATGCAGAGCACGTGGCGTTTCAACGATGTGAAAGTCTTCATTGAGTGAGCTTCGTCGAAAGTGTTCGACAATCTGATTGGCCTTATCACCAAGCGAAATCGATTCATTCATTCGTTCTCCGGCGAGCTTGAGATAGCCCGCCGAAAGATCACGGCGCACGTTGTCAGGAAAAAATTCAAGTTCCCAATCCTGAACTTCTGGTATCAATCCAGACCAAAAAATCGATCGACCACCGAAGGCAAGCTGAGGCTTTCCGCCGATGAAATGTTGAGGCGTTTCGTTCTGCCTGAAATTATCGACACCGAAATGGGGCGCCAATGAATTATTGGGAATCCTGCTGATGTTGTAGACATGGGTCGGATAGATAAACGAGCCGGAATCAACCGTAAGAATTCGCTTACCTTTGTTTCGATCCGCGAGATCGTCAGAAACGATTCCTCCGCCCATTCCCGAGCCGACCACGATATAGTCGAAGTCTGAACTGGGACCGTCGTAGTCACGAATCAGTCGAGTATGAGCTTCACTATGCTGAGAAACCAGATTCGCGTAATTGCCTTGAAATGGCATACCTGTCTCCGATTCAGTGTGGCTGACCGCCTCGTCCTTCGATTATAGAGTCCGCCTGATCGGTAGAAGTCTGATGGTCGCAGTGCTTGCCGAAATACCGCATGTCAGTATTTTGCAGAACTGACACCAGAAAAACATCCACAACAATGATCACCCGCTTTTTGCCGGATCAAATCCGATGACCTGGACGATCACGATCTTAGTTTGCCAATGAACCATTTTTTTTGGTGCGATCTCTGCCGAGCACATCTTTGGGAACTGTCCATTGGACCGGTCCGCTAAAAGCGGGAAAGGTTGTACACGGACCGTACGCAATACCGAAATCGCAATCCCACATTTCAGGGAAGGACTTCAAAGCGTCCCTTCCCTATGTATTTGATCTCTTTTTTATCTGGCCAGTAGACGTAGCTCCAGCGATCTGGTGCTGGTATGACCCTTGGGCCTTCGCTTTTTAGACGCATCTCGAATTTCAGATCGAAACGTGGCTGTGCTTTTGGAGACGACGACCAAGTAATTTTATTCAGCACGAAGCCTGGTTTTTCGTCGATCGGGTTCAGCGTCAGTTGATTGGGAAAGAAGGCCGGACTAGGGCCTTCAAAATGTGAAGAGCTTGAACTTGTTGGTACAGGAATTGGATCAGGCAACAAGACTTTGCGTACAGGCGTGAACTGCGGATCCGAAGAAGAAATCAGTAGCGACAAAACTCTCGAATCGCCGTGCTTTCCATCTTCGTCGCGTGGAAGATCCAACGTGATTTCATAGGCAGCCGGACCAAGGAGCGTGAATTCTTCTTTGACTGTCAGATCTGGTGACTCCGCCTTATCCAAATGACGTTCCATCAAGAAACTGAATTGATGCTCTCCTTCAGGGACCAATAGGCGAACGACTCCGTTCATCTGCTGACTTTGCTGAACAATGCAGATTCCCAAATCAGAATCGGTCTGCCAAAAATCGCTCGGTTCGGCGCAGTACCGTGCGATCGTTTTTAAATGGCGATTGTGTAAATCAGCATCTGATCTCGCTTGGTCTACCGCAGCCTCTTGCTCGGCTAGCTCACTTCTTTCTAAAGCCAGCGCATCTATCTTTGCTTGAAGGGTTTCCAATTGCTGATCAAGTTTCTTCATCTGGGACCACTTCGCCGCGTAAGCGAGCAGCAGGCCGAAACAAAGAATCACGAACACTGCGAATCGCAAGTACGAACTCCAGCTCTTTTCTGCCTTGGGCTGGCTCTCATTGAGACGACTCATCGGCCTCCCCTTTCGCTTTTGAGTCTAAATGAGAATAGCCCTCGAAGGCGTCTGGCATCGGAGTACTTGACAGCCACAGCCAAAACTCAAAATCCTTGAACAGAGAGTCGGACTTCTGAGTTTCATTTTTTACATCGATGCGAACTAAAAACTATGTGGAGGGGGCACGAGAGGTCGCATACGGCTTCAACTGAAAGTTGCGTTGCTCTTTCGGTGCGGTACTCATTGTCGAACGAAATTGATACCCTGGGTCCTGAACAGTCGCATGCATTAGCCTGTTTCCATCAAGAGAAATCTCGATGGTCGGAGCGACCGTCGTCGTCTTTCCACTCGTCGTTGTCATTGCGATTTCGTGGATCCCCGGCGTGATCTGAATCTCATGTGGAGCGAAGCCAGAAGTAGACGGATCTTGAATCCACGACTGGCTATCCAATCCGGTACGTGTTTGGCTCGGTAGGGAATCGAGCGAAACCACCGCAGACCTTAGAAAGACGGGAAATTCCTTCGGTACCGAAATCCGAAACGCCCACCTCATCTGACCGACTTGATCGATCAAGACGGGTTGTATTCGATAGCCGATCCATTCCGGCTTGGGATCAATGGCATTGTATTTACTCTTGATCTTCTCAAAGGCCGGAAGTGCATCCTCGTGAAGCCTTGCTATTTCTTTGAAGTAGTCAAGTTCAGCGTCAATATCGGTGAGATTGTTTTTCGCTCTTTCGAGATCAATCTCTGCATTTTCACGACGCGTTTCAACCTCGACGATTTTCAACGTCGTCTGTTGAACTTGCTGGTTTCCTCGAACCAGCAATAGCACAAGTGCGACCAGCAAAGTGATTCCCAGAAGATCCTTGATCCCAAAACGCAATGAATCTCTCTTTTCAAAACAGGTCGCAACAGAACCAAACCTTGGCAAGACGCGATGTCGTTGCTTCAACGAATTGCGGGTCGCGCGAAACGCGACCAAAGCGAGTCGCTCAAGCGGTTACCACGACCTTCGGTTTATTTGACGAAGTTATAGTCAATGCCTTGTTGTCACCGAACAGGAACGTCCCCAACGTTTTCAAAATTTCTTCCCGGTCATTGTCTTGAAACTTGGCATCGACCAACGCGCTGAGGTATTTGCGGAACGTCGGTGTGATCTTTTTCCCAGCTTTTGTCCGTCTAAACCCTAGTTCATGCCACGAAAAATCAGGCTGATACCCGAACGCACAGAGACCGATCAACTCCCGTGCAAATACTCGCGGCGTTCCGTCTCTGAAGAACATCTGGATGTTGGAACGGAAAAACGCCTTCCAAGCGTTCTTGCATTCGTTTTTGTCAAAGTTCGCTCGCAGAACCGCAACGCGATTGACTTTTCGCCCGTTGGTGTGATGCCAATCCACTTGTTCCTCGGCCGTCAACGCCAACTTAAACTGCTGTCCAGCGGTGGTCGCCCCGATGATCAACGTATCATTCAGAATGGGACTCCAATGCTTTTCGCTAAGGATGCTGCCGATTTTGGTGATGCGATTGTACTTTTGCGGGCGAATCGCTGGATTCGCGTCATTGATGAATTGGCTTTTGTTCGCGACATCGCGACGCACAAGTTCGTCCAGAACGATTTTACGCGTAGTCGCATCCTGGATGCCGTTGGCTGCCGTCACGCCAAATCCTCTAACCAGGGCCGAGTCCGTGCGGATTTCGGTCCCGCCAAGGATCGTTAACTCCAAGGCGTTCGTTGCCGTCGCACAATACAGCTTGTACGCAGCATTGATCAACACAGTCAGAATATCTTCTTTCGTCCAATCCCGCACGTACTTCGCATACCAAGCGTTGTGGCAAAGGTAGTCACGTTTAAGCTCATATGTAAACTGGCTGACGAATTCAGCTTTGGAAAGCATGAGTATCTCCTTTTGGACGCAGTTGCGTTGCTCGATTCGAAATTGCCCGATTCGACTTTGCTCGCCCTTTTCCTATACTGAGGTCCGGTGCCAGCCGTCTTCTTGGCAGGTACTTCCTGGAGATCTCGCAATCCTAATGGCGATTCTCTGTTTTTCTGAGAATTTGTTTTCTGGCGAATGTCGTGAGCGAAGAATCTGGCCTTTCGACCAGCCCAACCCTGCTTGGGCAACTTCGATCGCAACCGAACGATGCGGCAGCATGGCTTCGGTTCGAGTCGCGATATGCACCACTCGTTGCGGCATGGTGCCGCCGTTGGGGTATGCAAGCCTCAGATGCAGATGACGTTGTGCAAGAAGTCCTCATGGCTTTCTCACGACAAGTCGCCTCATTTGAATACGACGACCGGTTAAAATTCCGTGGCTTTCTGAGGACTATCGCCCGACGTACATGGGCTGACCTGTTGTCAAAACGAAAACGCCAAGCAATCGTCACCGGCGACACCGTCGTCCATCAGTTGTTGCAGCAGCACAGTGATGGCGATCAATTCGCAGAGCAACTGGAGGCCGAATGGAAACGGGAGTTGCTTGAGAAGGCCATGGTCCGTGTTCGCAATCGCGTCCAACCGAAAACTTGGCAGGCATTCGAAGAACTCACCCGCAACGGTCGCTCCGGTGAACAGGTTGCCGAGCTTCTTGAGATGAAAGTTGGCGCGATCTGGGTTGCAAAAAGCAAGGTCAAGAAAATGCTTCAGGAAGAGGTCGCGATTTTGGAGCAAGCCGAACAACTTCCACCTCGCCAACAATGACAGACTGCCCCACCGAAGAGTCACTGCGAAAACTTATCGACAGTGCTGATGCGACTCAGGACGAAGCACTTGATGCTTTGCTTGACCATGTGGGTAACTGTGAATTATGTCAACAAAAACTTGAACGATTGGCCGATGCGTCGACACCAGACGATGAGCAAATTGACACACTGCTCGGTGAAATCGATTTATCGTGGCCATCGGATCTGACCAGTGTCGAAACGGATCTGAATCCGGCGAGGCCGACATCACCCACGCAAGCTGATCCCAACAGTGACACAACCTTGCCCCAAACCCAAGTGCTGGACTCAGGGGCAATCTCGGGAATTGCAGTCCAAGGTGCACCCCAACACCATTTCGTCGGCGAGTTTGGTGACTATGAACTGTTGCGTCAGATTGGTTCCGGTGGAATGGGATTGGTGTACCAAGCTCGACAAAAAAGTGCTCACCGCATTGTCGCTCTAAAACTGATTCGTCCTGACCAACTATCGATGTTGGCCCCAGAGCGAGCAGAAATATGGAAGAATCGGTTCCGTGTCGAAGCACAAGCGGCTGCCCGCCTGGATCACGATCACGTGGTCACGGTCTACGATGTCGGTGAAGTGGAAGGGACACTTTACTACTCCATGCAATACATCGAGGGGCCAAGTCTTTCAAAAGTCGTCCAGGACAGCCCCATCGAAAACCGACGCGTCGCCGCGCTAATGTCCAAAGTTGCCTCTGCGATTGATCACGCACATCAGAATGGAATTCTTCACCGTGATCTGAAACCGCAAAACATTCTTGTGCGTGTAAACCGAAGATCGAACTCGGCTACTCTTGGGCCAACCGAAGCAACGACACCTGAACAGACAAAACTTGCGACCACCGACCGACGAAGCCTCGATCGCAAGTACGACTTTGGAGAACGTCCCTACGTTGCCGATTTCGGTTTGGCAAAAGCGACCGATGACGAGATCGCCAGCAGCACACACACCGGCGAGGTGATGGGCTCGCCCTCGTTCATGTCACCCGAACAAGCCCAAGATGCATCTCGTTGTACCAAACAGAGTGACATTTATGGATTGGGTGCAACGCTCTACTTCTGTCTCACCGGTCGCCCACCGTTTCGATCGGCCAATGCGATAGAAACCCTGCGTCAAGTGATTGATGAAGAACCGGTCGAACCACGAGAATTGAATCGTGCGATCGATGCGGATCTGCAAACCATCACTCTAAAGGCTTTGGCCAAAGATCCGTCCAAACGATACGCCTCGGCATCTGACCTCGCCGATGACTTAAATCGCTATTTGAACGGAGAACCAATTCTGGCGCGGCCGGTCAACCGTGTCGAACGAACGATTCGCTGGTGCCGACGGAATCCCTTGGTTGCTGCGATGGCCAGCGGTATTGCGATGCTACTGATCATGGTCGCAACCATCTCGCTTCTTTCAACCATTCAACTTCGAAAACATGTTCAGCGTGAACGTGACGCTAGGGAGGAAGCCGAAGAGTTCTTCTCGGTATCGTTAAACGTCATTCACAACATGGTCACAAGCTATGCAAGTGACTCACTAGAACACGTTCCACAAATGCAAACCGCTAGGCGTGAGTTGCTCAATCGGGCGTTGTCTCTTTATGAACGGCTCTCGCAATCACGCCCCAGCAATCCCCAGTTGTGGAATCAATACGCTCGAACACGCTACCGAATCGCACTTCTGCATAGCTTGTTGGGTGAAACAGAAGAAGCCGAACTGGCGTTCCACGATGCGATTGAGGTCCTGGACTCGTTGCTTCGTGAATCACCAGACGACTTTGAATTAAAAGCTCAGTGGGCTTTGTCACACGCGATGCTGGCCGAAACATTGCGAGACACCGCACCTGAATCGGCGCGCGTGCATTTTGATCAAGCCCTTGCCCTGCAAAAAGAACTTCAGCAGCAATCCCCTGGCAACTCAGATCTGAAACTACAACGCAGCCAAACACTAAACAATCTCGGATTGCTGCTCACACAAACGGGAGATTTTCCCAACGCGGAAACATCTCTCACCGAAGCGATCGCATTGCTGCAAGAACTATCCGACAAGGCATCCTTGCTGGCGGCAGAACAGGTGCGTATCCTCGCCGACCTCGCCAGAGCTCAAATAAACCTGGGTGTATTGTTGCGAAAGGTTCCCAATCGGGTCGATCGTGCTCGCGAATTCTATCAACAAGCGATCGACAACCTGCGACAAACGCTGGAACTGGAACCGGACAATCGAGATCACCAGTTTCGGGTTGCTGTCGCCCAAGTGGACTTGGGAAACCTGCTTCTCACAGATTCTGACGGCAATAAGGAAACAGCCCTTCGCCACGCGAGCGAAGCACTTGAGGGTCTCAATCAACTGCACGAGGAGTTTCCCGGTATACCGATTTACCTCTATGAATCCGCAAATGCGGCCAACAGTGTTGCCGGTGCGTTGGCAATGTTAGGTCGTGAAGATGAATCTTTGGAGCAGTTCGAGCGAGCTATTGAGCAGCTAGAATCGATGGCCGTGAAATTCCCCGAGTTTGCCGAAAAAGAAGCTCGTTTCCATAGCTTGCGTGGACGTTTGCTTGGCGGAATTGGCTTTCTTCATTCGCGAACGGGCGATTGGCTTGCAGCTGAACGTTTTGTCGAACAGGCGATCGAAGCCCAGCGATCCGCTCTTGTTCGGCAGCCAAGCAATCCCGAGTTCGAAGACTTTCTCAATCAACACTTGGCGTTTCACAAGACGATTCTGGAAAGGTTGAATGATTGAATCGATCTTGCCGATAAAGACGAAAATCGCAATTTCGTTGATCGATACATCAATCCGTTAACTCGCCAAAAGTAGTCTGGGAAATGAGCAACTGGCTCAGCAAACGTCTTGGCCTGCTCGGGGTCGCCATCATTTACTTGGCGGCATTCTCAGCTCATTCCGTCCAAGCTCAGATCGTTGTTGGTGATAGCGGAGTCGGCTACATCGACTCTGCAGTGCTGGGAAATCAGATTCGACTTCGATTCGATGCCGCCTACTCGAGCCGATTTGCCGACCGCGCTGAGTTTCTCTATGCTCAATATGGTGTTACGGGTGCACCTCAGCTGGAACGCGGAATCGATAATCATCAAGAACTGGCAACCTACCTCGAGTGGCATGCATGGGAGAATTTTTCCCTGTTCGCAGAAGTCCCGTTCCGCTGGATTGATCCAATCGTCAACGAGAATGCTGGTGGACTCTATGACGTCCAGGCCGGCTTCAAGGCATCATTACTGGAATCCGAAAGTGCTCTTCTGACGGCTCAATTGCGAGCCTACTTTCCGACTGGCGACGCAAGTAAAAGCCTGAGTACCGATCACGTCAGTTTAGAGCCAGGCTTGTTAAGTTTGATTCGCCCCACCGACGACGTGACAATCGAATCGGAACTCCGTTACTGGATCCCGATCGATGGATCGACTGCACCGCTAGGCAATGGATCTAACCAGCAAAAAGACTTCGCCGGTAACGTACTGCGGTACGGATTGGGAGCCAGCTATAAGGCACTCGAAAACGGTTCGCTAAATGTGACGCCGGTTGCAGAAGTCGTCGGTTGGCACGTATTCAGCGGCCTGCGCAGCGATTCGACCGGGCAAAGGAACTCGGCGGTGAACGATGCTGTTGTCAATCTAAAGATCGGCACCAGACTTTCGATCAACTCCTGCTGCCAATCGTCACCCACCAGTCTCTACGTCGGCTACGGAACAGTCTTGACCGAGAGCAACTGGTACAGCGATATCCTTCGCCTTGAACTCCGCCACGCCTTTTAAAAGCGCCCGGCGAACCGCACCTTTCGAATTTGACTTCGCTTGCCGCAGTTCTTCACATACGGCGAGCCGAGATCTACTGATGCTATTCGCGATATCACGCCATCCGATTCGGAATAATCGGATTCACATCGCAACGCGATTAGAACAACAACGCTTCGAATTCTTCAAAGCTTAGAACGTCAGACAGCAGCGCTTCGTCGATTGAATCGACGGTGCTGTCGGCTTCCGCATCGAGGAATCCTGTAATCGCATCGCCTTCATCATTCACAGAAGCATCGTCCACCAATCGGTCCAAGATAGCTTGGTCAACTGCGGTGGTTCCAAGCAAAGTCGACTCTTCTTCGACATCGTTGCTCTGCGATGGGAAAACGCCAGAGGGTAACAGCGTCATTGACGCTGCTGAAACCGCCTCGCCTTCGCCCCCAGAAATGCCAGCTTCCTGTATCGCAAGTCGATTGATCACTTGCAACGCATCCGAAGGAGAGATGAGCCCGTCGCGATTGACGTCTAAGAACGTGTCATTCAGCCCCAGTTCACCTTCACCTTGCAATGCCAATCGATTGATGACCCGCAAGGCATCCATCGGAGTCGTCGAACCGTTTCCGTCGGTATCCGTTGCCGAAAGGATGTTGGTCGGCATCACATTGGCGACTGAATTGACTCCGCGGTTCGACTGGATGACGTAAAAACGATCCATCGATTGAGCTTCGAAAATGATTGCGTAGAACTCACCGGCCTGAACATCGACAGACGTCGTTCCACGAGTGAATTCGCTTACCTGCTGAAGGTCACCATCAAGAATCGTAATTGTCTCTCGCAAATCAACTCGGCCGATCGGCATGACGCTCAGAGTCGCATCCAAGCTTGCTTGGAACAAGATCGCGTTCGGCTGGTTATTTCCGGGAATTACTTTGGGGCCCAACAATCGCTCAGGAATGATGATCTGCGTTGTCCCATCGCCGGGCGTGTCATTGTCACGCAAGACCACAGTGACCGAACCGGTAGTGATAGACGCATTCTCAGATGCGTTCGAGAGCGTGATTTGGAACGACTCGTCAGCTTCGATCGCCGTATCGCCTGCAATCGAAATCGTTACTTCTTTCGTGCTCTCTTGATCTGCGAAACTGACGGTTCCGGTAGGGAACACACCGCCAAAATCATTTGCATCAGCCGGATTGCTGCCGCTGCCCGCGACCGCATAGTCCACTGTGGTTGATCCATTCAAGTTTCCTGTCCGCGTTACGGTGAACGTGAACTGCTTCGTAATGTTTCCTTCTAAAACATTCGTTGCTGCGACCGAAATCGATAACATCGCAACGTTTTGATTGGCGCCATCAAGGTCGGATTCAAAAGCACCGATATCAGGTCCGTTGCCCTGGGGACGAGCAACGCCACGTTGATCGGTCGTCAAGCCAACCAAAAGTCCGGCAGCAAGCGCCGGGCTTCCTTCAAGCAGCGCGATCGTTTCGGTCGGACCACCGTTATCGCCGAGGTTTCCAAGGCCGGCCTGAACATTAACAAGATCGGTAGACATTGGCACCCACGTCGCCCCAGACGAATCTCCTATTAGGTTCGCACCTCGACTGACAAGGCTGCCCGAAACGTCTGGAGATGTTGTCGCGGTGTTCGTCGCGATGATTGTATTGATCGTCGTTAGTGTTGCTTGCGCATCGACTTCGATACCACCCCCGGTAACGGCAGTGTTGCCAGCGATCGTGGCGTTGGTCAGATTCACGGATCCACCAGCTGCACCGATACCGCCACCGCCTCCACTGGCGACATTGTTTGCGATCGTCGAATTGGTCACCAAAGTCGTCCCGGAACCTTCGTCGCTGAATATCCCAGCACCGTCGGGCGATTGATTTTCCGCGACTGTCGATGATCGGACATCCAACGTTCCCTGACCGCTATTCCAAAGCCCGCCACCTTCGTTAGCAGCGATGTTCCCGCTAACGGTCGTCCGATCCAAGATGACGACGCCGCTGCCAGAGATATGAATCCCGCCACCGTTACCCGGTGCCGCCGAACCGGCGGGGCCTGTAGTGTTCGACACTAAATCGGAAAGCAACACAGTCGTGATTGAGTCTGCAGTGACTTCAATGCCACCACCAGCACGGTTGGAGATGTTGCCACTGAAGGTGCTTCCTTCGATCAATGCGGTTCCGCCAAAATTGAAAAGGCCACCACCAGATCCACTCGAACCGGTCGCCGAGTTGCCAGTGATCGATGAATTGACGATCGAAACGGTTCCGCCATTGTTAAAGACCCCGCCACCTCCGTCATCGGCGGCATCCCCCGCAGCAACGTTCGACGTGATGGTGGTGCCATCAATGGTCATCGAGCCGGATCCATTCCACAGTCCACCGCCCTCGCGAGCAGCCGTGTTGTTGTTGACGGTTCCGCCGATCAACGAAACATTTCCGGCACCACTTACGTGAATCGCACCGCCGTTTCCTGGCGACGCACTACCATCGGGGCCCACAATGTTTTCGGCCATGTCGACGTTGTTTAGCGCCGTCTTAGAACCGTCGAGAGCTTCAATGGCCCCGCCTGCACGATTGGCGATATTTTGATTCAACACAGTCGATGTCAGCGAGAGTTCACCAGCATTGGCAATTCCACCACCGCTTCCAGACGAACCGCTCGCAACGTTTCCGGTGATGGTCGAACCGACGATTGACATCGTTCCCAAGTTGTGAATCCCACCGCCGCCGTCAGAGGTCTCATCCCCTGTCGCCGTGTTTGCGTCGATCAGGACGTTCGTGAGAGTGAACGTACCGGTAGTCGAATCCTCATTGAAAACACCTCCACCGCGAACGGCGGTGTTACCTGCGATCGTCGTCCCGTTGACTGTTAACGTTCCCACAGGCGAATTCCAAAGACCGCCACCTTCGACCGCGGAGTTGCCGGAAACCTGACCACCGATGATGGTGACCAACCCGTTGCCGCTGATGTGCAACCCACCGCCGTTACCAGGATTCGCATTGTCGCTAACCGAATTCCCGGAACCGGCACTTACATCGCCAAGTGAAACGTCTGTAAGAACTGTTGTACTGTCGGACGTCACTTCGATACCACCACCGGCTCGATTCGCGGTATTCCCTGCAATGACCGTCGACTCAACAGTCATCTCTCCGCCTAGGTTGAACAGTCCGCCGCCAGAACCACTGGTGCCGGTTGCCGAATTGTTACTGATGTCCGCATTAAGAATCGACAACTCCCCCCCATTGTTGAACACTCCACCGCCACCAGTGTCCGCATCATCGCCAATCGCAATGTTGCTGGTAATCTCTGTACCGTCGACGGACATCGTTCCGGTTGCGGAGTTCCAAAGGCCGCCGCCTTCGACAGCGGAATTGTTCGAAACCGTTCCGCCTACAATTGAAACATCTGAATCGAACGTCACATGTAAGCCGCCACCATTTCCTGGGCTTGCTCCGCTACCTGCAACCGAATTCCCTTCAGCAGACGTTCCGCCACCGAGCGTGACGTCGGTTAATTGCAATGTGACTGCACCGATCTCGATGGCTCCACCGGCCCGGTTCGCTTGATTGGCAGTGAAGACCGATTCCTCGATGTCTAGCGAACCTGTGCGAACCAGGATCGCACCACCGCTACCTGAAGTTCCCAGTGCAGTGTTTCCTGAATAGCTGCTGCCTGTGATAGCAACATTTCCAACAGTGCTTAATATCGCACCGCCACCATCGCCCATCATTGCTCCGGCTGCGCTGTTGTTTTCAAAAGAGCTGTCAACAACAGTCAAACTGCCAGACCCAACATTCATGATCCCCGCACCACCGCCGCGCGGACCGTCAGCGACGTTGCCTACGAATGTCGAGTCCTGAACCGTCAATGTGCCACCGTTGTTAAACAAAGCGCCGCCGCCATTGTCATCTGCTGTTCCACTTGCGGTATTCATCTCAAACGTCACACCGCTGACGTTCATCGCTCCGCTACCATTCCATAAGCCGCCGCCT